>PAUP01000107.1 GCA_002712765.1 Cytophagaceae bacterium | reverse complement strand
TTCCTGTAGGAGAGGTGAGTGATGGGGCTTATCTATTAGGACTTGATAGCTCAAGCCATAGTCACATTACCAAAGTACTCATTCATTAAGTGTTTGACAAAATACTGATCAAAGAGCCTCCTTTTTTTGGGAGGTTTTTTTTTACACCAACACGGTACACCTACTTATGGGCCACAACTGCATAGCACTCATTGAATGAGATCAAAGTAGTCAGATTACGCTTTCGCGAAAACCGAACGCAGCGAGGTTTACAATTGTGAAAAGAGCTTGTGGCGAGCGCACAGGCCCTTTAGACCCATGATATATTTTTAACATATAAACACGAACGTTTGTTAGTATTATCGATGAAATACACAAATCAACGCTCAAATACACATTTTTAACATAATTTGTATGGGTAGCTGTACTTTTTTCGTAATTTAGTAATCCCAAATCATAGAAATAGTTCCCAAAGCTATTTCTGCAACGTTTATTACTTATGCAAAAAAATACACTCCCCAATGTAGCTTTGGCTACTGTATTAATTTTTGTTTTAACCTCACTGCTTTCGTTTGAAGCTACAGCACAATATTGTACTTCTAATGGTAACGCTACAGACGGTTATACCACAGGCACTAGAAGAGTGATATTTAACACTATTGACAATGCCACCCCACTAGAAGACAATGATTATAGTGATTTTACGGCCCAGTCTACTACGGTAACTATAGGTACTTCTTACGATTTAAGTGTTCGTGTCAATACTGATGGAAACTATACCGTAGGTACGCGCGCATGGATTGACTGGAATCAAGACAATGATTTTTTGGATGCTGGAGAGCAATACACCCTTGGCGCTGCTACCAATGTGACTAATGGTTTAACCTCTGCTTCACCTTTTTCAATTACCGTACCCGCAGCTGCAGTAGCAGGTTCTACCCGAATGCGAATTTCGACACGATATAATGTTTACCCAACGCCTTGCGCTATTGGATTTGACGGTGAAGTAGAAGATTATACGATAGTGGTAGCTGGAGCAGTTTCTGGACCAGAAATGAATGTGACCGGTTTGGGAACTACGATAACACATACCGACGCTACTCCATCCACTACCGATGATACCGATTTTGGCACGATCAATACGCTCAATACCAACACCCATACATTTACAATAGAAAACACAGGTACTCTTCCTTTAAATGTGGGTAGTATCTCCCTTAGTGGAGCTGGTGCTGGAGTGTTTTCTGTGACCAACACCCCTGCGGCGGTTGTCAATACTGGAAATTCTACTACTTTTGATATTACCTACGCGCCTGTAGCCGTTGGAACACACAATGCCACGGTGAGTATTGCAAATAATGACAGTGACGAAAATCCATACACTTTTGCAATTACAGGATTGGCAGTGGCTCCAGCTTATTGTGCAGCCTCAGGTAACGGAAATGGTTTTGACGATGTTATTCGGCGTGTACAACTCAATACTATCGATAATAATACGCCACTTGAAAATGTGGCTTACAGTGATTTTACGGGTATTTCGACAAACTTACAACAAGGATCCAACCACAATCTGAATGTGCAGGTAAGTACTGATGGTAATGTTACCTATTATGTTAAAGCATTTATTGATTGGAATCAAGATTTTGATTTTGATGATGCAGGAGAAGAATACAACCTAGGTACTGCAACCAATGTCGCTAATGGCGCTACAACACTTTCGCCCTTGGCTATTACTGTACCTTTGGGCGCCACCTTAGGCAATACACGAATGCGGGTGATACACAAATATAACGCTGCTATCACTAGCTCCTGCGACAATGGAAGTTTTGGAGGAGAAGTTGAAGATTATACGGTCAATATAACCTCTGCCGTTCCAGCACCTGAAGCTTTTGTAAGTGGTAATGGCATAGAAATTCAAGATAACGACACTACCCCCACCACTGCCGATCATACCGATTTTGGTGGAACCGCTATTGCTTCTCCCGTAGTACGTACATTTACTATAGAAAATAATGGTACGCTAAACCTTACTATAGGAACTCCAACGCTTTCGGGAACTGGAAGTGCACAATTTGCCCTTACCAGCCTTCCGTCATTAACCATCACACCAGGAAACAGCACTAGCTTTGACATTACCTATATTCCGATTGCCTTAGGTACAGATAACGCTACATTGACCTTTACCACAAATGATACAGACGAAAACCCGTATAATTTTAATATTCGAGGAACTGGGATCGATCCTACTTCTACCGTAGCGGTTTATTGTGAAGACTTTAATGCCGCCGGCCACAATTGGACAAGTACTACATCTACCAATGGAAGTTGGAATGTAGGTTCTGAAGCCACAGCCTCTAGTGGCGCTGCTGGAAACTATGCGTATACGCAACGTAGTTCTGGTCAATATCAAAACAATTCACATCAAGTATATACTAGTCCTATCATTGATTTGTCAGGATATGAAAAATTGACATTTAATATCGACTTATGGTATGATACGAGTAATGATTCTAATGTATTTTCTCCGACACCAGACGGATTTCAAATTCAATTTAGCGCCGATGGTGGTACAACCTGGTATCCATTAGGTGCCAATGGCGAAGGTACAAATTGGTATACGAGCCGTGTAGTTTACAATTTTGGGATAACCCAAGCAGGAAACTTTGTGTATGTTAACGGTTGGACAGGAAACACCTCGGGCTGGACAACTGCTTCTATAGACTTACACTCACAGGGCTTTGATGACAATTCAAACGTGCAGTTTAGAGTTGATTTTAGGTCAGATAATGGCACACGAGATGTAGGTGTTGCCTTTGATAATGTTTGTATTACCGGAACGGCTATCTCTACCGTGGCAGATCCTAGCTGTGGTCCTGCAGGCATAGGTAGCAACCTTGCCCTATGGCTGCGTGCCGATGCTGGCACCACAGTTCCAGATGGATCATTGGTCAGTACATGGGAGGATCAGGCCTACACTACCCCTTATACCAACGCCGAAGCCCCCTCGGGAGCCGAACCTACCTATTATAACAGTCCTGCCAATAACACTAATTTTAATCCTGTATTGCGCTTCAACCCTAGTACTTCTGCAATGTATGGTAAAAAAGGATTTTACTCTGACGAATTTTATATTGTAGTAAAACCCGCTTCACCCATTACGTCAAGCAGTGCGCCTAATGATATTTTTTGTGGTGACGATTACAGAGAAGTCCAACCTACAGAAGATGTCACTGGCTTTGAAATGGGAGATACTTCAGCCCGATTTACCAATGATGTCGTAGCCTACAACCAAGGGCCTCAGACTAATTATGGGATAGCCAATGTAAGTACCACCCAAAGTTTTATCGAAGCCAATATCTTTAATGGCCGTGCCAATAGCAGTAATACAGGTGCCGACCTATATTGTGATGGTTTGAGTATCGGAAATACTGAAGTGAACGCTAGTACCTTCACCCGTATAACCAACTCGAGGTATTGGTTAGGACGAAGTGAAACCTTTGGTTCGAGCTTTGATGGCGATATCATGGAAGTCATATCCTATAGAGGGCGAAACTCTGATGCAGATCAGGCCAAAATTCAATCCTATCTTGCGATCAAATATGGGATAGGACTAGGTACCAATGGTACGGGATTAGACTATGTCGATTCTGATGGTAATGTGATTTGGGATGCATCTGCCGACGGTGGCACTTACAACTGGGATGTGGCCGGAATTGGTAGAGATGATTGTAGCGCTTTGCATCAAAAACAATCTAAGAGTGTCAACAGCACCTCCTTACTCACCATAGGGCTTACCGACATTTATGACACCAATAGCAACAACCCTAACACCTTTGCAAACAACAAAAATTATTTACTATGGGCACACGATAATGGTAACCTAGGTGCCTCTGCCCCTATTATTGTTGACATGAGTTTTGGGATAGCAGGCATTAATAGTGTGGTCGATTTTATTGCAGTTCAACGTTCTTGGAAGGTTCAAGAAACGGGGTCTGTAGGACCTACCAAAATTTCTATCCCTGAAATAGCCTTGAGTGCTACCATTACACCACCAGGAAAATTCTTAATGTTTATTTCTGATACACCTACCTTTAATCCTACCTCAGAGTATAGTATTATGGAGGTAAATGGGTCAAATCTTGAAACCACCTATGATTTTAATGGTACCAAATATATCACCTTTGGTTATGCCCCAGAATACTATTACAATCGCGCTATTACTTTTGATGGTGTAGAAGATTACTTAGATGCTGGTGACGAATTGGACCTGGATGGTGATTTTACTATATCGGCTTGGATAAAGCCTGGAGCGGGTGGTAACCGAACCATCGTTTCAAAAAGAAATACTGCCTTTGCCGAAGGATATGATATCAAATTGAACCCAGACAATACCGTAACCGTTACCCTTAAAAATGGAGTTGCCACAGGGGTTCTGACCTCTATTACGGCACTACCCGATGATCAATGGCATCAAGTAGCCGTCACGAGTAGTTCTGGGCAAACCAGTATTTATATTGATGGTGTAGTAGACTCGGCTACAAATATACCAGCACCACAGGTAACAGATACAGACTATGCCTTTTTAATAGGTGCAGCCGATGGTGCGTCTCCTACAGATTTCTTCGTTGGTACCATAGACGAAGTGAGAATTTGGAACCGTGCCTTAAATGGTACTCAGATTCGTTACATTATGAATCAAGAGATTACCGAGCATACAGACAATACCGTTGATGGAAGCGTCATACCACAAAATATATCCAAAAATGATGTAGCTGTTATTCCTTGGAATGCACTGCAAGGCTACTTCCCAATGAATCGTTATACTTTTACCAATGTAAAAGACGAATCGGGCAATGGCCTGGTAGCCGCGATCAAAAATTTGGATACGGTAAATGAGCAAACTGCTCCACTACCCTATGTTTCTGCAGCAGACGGCGATTGGACCGCAGACAGCACTTGGGAATTTGGTGATGAATTCCAACATCCGGCAGCAACCTCTATCGTTAATCCAGCAATTACTATAGATTGGAATATCGTCCAGACAGCACACAATGTTACAACCCAAACCAATAATACGGTATTGGCCCTTGCTGTAAATGCCAATGAACTCTCTGTAGAAAATGACAGCAAGATGGAAGTCACTCACTACCTTCGTCTCGATGGATTATTAGATCTCGTGGGAGAATCACAACTCGTACAAACCGATGATAGTGACCTTGACGCTGCTAGTAGCGGTAGTCTAGAAAGAGACCAGGGGGGTACAGCTGACACCTATACTTATAACTATTGGTCATCACCGGTAAGTACGGTAAATACGTCATTGAACAATCAAGATTTTTCAATTGCTAGCTTGATGAGAGATGGAACCGATCCAAACAATCCGATTCCTTTCGGAATATCTGGTGGCTTGGATGGTGCCCCTGGCACCCCAATTTCACTTAGTGCATATTGGTTCTATAAGTACGATAATCAAGTATCAAGCACCTATTCGGCATGGCAGTATGTAGGACCATTTGGCACTATGTCACCAGGAGAAGGGTGGACGATGAAAGGTCCTGGAAGCGGCCCAATTACCGCCGAACAAAATTACACCTTTATCGGCAAGCCTAACAATAGTACCACTTCTGAGACGATCACATTAGCGGTAAATGGCGGTAACGATTATCTGGTGGGTAACCCTTTCCCTTCGGCTTTAGATGCCAATGATTTTATTAATGATAATCCACACCTTGATGGCACACTACTATTCTGGGAACATTGGGGTGGTGGTACGCATTACCTCTCGCAATATCAAGGTGGATATGGTATGTACAACCTCTCAGGAGGTACGCCAGCTGTAAGCCATCCACTGGTTAGTCAAACCGGATCTGGCACAAAGACTCCTGGAAGATATGTTGCTGTAGGGCAAGGCTTCTTTGTAGTTGCAGACACCAACGGTAGTATTCAATTTAACAACGCACAGCGCAATTTTGTTAAAGAAGGAGGTGCATCCATTTTTATGATGGGCGATACCTATGACGGCAAAGCTGCTACAACTAACTCGAGCAACTATCAACCCGACGACACTAGATTTGATCAGGAGGATACGCGTACCAAATTTAGAATCGGATTTACAGCGCCTAGTGGATTACACAGACAACTACTCCTAACCCTTGACAAAGAGACAACTTATCAATACGACAGAGGGTATGATGGTCAGATCAAGGATATTCAGGGTGATGATATGACCTGGATCGTCGAAGATAGAAATACGGTCATTCAAGGAGTTCCAAATGTACTAGAACAAAATGTATTCCCGCTATATGTACAACTAGCGACTCCAGGAACTTTCGATATCATGCTTGAAAGCGAAGTATTTGTCAATGATCCAAATTTAAACATTTATTTATGGGATATGCTACAAGATAGCATGACCGATATGAGAGCTCAGGATTTCTCTGTAGCGCTACCCGCAGGCAATTACACCGATAGATTTGCAGTAGTATTCAAATTTATTGATGACGAAGGTGATGAGACAGAAGATCAGGAGGAAGAGGATCAAGATGACACTTCTAATACGCCAGACGACGACCCTCGAGATGATAGCCATACTGATCAACAAGATCAAGATCAGGATAGTGATAGTGACACTTCAGATCAAGATCAACAAGATTCTAATAACGACGAAAATCAAAAACCTGATGAAGGGCAAAATAATGGTCAAGACCGTCCATTGAGTAAAGATACCTTGGCCAATGCCAAGCACTCTCAAGAGGTCACACTTATATCGGCAAGATACACGAAGACTACGCGTAGTATTGCGATTAAAAAGGAGACTCCCATCAAAATGATCGGTATATCACTATATAGTATGAATGGACAGCTAATTACAAGCTGGAAGGTCAGTCAAGATGATATGCACTATACCCTACCGGTGCAAGATATAAGTTCTGGTGTTTATCTGTTACAGATGCAAACTACGTCAGGAGTAGTTGGAAAGAAACTTATTATTAACTAACATATATCTAACTATTAATCCATTAAAAGCCTTCTTAACGGAGGCTTTTTTTGTGTGCATATGCGTTTTCACGAAAGTGTAATGTGCAGCGCTCTACCCTACCCAAAAAGCTTATCACGGGTAACTCACAAAGTGATGACTTGATTAAAAAAAGAATGTACTAGTACAAGGGATACGCATGTGTTTCTCACCATAGAAACTAGGCGGGAGCTGTACTCACCCCAACAAGAACTACATTGTTTTATATAATTAGTAATCACAATTTTTACATCTTGATCAATCGTGATTTTCAGACATAGTCTTTAAACAAAAAAAGCTGTCTCTTCCAGACAGCTTTTAGAAGATGTGATATATACTACTTTGCGATATTAACGGCTCGTGTTTCGCGTATCACGGTAACTTTAACCTGACCAGGATAGGTCATATCTGTTTGAATTTTTTGCGAAATTTCAAAGGACAATGCCGACGCTTTATCGTCATTCACTTTTTCGCTTTCTACGATGACGCGAAGCTCACGACCTGCCTGAATAGCATACGCCTTTTTTACTCCGTTAAACCCAAAGGCTATGTCTTCTAGATCTTTTAATCGCTGGATATAAGAATCCAACACTTGGCGTCTCGCTCCCGGACGTGCACCACTAATGGCATCACACACTTGCACAATAGGTGCCAATAGCGATTTCATTTCAATCTCATCGTGGTGGGCTCCAATAGCATTGCAAACATCTGGTTTTTCACCATGCTTCTCGGCCCATTCCATACCTAGGATGGCGTGTGGAGTTTCTGTTTCTGTATCTGGCACTTTGCCAATATCGTGCAATAATCCCGCTCTTCTAGCGAGTTTTGGATTCACGCCAAGCTCTGCCGCCATTACCGAACACAATTTGGCTACCTCTCTACTGTGTTGTAGCAAATTCTGACCGTAAGAAGAGCGATATTTCATACGTCCTACCGCTTTAATTAGTTCTGGATGCAAACCGTGTATGCCTAGATCGATTACGGTACGTTTTCCCACCTCCAAAATTTCCTGTTCAATTTGTTTGGTCGTCTTTTTTACCACTTCCTCAATACGGGCAGGGTGAATACGGCCATCGGTAACAAGTTTGTGCAAAGACAGTCGAGCCACCTCTCGACGTACGCTATCAAAACAAGATAAAATAATGGCCTCTGGCGTATCATCTACTATAATTTCTACCCCAGTAGCCGCTTCTATGGCTCTAATGTTACGACCTTCTCGTCCTATGATACGTCCTTTAACATCATCGCTTTCTAAATTAAAAACAGAGACACAATTCTCTACAGCTTCTTCTGTACCAATGCGCTGAATAGTATTTATAATGATCTTTTTAGCCTCCTGCTCGGCCGTCATTTTGGCCTCTTCCATAGCCCCTTGAATATGAGCCATAGCATCGGTGCGCGCCTGATCTTTAAGGGATTCGACGAGTTGTTCTTTGGCATCATCGGCAGATAAACCTGAGATCACCTCCAACTGCTGAATTTTGTTTTGGTGCATTTTATCAATTTCATGCTGCTTTTTTTCGAGATATTCAACGCGTTTTGAATAATCCTTTATTTTATCTTCGGCTGCCTGATTCAATTTTTTTGTTTTTGACAGTTCGCTCCCTAACTGAGATTCCTTATCGCGAATACGTTTTTCGGCATCTGCCATTTTTTTATCTCTAGATAAAATGACCTTTTCATGTTCAGACTTGAGTTCGATAAATTTTTCTTTGGCCTGAAGAATTTTATCTTTTTTAATGGCTTCTCCTTCAGATTTGGCTTCTTTTAGTATGCCTTGAGCGTTTTTCTTGGCGCGTTGTATCATTTGAGAAGCGTTATTGCGCTCTAACATTTTTGCGGCCAAAAAGCCTAATGCCAGCGCGATCACACCTACGATAAATAAGAGTACTGTATGTTCCATAAGATGGTTTACTCCCAACTCTTTACTTACAAAGAATTGGATGGTTTAATATGCTTTAGCGAACGATTCGCAATAGTGCCTATAAAGACAAAAAAAAGCCTGCATTAGTCCCGTATTTTGTATAAACTCCTAATAGTAAGGATTAGGGCTAGAAAACTGATCAAGGTTCCGTCTACCTGAATTACTTCAGTAACGGCATGCTTTTACAATTTAGAGTCACCCTTTATAAAAAATAACTGTTGAGTTTATCAAAAAAATAACCAATGCAGGCAGTAATATGCTGTTGTATGTAAAGAACGTCTATGTTAGTTTCTCATCGAGCAAATGACAAAGCTTGTTAAGCCTTTCAGCCGTTTCTGCGCTTAGAGAATCTTCATCTATAGTTTGTTGGGTAACCTGAGATGCAAATTGTAAGGCGCACATCGCCAAAACATCCTGCTTATCTCTAACGGCATAACTCTCTTCAAATTGTTTAATCATCGCCTCAATTTTTTTGGTCGCTTTCCGCAAGCCTTCCTCCTGTTCTACAGGAATCGTAAGCGGATATACTCTATCGGCTATAGACAATTTAATCTTGAGCTTTTCTGCCATACATAAACCTATTCAGAGAGGGTGAAAATACACGCATCTATCTCCCTGATTAAGGCATTTATTTTTAGTTTGGTTTCCCGTTTAAATTCGTTACTGCCTAGTAATGCGTTCGCCGTTTTGAGCGTTTTAACTTTCTGATCTCCTAGTTCGAGTTCTTTATGGAGTCGCTCATTTTCTTGTTGCAGTGCAGTAAGCTTTTGTTGCAAAGCTATCTGCTTTTGCAGTACATCTTCGTATTGTTTTAACAAAGTAGCAATTCTAATTTCAAGAGAATCAACAACTTCAGACAAACTACTCATAACGATCGTGCATATACTACGTTACACAAAGTTAACATTACACAGATACAATTACAATATAATAGCCCAAAAAATAGCAAAACTAGCCTTATCGCTTCAACATCAAGCCTATAGCCTGTAGTAAAGCCCCATATACAGCATATAATCTTCTCGATCTCTTACAAGCTTCTAATAATTGCCATCTAAAGCACGACCCGCAATGGAAAAGACTACAAACGAAATCCGTATTTTTGTAAAAAAGACAATTCGTGAGCTTTACCAAAACCACAGAAACTGATTCTCATTATGATCACTTAGAAAAGATGAGCACTCATGAGATTTTGTCTCACATAAATAAAGAAGATCAAAGCGTGCCCATCGCAGTGGCCAAAGCACTACCCCAAATTCAAGAGGTGGTAGACCAAGTAGTTCAAAAACTCAAAACTGGAGGTCGCCTATTTTATATGGGTGCGGGCACTAGTGGGCGTCTAGGGGTGGTTGATGCTAGTGAATGCCCTCCTACTTTTGGCGTATCGGATGATGTGGTTATAGGAATTATCGCAGGAGGAGATTCGGCCATTAGAAAAGCCGTAGAGTTTGCCGAAGATAGTACCCTTCAAGGATGGCAAGATTTAAAAGCGCATCACATTTCTACTAATGATGTCGTGATCGGAATTGCGGCTTCGGGCACTACGCCCTATGTTATTGGTGCCTTAGAAAAGTGTAACCAAAATAACATCCTAACTGCGAGTATTAGTTGCAATGCCAATAGCCCGCTATCACAAACCGCACAGTTCCCTATAGATGTAGTAGTAGGCCCCGAGTTTGTGACCGGAAGTTCTCGAATGAAGGCTGGAACTGCTCAGAAATTGGTTCTTAATATGATTTCGACAGCTACGATGATCAAGTTAGGCCATGTACAGGGTAATAAAATGGTAGATATGCAATTGAGCAATGACAAATTGGTCGCTAGAGGCAGCAAAATGCTTATGAAGGCGCTTTCTATTAAAGAAAGCAAAGCCAAAGAAATCTTACTCAAATACGGTAGCGTCCGCAAAGCGATCCAACACTATGAACACCAATAAAGAAATTCTTTTTAAAGGAGTAAAGATTATGGGAGGCACCTTGTTTCTTCTCATTTTGGCACCCTTGATTTTAAACTCGTCTTTCAAGAATCAAGACCATCCCCTTTTTATCCCCGTATTTGGGGTGGGTATCATCTGTCTTTTTGCGGCGATATATTTTGGCTTTAAAGGCATACGTACCTTGATGAAAGCACTGTTTAATGATTGATTATTAAATGCCTTCACGCTTGGGTATAGGCGTAGAAGGATTGTACCCAAAACCTGAAATAGCGACATCAACCTTAAGCGCCGCAAGCATATAGGCAATAATGGCATAATGATGGGTAGCATGAGAATTAGCATGGGCTAAAATACTCTCAAGTGTATACATAATGCTCACTTTTCCTTGTCCTAAATTATCGGTAACATGTAGTAAATAATCGGTATTCACGGTTGTAAAACTGGATAATTGCTCTTGAATATCTTCGATATGTTTTTTGGCGTAAGCCCTATCAGTAGCGATGCGCTCATCTCGTTTTCGAGCTGTAAGATCAATTTTATTGTCCTGTAAACCACAAATAATGCAATCAAAAAAGTCTAAAGCGTGCCTGATATGTGAGCCAATACTGCTGTAATAAGGTGCTACAGATTGGTCGGTATAGGTCTGTTGTGAAATGTCATCTATCAGAGCTACGGCATTGTTGAGATTTGAATGAATAGCTGCAATGATGGTAGAACGCATAAAGTTTACTTTTAGTAAATATAACTATTAATGCTGTGTTTAGCTACTTCATATATAGATACTTCGGTGTTTTAGGGCAAGTCCCGCCTTGGACGGCACCGGGCTATACGCTATTACGCTTCGCCTTTTAGGCTGCAGGGTAGCCGCTACTATCCCTCTTGCACAACTCGTGTATTTACACCATCTGGCTAGTTGTGAATTGACTTATTTTGTTAAGAATGATCAAAAATGGCTGGTAATATATAGTGCGTCAACATAATTTCGACATCCTTGTGTGCGTACGGTAAATTATAGGCCGAGGCCGTGATCACTACGACCAATGCAAGCTCCTTAAAAATAAAAATTTTGTTGCCACCATTACCAGAACTATAGGATACCTCATAAGATCTATCACCTACGGTCAATGTCTTGTTCCAAAAAAGATAACCATAGCCCTCTTGTTTTGCTTTAGATATAGACACCTGAGTAGAAAGACTTTTAGTAACCCATGACTTAGGCAGTATCTGAGAGCCTTCCCATAGCCCATCGTTCTTATACAATTGTCCAAATTTTGCAAGATCTAAGGCACGCAGCTGTATACTTCCCGCAGTATTACCAACACCTTTTGGGGTATACTGCCATCTATAACTCCTAATATCCAAAGGGCTAAACAGCTTCTTATCGGCATAAGCGATTAAGCCATTGGGCACTTTAGTATTTATAATATCCCCCAAAAGAATGACACCTGCTGTAAAGTATGAAAATGATTTTGTGTCAGATTTAGGCTGTGCCATTGGGAGATCTAGCGCAAACTTTACCCAATTAGATGTAGGATACATATTCTCTTCATTACCCCGACTATTAGGTTGAGTATCGTCTCCTTCAAATCCAGAAGACATAGATAAAAGGTCGTGCAATGTAACCTGTGCCTTTTCTTTAGAGTAATTTAAAAACGTTTCTAGTGGATAATAGTCGTTTAAGGTTGTCCGCTCATCTAGAATATACCCATCGGCTATAGCCATTCCCAACAATGCCGAGGTAAACGATTTACCCACAGATCGGGTATCGTGCAAGCTATCGCGTGTCGCGCCATTAAAATATTCTTCTAGCAGTAGTTTATCATCCTTTATAACAACAATTCCATTAATATGCTCAAAGCGATTTTGAAGGATCTTCTTATTTAATGTTTCTATTGTGTTATGATCAATAACATCTTTTGAAATCTCCCAATCTGAGGTGGGTGCGATATCTTGCACAGCAATAGTGCCTTTTACTATTGGCCGCTCTGCTACTTGAATAGTCAAATCACCACTAGCCAAAACATCACTAAGTAGTAAGCGATCTGCATCGAGATAAGCTCTTAGCTGTAGTGTAAGTGTATGAGTGCCTACGTTTAACGCATCTCTACCACCACCCATTTTCATAAATTTCAACCACATAAACCAACCCCAAAAGTCGATAGGTTTAGAAGTGACCATTGGTATGTTATAAGAAAGTTTTGTTTTTTTGTCTTCTATGGTACCTGCTCCCGGATGCAGGTTTTCTTCGTACACTACCTGATCATCTACCAAAAAGGTAAATTGAAAATTACCTTTAGCTAAGCGTTCTTTCTCACCTGTATCGGCGTCTAATAATGACAAATAATGTGTTAGCGGATGGTCTAATTCAAAATGTGCTGCTAGATAGGAATCATTGTACAAATTCCAACTAGTGATATAATCACTTATCATTGGCGTATCATGACTCGTCTTTGTAGCTGTAAATCGAATTTGATCTACCGTCGTATTAGCGTGCTTAGTTGCTAGTTGAGCACTTCGAACCTGTGAATATGTAAGAAGAGGTGTTGCCCATAATACACCCCAAATCAGTACAAAAGTATGGTACTTGGCGTGTAACAATCTTGTGCTATAGAAGCTTCCTCTTTTATGTACTTTTTTACCGTAGGTCATCCTTGTAGTTATTGTGTTAGATAAGTAAGACGCCACTTTCAAAAATTGGGTTACATACTTGCTAAAAACAACTGGTATTATTAATGATGATATTTACCACAAGAAATACTAAAACCTTGGATGCTACCTACGTCACGCATAGGTACTAGGTTTCCCTTTATTTTACTTTACGGCATAAAAAAAGGTCTGACTCTTATTAGAATCAGACCTTAAAAAGGCGGCGAGACTACGCTCCACGCGATGGTAGTACGATCTTCATCCTCCTTAATCATAGCACATAAAAAAGCCTCA
>PAUP01000106.1 GCA_002712765.1 Cytophagaceae bacterium | reverse complement strand
GGTAAAGAAATTGAATTTGATATCCTTCTCGACGGGGTAGCGGTTCCAGATTTTAAGCCCAAGGTCGCTCAGTTTTTTGAACGTATCTTGCCGTATTGTCCATATGTAGGGCAATATTCGTATACCATAGAAACCTCCAATTCGTTTCCGCATAGTTCAGGGATTGCGAGCTCTGCCTCTGGGATGAGTGCCTTAGCCCTATGTGTGTTGTCTATAGAGCGAGAAATGCGTCCAGAGATGACCGATGATTACTTTTATGACAAGGCTTCCTTTTTGGCGCGATTGGGCTCAGGTAGCGCGTGTAGAAGTATTTTAGGACCTCTAGTGGTATGGGGGCAGCATACAGACATTCCTAATAGCGATCAATTGTTAGGCAGCGTCTATCCTTTTGAAGTACATGAGGTTTTTACCAATTTTCAAGACACCATTTTACTGGTTGATAAAGGAGAAAAACAAGTGAGTAGTACTGTAGGTCACGGGCTTATGAATGGGCACGCTTTCGCGAAAGCGCGCTTTGAACAAGCTCCCAAAAATATAAGTGCCTTAGCAGACATACTCAAATCGGGAGATCTTGACGGTTTTATCGCATTGGTAGAGAGTGAAGCTTTGACACTGCATGCGATGATGATGAGCAGTCATCCTTATTTTATCTTGATGAAACCCAATACCCTTGAGATTATTAATGCGATTTGGGCTTTTCGAAAAGAGACGGGTATCAAACTGTGTTTTACCTTAGATGCGGGGGCCAATGTGCACCTCTTATATCCAAAAAATGTAGCGGGGCAGGTGCTGACTTTTGTCTCAGATACCTTAGCCGCTTTTTGTAAAAATGGCGAATATATTAATGATGAGGTTGGGCTAGGAGCCAAACAATTAGCCTAGTATCTTCGTGAAGAGACCTTATTTTATTACTTTTCTAAGTGATTTTAGTTAATAAGTCCCTAAATTAGAACACCGACTGTCAGAATCTACTGAAAATACCCTAATTTTGCTTTTATGAAAGGACCGCTCTTTTATTCTAAGATTTTATTGTTTGGTGAGTATGGAATTATTAAAGATTCTAAAGGACTCGCTATACCTTATAATTTTTACAATGGTGCTTTGAAGATTGATAAAGATCCTTCACAAGAAGCCCAGCAATCCAATCAGAATTTAAAGCGCTTTGCGACCTACCTTCAGGAATTACCTGAAGACTTGGTGTGTTTTGATATTGATGCTCTAGAAGCCGATGTGGCAAAAGGGATGTATTTTGATTCTAGCATTCCTCAAGGGTATGGTGTAGGGAGTAGTGGCGCCTTAGTGGCAGCCATTTATGATAAGTATGCCAAAGACAAGATTACGGTTTTAGAGAATTTGACACGAGAAAAACTCTTGACGCTCAAAGGAATTTTTGGCGCAATGGAGTCTTTTTTTCACGGTAAATCTTCTGGGCTCGATCCTTTAAATAGTTATTTGAGCCTACCGATACTCATTAATAGTCAAGATAATATTGAGCCAGCGGGTATACCTTCTCAGACCGAAACTGGAAAAGGAGCTGTCTTCTTATTGGATTCGGGAATGACAGGAGAAACCGCGCCCATGGTCAACATCTTTATGGAGAGCATGAAGCAAGAAGGCTTCAGAACCATGCTTAAAAATCAGTTTGTCAAGCATACCGATGCCTGTGTCGAAGATTTTCTCAAAGGCGATGTCAAATCACTTTTTAGTAATGTAAAGCAACTTTCTAAGGTGGTACTAAAGAATTTCCAACCTATGATTCCGGCCCAATTTCACGCCCTCTGGCAAAAAGGGATCGAATCTAATGATTACTACCTAAAGCTTTGCGGCTCTGGTGGTGGTGGCTATATGCTAGGTTTTACCGAAGATATCGATAAGGCCAGAAAAGCCTTAAATGGGCATCAGTTAGAAGTGGTCTACACCTTCTAAAGGTGTTGGGGGCACTTTAAAAGTGGCAAGGTATGCTTACGCGAAAAAACAAACGCCTACTTCTTAAATTTTTTAGTTTGTTTTCGGTGGTGCGTGGCTACAACATTCTCGTTATTGTTATCGCACAGTATTTGACAGCCATATTTATTTTGGCTCCAGAAAAGTTGACCAGAGAGGTGGTTTTGGATCCCAACCTATTAATGCTAGTTCTGGCCTCGGCAGCAGCGATTGCAGGAGGTTATATCATCAACAACTTTTACGATTCAGAAAAAGATTTAATCAACAGGCCCAGAAAAGTGATGTTGGATCGATTGGTGAGTCAAAACACCAAGTTGTCTTTTTATTTTGTACTCAATTTTTCGTCTGTGATCATGGCGAGCTATGTCTCCTTTAGAGCCGTGGTATTTTTTGCGATTTACATTTTTGGCATTTGGTTGTACTCTCACAAACTAAAGCGAATCACTTTTGTAGGTAATTTGGTAGCGGCCTTGTTAGCGCTCACACCCTTCTTTGCCATATTTGTGTACTACCGCAACCTAGATACGGTCATTTTTATTCATGCTTCATTTTTGTTTTTGGTTGTGGCCATGCGCGAATTGGTCAAAGATCTCGAGAATTTAAAAGGCGATTTGGTTCAAAATTACAAGACCATCCCTGTGGTATATGGTGTCAAAATGTCCAAGCTTATGTTGTCGTCTTTGGCGGCTCTTACCCTGATTCCACTTCTTTTATTGGTCACCAGCTACAATTTGGGTAAAATGTACTTTTACTTTTATGGGAGTATGTTATTACTCATACTTTTTTTGGTCATACTATGGCAATCGCGTCAAAAGTGGCATTATCTCTTATTGCATCTGTTGCTCAAAACAATTATTGTCGCTGGTGTAATTAGCATTGTACTGATAGATCCAACCGTATTTTTGCGAAGGATAGTCAATCTTTAACAGGCGACTGCTTTTTGGTGTATGCTTGAGTTTGTACTTTAGAAGGGTAAATACAGCTTATGAATCATCCTTCTCATATGTTAAACGTGGCTTTGGCTCAGATAGCCCCAGTTTGGCTCGATAAACAAAAAACATTGGCCAAGGTCAAACATGCCATAGAACAGGCGGCTAAGCAAGGTGCAGAGCTTATCGTCTTTGGTGAAGGTTTAGTGCCTGGGTATCCGTATTGGCTTTCTCTTACCAATGGAGCCGCCTGGAATTCAAAAGTGGTTAAAGAAATTCACGCTCATTATGCGCGTAATGCTGTGGTGATCCAAGACGGTGATTTGAAGGAGTTGTGTGCGCTTTCGCGAAAGCATAAGATCGCTACTTATCTAGGTATAATTGAACGCCCGATAGATCGCGGGGGTCATAGTTTGTACGCATCACTAGTGTATATCGATCGAGAAGGTGTGATACAGTCTGTGCATAGAAAATTACAACCCACTTATGACGAGCGACTTACTTGGTCTCCAGGCGATGGTCACGGTTTACGTACACATTCTTTAAAGGATTTTACCTTGGGGGGTTTGAATTGTTGGGAAAATTGGATGCCATTGCCCAGGGCCGCGCTATATGCTCAAGGCGAAAATGTTCATATTGCAGTTTGGCCAGGTAGCGATTACAATACCAAGGATATTACGCGATTTATGGCGAGAGAGGGACGCAGCTATGTCTTATCGGTGTCGAGCAAGATGAGACGGGAGGATTTTCCAGCCGACACCCCACATCTGGATAATATTTTAGAAAAGGCTCCAGCTATTTTATCAAATGGAGGGTCTTGCATTGCGGGTCCTGACGGTGAGTTTATCCTACCGCCAGATACCACCACCGAAGGGAATATTTATGCCCAATTAGATGTTAAGCGGGTCTATGAAGAACGTCAAAATTTTGATGCGGTAGGGCATTACGCTAGACCTGATGTGACACAATTGCACGTTGACCGCACAAGACAGTCTACAGTTTCATTTAAGGAGCAAAATTTTGATAAGAATAGCTAAGGCAAACCCATCATACACGAAGAGGGTCAAATACTAGCTAGATAAGTATTTTGTAGGTCATTGATTAAGATTACCTTTGTGCCCAAATAAGAAATCATGAGTAAAGGAGGAGCACGTAAAGGAAAAAGTAAAGATTCGTCTCAATATGCAAAAGCAGGAGCGTCTAAGCATAAACGATCACAGGGTGGTAGCTCAAAAGCACAACCCAAAAAAGAAAATACCCAAAAACGAAAAGACGATGGGACTATTCGTCTTAATAAGTATATCGCCAATTCTGGGATGTGCTCTCGCCGAGAAGCCGATATGTACATTGCTATTGGGAATGTCACGGTAAACGGAAAGGTCATAAACGAAATGGGCTATCGCGTCAAACTTACCGATGATGTTCGTTTTGATGGGCGTCGTATACAACCCGAACCCAAAACCTATATTCTTTTAAATAAGCCCAAAGGCTTCGCTACCACCGTAAGTACCGATAAAGGCAATACAGTGATGGATTTGATTGCCAAGGCAACCAAGGCTCGTGTTAAACCAATAGGAAGATTAGGGCGCAACTCTACAGGTCTTATCCTATTTACCAATGACGACGATATTGTCAAAAAGTTTACACACTCCAAAAATGGGGTGACCAAGTTATACCATATAGAGCTCACCAAAAATCTTAAAATGGCGGATATGGATCGGATCAAAGAAGGTATTACCGTAGAGGGTAAAAAGGTCGAAGTAGTTGATATAAGTTATGTAGAGGGAGCTCCTAAAAAAGAGATTGGTCTCAAGCTTAAGCACAGAGGGAATAGTGTGATTAGAACCATATTTGAACACCTTAATTACGAGGTGGTGAGAATTGATTGTGTTGGGATTGCAGGTCTTACCAAAAAGGATTTGCCTAGAGGAAATTACAGACACCTTAGCCAGCAAGAAGTCTCCAATTTAAAAATGTTATAACTCCAACCTAAGCGCCAAGTTAGCTATAAGTCAAAGCGTATGAAGTACCGTTTAACCATTGTCGTTCCTGTTTACAATGAAGAAGATAATCTACTACGAGTAGAAAAGGCTTTTCTCTCCTATTTTGAGCAGGCAAAGGCAGCTAGTAAAGTGCTCTTTGTCAATGACGGGTCTAAAGATAGCAGTCAACAATTGATCGAAGCGATTTGCGAGAGAAACGCTGCTTTTGAATTTATTGCTTTTAAAGAAAATTGTGGCCTTAGCGCTGCCATCAAGGCAGGATTTGATCAAGCTGATACCGAATTGGTGGGTTATATAGACAGCGATTTACAAACCACGCCAGACGATTTTAATGTGCTTCTTGAACACATAGACGATAATGAATTGGTCACAGGGGTACGCGCCGATAGAAAAGACAGTTTTGTTAAAAACATGTCTTCCAAAATTGCCAATGGGATTAGACGATCTTTTCCCCATGACGGTATGGATGACACAGGCTGCCCGCTCAAGATTATTAGGACAGACTATGCCAAGCGCATCCCTATGTTTAAAGGCCTGCATCGTTTTTTGCCTGCGATGATTTTACTTCAAAAAGGACGTATCAAGCAAGTGCCCGTACGTCACTTTCCTAGAACTGCTGGTGAGGCCAAATTTGGGGTTTGGAATCGTTTACTGGGCCCTTTGATGGACTGTTTTGCCTATTTATGGATGAAGAAAAAGTACATCCGTTATGAGATAAGAACCACAAATCGTGGATAAGTTATCCATCATAGCCATTATTGCTCAGCTCCTTTTTGGTGCCCGTATGTTTTCTCAATGGTTACTTTCAGAAAAGCAAAAGGCATCGGTGACGCCCTTAACCTTTTGGTGGCTTAGTTTGTCTGGCTCTTTTTTGCTGTTTATCTACGGCTATTTAAGAGTTGATTTTGCCTTAATGTTGGGTCAGGTGCTCACCTATTTTATCTACATCAGAAACCTACAACTCCAACAACAGTGGAAACGCTTGCCCAAAGGGATTCAACTGGCCTTTTTTCTCATTCCTATTCTAATCGTTATTTACGGTTATAACAATGGGAGTTACGACATTAGAAAGCTGCTCAATAATCCTGAAATTGCCCAATGGTTATTGATACTCGGGGTAGTAGCTCAGGTTGTTTTTACTTTGCGTTTTGTCTATCAGTGGCTCTATGCCGAAAAGCATAAAGAGGCCACCCTTCCTCTAGGGTTTTGGATCTTGAGCTTGGTAGGTGGTTTGATGACCTTAACTTATTTTATCTTTAGACAGGATGTTGTGCTTATCTTGTCAAACGTATTGGGGGCGATTATTTATACCCGCAATATTATGTTATACCGTAAATCCTAGTGTTAGCCTTATTCGAAAAACGCCCCATACTTACTATCCTACTTGTGGTAGGGGTGATGTTGTTACCTTTTTTGGATGTATTGGAAGTTACTATAATGGAGGCTCGTAATTTTATTAGCGCACGAGAGATGCTCACCGATAATCATTGGATCTTAACCACGATGAACGGAGAGCCACGATATCAAAAACCACCGTTGCCTACCTGGCTTACTGCACTTAGCGCTTTAATTTTTGGTATCGATAGTCTTTGGGGATTGCGCTTACCCGCGGTACTGATGGTGATGCTTACAGGAGTGATGTCCTATTTGCTTTCGCGAAAGCTATCCCTTTCTAAAAGACAGGGGCTCATTAATGGCCTGATCACGGTGACCTCGCTTTATGTTATTCTGATCATTTTTGAAGCGCCTTGGGATATTTATGCGCACGGATTTATGCTTACGGCCATTTATTTTATCGTTAAGGCAACTCAGTTCAGTAGCCCATCCTGGAGTAGTTATCTTGCCGCTATATTATGTATAGGCTGTTCGGTACTTAGCAAAGGGCCAGTATCTGTATATGTGCTATTACTGCCTTTTTTGATCGCTTATTTTGGGATTGTTCATAGATCCTTTGTCCAGCATTGGTCATGGTTGCTACCCGTATTAATTGCAGGGCTCCTCTTAGGCTTTAGTTGGTATTTTTATGTACGCGTTGAAGATCCAGAAACTTTTGCCAAAATAGCTCAAAAGGAAACTGCTAATTGGACGAGTTATAATGTACGGCCATTTTACTATTATTGGAGTTTTTTTATTCAAAGTGGTTTATGGGTGCTACCCGCCTTTATTAGTCTAGTATACCCTTATCTCATAAAAAGAGTGACCCATAAAAAGGGCTATCTCCTGAGTTTCTGGTGGACACTGCTAGCTGTTGTATTACTATCAATCATTCCCGAAAAGAAATCGAGATATCTCATGCCCGTATTAGTGCCGCTTGCGATTAATATTGGTTTTTATATCACGTATCTCATTAAGCATTTTAAAGGGATAGATAAGTTAAAAGAGCGTCTAGCAGTCTATCTCAATTTTGGATTGATAGCCTCAGTGTTTGTCTTCACTTTCTTAGGGGGTATCTATATGATTGTGTTTGAGGATACCGTGCTCTATATTTTGGGAATTTTAAGCGTGTTGATCACCACTTGCTGTGGGATAGCGATGTTTGTATGGCTCAAGCAAAAACGTATATACGCGCTATTTCTTACCACGGTAGTAGGTACTGTTTTTGGGACGCTTAGCGTGTTGAGTGTGCTGGATACAACCCAAACTACTACTACAAAAACAAACGCCTTTCGAGCGCTTGAGACAGCGCCACAACTGCCAGTGTATGCTTATCGTTTTACCAGTCCAGAATTGGTGTGGGCTTATGGTGATAAAATCCCTCGCGTAGATAGTACAGACATCACTAGCGGTGCTCTTGAAATTCCTGCCTTGCTCTTGAGCTGCACTGCTTGTCAAACAAAATTAGTGCCTGAGAAAGCAAATTTTAAAATGACGCTCATTGATACTATAGATATCAATCTAGTAGACAAAACAGATCGCAATTATCGCAAACGCAAAACTGCCTTAGTCTATCACATCACTAAAAAATAGGACGTCGTTTAGGATAACTCATTTCATAGATTGCCAAGCCAATTACCACTAGGTATTCAAGGGCAATAAGGCCGAAGTGTTCCTTAAACCCGTCGTTGCCGTAGGCCGAATAACTCAAAAAAACCATAAGACTCCAAAGCATTGGAAATCGATATCGGGTAAAAATGCCTAAAAGTAAGGGGGTGGCTATATACCAGGGATGAACGGTAGTAGACAATAAAAAATACACCGATATGCTCAATAACATCGCGCTTATCATAGCTAGCGCATCGCTATTTTTTCGGAAAAACGAAATAACTAAGATGATTCCGGTCACGATAAGAGGAAGAATTTTACCCACATCGGCAATAATATTCCAGCCTATGGTTTGAAATCCAATCCACCTTATGATGTAGTAGATACTGGCATTAAATTCAAATTTTTGAAACCACAAAGCCACCGAAGCTCCAAAATTGTCGTAAAATTGACCTTCCAAAAATGGAAAGAAACTCACTACCACCACGCCTAAGGTGAGGCCGTAAAATGCAATGAGTCGGGGTATGCGTTTTATTATTAGTTGCGGTCTATGCAATAGCTGGCCATACCTAAAAACGCTAGAGCGGTCAGACAGTAAAAATTGAAACGCCAACGGCAACAGCATCAAAGGAATCAATTTGACCGAAATTGAAAACGCAAAGAAAATACTACTCCATATCCACCTGCGACATAGCAATAGGTATAAGGCCATTACCAAAAAGAATAACATCACAGATTCGAAATGAAGATTGCCCGTCATTTCTATAATGATAAAGGGATTGAGTACATACCAAAAAACTTGATACTCTGGCAACTTCAATTTTTGCAATAGCTTGCGACCATAAATCAGTATGCCAATATCTGCCAGTATAATTATCACTCTTAAAACCACCACACTCGTGGTAATGCTCTTTCCTGATAGAAAAGCGGCGATGCCAAATAGAAACTGATTTATAGGAGGGTAATTGGTATAATTACTAGCATTTAAGGCGCCCATGCCTTGCACTAAGGTCCGAGATTGATGGACTATGTCGTACTCTTGGGCAATCATAAAGCTTTCTGGAGTCGTCAAATAGGGATTGAACCCTTGTAATAACATACGTCCATCCCAGATAAATCGATAAAAATCTTGTGAGAGATTAGGTATGGCCGGTAGAAACAACAATCGCAGCCCAATCGCTATACCTCCTAGCAATAAAAAATTGGACTTTCCTATCTCAATGAGTTTGTAACTAATGAGAAAACAAGCGGTGTAAAGTAAAATGAGTTTGGTAAAATCGCCTCGATCAAGATCATAGGCAAAACTGAGATAGAACAGCGACAGTAATAGGCCAAAGAGTAAAGGTATTTTTTGGTATTTCAAAAAGGCAGGAATCACGCTTTGGAAGTTAGCGATTTAAAAAAGACGAAACCAAATCCCAAAAAAAGCATGAGGTGAAAAGGGAATAATCCAAAATCTCCACCTTGATCCCCTACCACAAAAGCCAGATACATGCCAAAGCCAAAATACAGCATAAGCAGTCCTTCAAAAATAACATTAAGGGAGATGTTTTTCTTGAGGTATTTGTTGCCCTTCCAGCTGTCTTTTAAGGTGTTGATATTAAATTTTGGGGTGCGTACAAACTCACTACGTTTGCCTAAATGACCTTCTATTACCGCGATAGAGTTATGTAGCGAAAAGCCCATAGCAATGCTAAAAAAGGTAAAAAACATCCCGATATATTTGATAAACTGTTTAAGACCTCCCCCGTAAATATTCTTAAACATATACCAATAACAGATAAAGAAAATCACGGTGCTCAAGACAAAGAAACTCATCACATAAAAATAGGGCTTGAGATGTGCGTATTCATTTTTAATGTACAGCATAGGTATACTTAACAATCCTACAATGAGTACATTTAAAAACATAGTGCTATTGAGTAAATGCAAAATGCCATGTGCTTTGGTCTTAGCCGTTATATGCTTACTTCTAACTACCTTTTTGAGCATTTTTTGAAAGTTCTCTGCCCCTCCTTTATTCCAACGAAACTGTTGTGAGCGAGCAGCGCTAATAACCACAGGTAACTCGGCAGGGGTTTGTACATCTTCGAGATACTTAAACTTCCAGTTTTTGAGTTGGGCTCTGTAGCTCAAGTCAAGATCTTCGGTAAGAGTGTCTCCTTCCCAATTGCCCGCATCTAGTATGCATTGTTTACGCCAGATCCCAGCGGTGCCGTTAAAATTGATAAAATGACCCTGACTATTACGCCCTACTTGCTCAAGGGTAAAATGCGCGTCCAAAGCAAAAGCCTGTACCTTGGTTAACAGTGAATAGTTGCGATTGATATGACTCCAACGGGTTTGTACCACACCTATATTGCGATCTCTAAAGTAGGGTACGGTACGTTGCAACCAATTGGGTTCTGGTAAGAAATCGGCATCAAAAATCGCGATGTATTCTCCCTTGGCAATTTTTAATCCTTCTTTGAGCGCCCCAGCTTTAAACCCAGACCTGTCGGTTCTAGTGACGTGATAAATATCGAGACCGCTTTGACGTAAGCGCTCGATGTGAGCGGCCGTGGTGGCTAGGGATTCGTCTGTGCTATCGTCTAGCACTTGGATTTCTAATTTGTCTTTTGGATAGGTCAACAAGGCAATATTGTCCAAAAGCCTTTCCATGACATATAGCTCATTATAAACGGGTAGCTGTATGGTGACTAGCGGGATTTGTTCGGGATCAGAAAAATTAAACTTAGGGGTGTCGTCCTTTTTGCGTTGTGCGCGTAAATAGTTAAAAAGCAGGTTGAGCTGCGACAAACTGTATGCAAAAATGATCAGTAGGGCGATGGTATATATGATGATAATAATTGACTCTAAAATCATTTTTTAAAACTGTATTTAAAAATCCACCCCAATATTTTAACTCCTGCAAATATAGCGCCTTTGAGGGTGCCAGAAACCTTCGACACCCCAATGCGGTTGCGGTACTTGACTGGGATTTCTGTGTAACGCATTCCTTTTTTAAGCACTTTTAACTGCATTTCTACAGTCCAGCCATAGGTTTTATCTTCCATGCCTAGCGCCAGCAGGCTTTTATATTTTATCGCTCTAAAAGGCCCTAGGTCGGTAAATTTGGCATTAAAAAACAGTCGCATGAGGGTTGTAGCCAGCCAGTTTCCAAAAATTTGTGGTTTGGTCATAGATCCGCTTTCGCGAAAGCGTGCATCTCTAGCTCCAATAACCATATCGACATCCTGTTCTAATATGGGGCGTACAATTTCTGTTAATTGCTCAGGATAGTCTGAATAATCACCATCTAAGAATACCACTATATCTGTAGTTTCTGTTTGTGCAGCGATGTGTTGCATTCCCTTAAGACAGGCATAACCATAGCCTTTTCGCATTTCGGTGAGCACTGTTGCTCCTGCACTGGCCGCCACCTGAGCGGTTTGATCGGTGGAGGCATTGCTCACTACGATAACCTCGGCCACACTATTTGGGATATCTGCAATGACATGACCTATAGAATCTTGCTCATTGTATGCCGGGATAATCACTTTTATATTTGGGTTCATAGGGCGCTGTAGCAATTAAAAAGTGGTCTCTGGATTGTCTCGCTTAAAATCACGCAAATTGGTCCAAGAACCCGTCTTTTTGTTGGCAACAAATTTTTCTACCTGTAGCAGCTTGTTTTCTTTGTATACCAAACAAAAGCCATTTTTTTGATTGTTCTGGAATTGTACTTTCCTTTTTTCTTGGCGTACAAGGTCGTAAAAAATCCACCAATTATAGGCCCTTCCGTTTTGATAATGTCCTTCCTTGATCAAATTTCCGTTGAGGTCGTAAAAGTGCCAATATCCTGATTTGTGATCATTCTTATAATGGCCCTCTGAGGCTAACCTACCATTGTTGTGATACCACTTCCAGAAGTCTGTTCTTTTGTCCTGATCAAGCCATCCTTCGGCTAGCAATTGGCCTGAAGCATTATACTGCCGTGTATACCACTTGCTAGGTGTGGTGAGTAAGACCGTTGCACAAATAAAGAGAATGCTTACAAATTTTGGCGTCATAGCCACTTTAGACGTAAATCAAAATGATCACTAACACTAGGGCTTAAAATTATTTTAGAAGGGTTACTTTTACTCACACAACACTTGGGTTATGAATTTGAGTTATTGGGAAAAATCATCTTGGTTAGACAGGCTAGACTTTGTTATAATAGGTAGCGGTATCGTTGGTCTATTTTGTGGTTTGCGCTTACGCCAAAGGTATCCCAAAGCCAAGATTGCTATATTAGAACGTGGCCGCTTACCACAGGGTGCGAGTACTAAAAATGCGGGCTTTGCATGTTTTGGGAGCCTTTCTGAAATCTTAGATGATTTGCAAACCCATTCTGAATCAGAGGTTTTAGAATTGGTGGCCCAACGTTGGGAGGGGTTACATACACTGCGGGAAACGCTAGGCGATGAGCCATTAGATTTTCAAGCGCATGGGGGCTACGAATTATTTACCCAATCGGACACTCAATTACACAAAGAATGTGTCAACCAGATTGAGCAAATTAATGAGATGTTGTTTCCTATTTTTAAGAGGGCTGTTTATAAAGAAGTGCCTAATCGTTTTGGTTTTCAAAAGATTCAATCTTCGACTATTTTTAATGCTTTTGAAGGTCAAATTGATACAGGAAAAATGATGTTGAATCTTCTCAAAAAGGCTGTAGCTCATGATATACGTATCATCAATAATACAACCGTTTCTTCTTATGAGGATCTCGGGAGTGAAGTACTTTTAGAAACGACATTGGGTAAAATAGCATCACGTCATCTCTGTATAACCACCAATGGATTTGCCAAAGAATTTGGGGTAGATGATCTAGAGCCAGCCAGAGCTCAAGTACTTATAACGCACCCCATTTCAAATCTAGATATAAAAGGCACTTTTCATCTGGATAAGGGGTATTATTATTTTAGAAATATCGATAATAGGATTTTATTAGGCGGAGGTCGTAATCTGGATTTTAATGCAGAACAGACCACCTCTTTAGAACAAACGCCTTTAGTCCAAAATGCTTTAGAAGCCTTATTGCATGAAGTCATTTTGCCCGATACCCCCTTTGAGATTGATCATCGATGGAGTGGCATTATGGGGGTGGGATCTCAAAAAAAACCAATCCTAAAGACGCTCACTCCAAGGGTGCATCTCGGGGTGCGATTGGGCGGGATGGGAGTAGCCATTGGGAGTAGTGTGGGCACACAACTTGCAGATCGTATAGTTATATGAAAGATAGAGAAAGCTGTAAAGCTGAATTGAGAGAAGCCTGTTTAAAACAACTCGCTAACCGTCGCAAGGCTATAGATGAGCGGCTTTTACAACTGTCAAAGTCTTTAGAAGAAGAGACGAAGAGCTCGGCTGGAGATAAACATGAAACCGGACGCGCTATGCTACAGCTCGAACGCGAAAAAGCAGGACATCAACTGGCCGAAATTGAAAAACTAGAAAATATCAGCAATCGATTGTCTTCAGCACTGGCAAAGGGACCTGCACATCTGGGTTGTGTCATAGAAACCACAGAGGCGCACTATTACTTAGCTATCCCAGCAGGTGAGATAAAGATCGATAATCAGATATACTACGCCATTGCAGTTGCCTCGCCTATAGGACAACTGTTGTTGGGTAAAAGCGAAGGAGCGTCTATAGTTTTTCGCGAAAGCACATTTACTATTGAGGCGATTTATTAAAAAAGGCGCTTTCTTCGATCAATTTTTAATACGCCCCAAAATAACAGCCTCTTGAGCTGCAAAATTTCGCTCACTTTCAAAGAAAATAGTTTTTTCCTTATAGCTGGCTTCTATCAAATACTGACTTCCCATAAAGTAGCTACCTACGACCTGAGCAGCGATGCCAGTCGTGCTTACACCAATTTGATGTGGGTAGATCAGTACCTGTTGCTCAGGTGAAGCCGAGGTGTCAAACCAATGAGCGGGGAGCTCATTAACATCTCCAAAAAGAGAGGCTATATAATAGTTTGGAGGGTTTTGATACAAGCGTGGCGTAGGGGCATGAGCACAAATTTGGCCGTGGCGCATCACGATGGTTTCGTCGGTATAGGCCAAGACATCTGTACTGTCGTGGGTAGCGACCAAACAGGTGATTTCGGCTTTTTTTAGATAGTCAAACAAGCGACGTCTCAACTTATTTTTTCTAAAATTATCGATATGCGAGAAGGGTTCATCTAGCAATAATACTTCTGGGGCTTTGGCCAGTGTTTGTGCTAAGGCTACTCGTTGTTTTTGGCCCCCAGAGAGTGTTTTGACATGCGCTTTCGCGAAAGCGGTCATCTCTACCACCTCCAGTAGCTCTGCCGTACGTTGAGCACTGTGCTCAGGTTCTAATCGGGATAAGTGTTTTTGCACATTTTCTACCACCGAGGTAAAAGGCATCAAATCAAAATCCTGGGAGAGGTATTTCATAAAAGGCATCCCGGGGATAAGATGATCTTTGGGGCCTGTGATCTTTTGGTCCTTCCAGTAGATACTACCCTTATTTGCATCGTATAAGCCGTAGAGCAATTTTAAAAGAGAGGTCTTGCCACAACCACTCTCCCCAATAATGGCGATACTCGCTCCTTTTGGGATAGAAAAATTGATATCTCTTAACTCAAAGCGCTTACTAATGGTATACCCAACTTGTTTAGCCTCTAGCATGTACTTTTTTTTGCAAAGGTAAGTGTTGGTTTTTTTTTGAGCGCCAACAATCCTTTTCTAAAGTAGAGAATGGGGTTAAAATTAAGCCAAAGTTTATCGCGCTTAGGTTCAAGCGGTTATTTTTGCAAAAACCGAACGCTACTGTGTTGAGACTTCTTTTATTTATCACCTTTTTTATTGTCTTAGATATCTATGCTTTTCAAGCTTTTCGATTTATGGTGAAAAGCCGTTGGGGAGTGGTGTTGTATTTCTTTATTACAGCCTTTGTCTTTGCGGGTTTATTTTATCAATTTACCAGCAGTGATCGCCGTAACTTAGGGCCATTGGCACAGTTTTTTATTGTGACCTTTGTCATTATGTTGGTGTGCAAGCTATTTATCATCCTCACTATGTTTGGCGAGGATCTCTTTAGATTTGCCAAGGCAACCCTTAGTAAGTTGTTTGGTAGCGGGAAAGAGTTTACTGTAGATAGCAGACGCACCTTTGTGAGCAAACTCGCTTTAGGGCTGGCCGCCATACCTTTTGCATCGATTCTCTATGGGGTGATCAAAGGGCGCTATAATTTTAAAGTACTAAAATACACCTTGCATTTTGAGGATCTTCCCGATGCCTTTGACGGGTATCGTCTTACTCAAATAAGTGATATCCACAGTGGGAGTTTAGACAATAAAGAAAAAATTGAATATGCCGTTAATCTCATAAATGAGCAGGCAAGCGATACCATATTGTTTACTGGTGATATGGTCAATAACGAAGCGAGCGAATTAGAGCCTTGGATAGATGTCTTTGGAAAACTCAAAGCCACAGATGGCAAATTTGCGGTGTTGGGCAATCATGACTATGGCGACTATGTACGATGGCCATCTGAGGAGGCCAAAAAGGCCAATTTGGATCGGCTAATTGACTTGCAAAAAAAGATGGGCTTTGACCTCTTGCGCAATGAACACCGTTTTTTTGAAAAGAATGGACAACGACTGGCCCTTATTGGTGTAGAGAATTGGGGAGCTGGAGGCTTTAAAAAGGCAGGTGATATTAATAAGGCTATTGATGGTCTTAACGGCTCAGATTTCAAAATATTGATGAGTCACGATCCTTCACATTGGGAATATGAAGTAAAAGATCATTCGTCTCACTTTCATTTAACCCTGAGTGGTCACACCCATGGAGCGCAATTTGGAATAGAAATTCCTGGGCTTATCAAGTTGAGCCCTGTACAGTTTAGGTATAAGTATTGGGCAGGAATTTACGAGCAGTTGGGGCAATATATCAATGTAAACCGAGGGTTTGGATACTTGGCCTTTCCAGGTCGGGTTGGAATCTGGCCAGAAATTACAGTTATAGAACTCAAAAAGAGAGGGAAAACTGTCTAATAAAAGGAAAGTGTTATATTTGAAAGGCTAATAGACTGACTTTAAGTTAATAAACAACCGTGTATGTCAAAATTTGGCGAATTAATTGATTTAAATATTCCGGTATTACTTGATTTTTATACCGAGTGGAACGACGATTCTATTTCTATGCATCCCATCTTAAGAGATGTGGCTGCGGCTGTAGGTGACAAAGGAAAGGTTATAAAGATTGATGTTGATAAAAACAACGAGCTTGCACAAGCGCTGCGTATCAAACAGCTACCTACCTTAATCATCTACAAAAAAGGTGAGATGAAATGGCGTCAAAGCGGAGAGCAAGATGCCAATACCCTTATTGGTATTATGCAGGAATACGCTTCTTAAAGCGTTGCAAAACTATATCCTTGTTCCTTAAAATGAGGTATTAATCGTGCCAGGGTATATTTCATATTTTGAGCCGCCTTAATACTATCGTGTAGGACGATGAGATCTCCAGATCTGGTCGTATTTAGAATCTTATCCAAGCACTGCTGGGGGCGTACTTTTGCTTCCCAATCATATCCAATTACCCTATACATCACAATTGTGAATCCTCGTTTTTTTAGGGCTCTAGCCTGAGATTTTCTAATGACCCCATACGGAGGTCTAAACAGCGGGAATTGCAGGTTGTGGTTGTCTAAAGGTTTGCGATGGCTATGTTTTTGCATTGTTGCTTCGGCTTGAAATATATTGTCGAGGTAGGCCTCGTTGCTAGTCTTATAACCGTTGAGGTGATGCATGCTGTGATTGCCAACACTATGCCCCTCGGCAATGATGCGTCTATAAAGCGCAGGATGCTTTGCCACATTTTCTCCTATACAAAAAAAGCTAGCCTTGATCTGATGTTGCGCAAGCACATCCAGTACCCAAGGCGTGACTTCGGGTATGGGTCCGTCGTCAAAGGTGAGGTATACTTGTTTTTGGCTGCTGGGTTTATCCCATATAAACCAACTCGGGTACCACCATTTAATAAATGAGGGTACCCGTGCTGGCCGTGCGTCAAAAACAGGCATTATTGAATATCTTGAGAGTCTGCAGGTATCGTTATAGTTGGTTTGGCAACTGTTTCTAGACGTTCTGGCTCTTCGGCTTCGTCCTCGCCATAGAGTTCTGGGAATAGACGGATGTAACTATTAAACTCTTCTGCCTTCTCTCGTACCAATTCTTCTTCGCGATTCATCACCAATAGGTCAAGTAAACTGCGATACTTCTCCATATTACTATAGATGGCTTCGTAATTTTTATATTGACGCTCTTTAGAAAGCCCGCTCAAATAGGTAAGTTGTTCTTGATATTTTTTGGCCAGATCGTTCCAAATTTCTCGGGCACGTTCTTTTTCTCCAATTTCATAATAACCAGAAACATAAGGCTCTACAAGAGTGTAGAATTCAAAGATGTCAACAGGCATCTTTTCCATAGCCAGATCTAAAATTTCTTTGGCTTTTTCGGGTTCCCCATCATTGAGCAGTTGCTCTACCAGACGTGCCATATTGCCTCTGTAGGTAATACCGTTGGTACGCGTTTCTCTATCGTGATAGATATCGGGATCACCGCTTCCACCCCAATACCAGTTTTTGACGATACCGTACATTTTTTCGGAGTCAATCCTACCCATATCGTAAGGATTTTGAGGATCTACTGGCGTATAAATAGGAATTAACTTATAGCATACCCCGTCAAGTTGCAAAAAGTCCTTCATCCATAAATAGTCATCATCTCCAAAACTTCCCCCTGTAAAATAAATGGGGCGTTCCCAATTGTTATTGGCTACCACATCCAGCATGATGAGCCTGTTTTTATAGAGTATATCCCCCTTTAAAGTAATGTCAATATGGGGTACAATTTTGTCACTATCCTTTGCAGGCACTATCCCATTGGTAAGCACATTTTCCTTGTCAACAGGAATTCGGATGTTTTTACTAGGGAAGGTGTTGACCAGCTGGCCGTTGCGCAATTCTTCTTTGGTACGTGGGTCGTCACTGGCAACCCAATTGAGCCATTGACTAATATCTGTCGAATCACTTACAGGTACATACCATATGGCATCACGTGTACCTGTTTTGTATTTGTCATGTGTTAATTGCCCGGGTATACCTTTACTTTCATAGGCGGGTCTTCGCATTTGATCGATATACCAATCTGTGTTAAATAGACTCGTATTAATCACCCTAACATCGGTGCGATATTCTTCAATTTCTTGAAGGTACCACAAGGCAAAGGTGTCATTGTCACCTATGGTAAAGAGTATGGCGTTTTCGTCTACCGAATCTAAGTATTTTCGCGCCATAGCTAGTGCAGTCTTTCTGCCAGAGCGATCGTGATCATCCCAATTTTCTGAGGCCAGCAATATAGGCCCAGCGAGCAAACACAAGGTAGTTACCAAAGGCAGTGCAATCTTGCGTGACATAAAATCACTAAAGGTCTCGTAAAGTGCATAGACCCCAAAACCTATCCAAATGGCAAAGACATAAAATGAACCTACCAATGCATAATCGCGTTCTCGAGGTTCAAAAGGTCTTTCGTTGAGGTAAATCTTTAGTGCGAGCCCTGTAAATAAAAAGAATACCAACAAGACCCAGAAATTGCGCTTGTCTTTAGAGAGCTGGAAAATAAAACCAATAAGCCCTAACAGCAGCGGCAAAAAGAAATAGGTATTACGCGCTTTGTTTTTGAGTGCATCGGTAGGCAAATTTTCCTGACTTCCCAAAAAGAGACTGTCAATAACGTCAATACCAGACAGCCAATTCCCGTTAAAATCGTCACCCATGCCCTGAATGTCGTTTTGACGCCCTATAAAATTCCAAGCAAAATAGCGCCAGTACATATAGCTAAACTGATAATTGAACATAAAGCTCATGTTATCGGCAAAGGAGGGAGGTTCTACATTGAGGTATTCCTGACCAAATTGCTTCATAAACTTATTATAGCCCTCTAGTCCTACCTTGTTTTGAGCCAGATCCTGTCTAAACTGCGCCACGGCCGTTTGTAAATCTTGATTGGTGGCATATTCGGGCTTGATGGTAAAGGGTAAGGGCCCTGTATAGGAGAGATAATTCACGTTGTTTTCTGGACTCCACATTCTAGGCAAAAAGGTTTTTTGAGCATCGTCAAGATTTTGCCCTGTCCCTTCCCAGTCATTTACAATCACATATTTGCCTAATTTTTCGTCTTTTTCGTATTTCTTTTTGTCGTCCTTATAGGGATTATCTGGATCCAAACCAGCATAATCTGAGGTAAATTGAGGGCCGTAAAAAAGATGTGTTTCTGGGTATTGCTCTCGATTGTAATAGGCGAGAAGCTCTCTGGCATTATTAGGGTTATTTTCATTAATAGTCGTTCCTGCATTTGCTCTAATGGGAAGCATCATCCAAGAAGAGAATCCGATAAAAATATACAAGACACACAATAGTAGGGTGTTGGCTATGGGGTAATTGCGCTTTCGCGAAAGCGTAATCCCGTAGTAAAATGCGGCAATCAAAATCAAGGCGGCGATAATAGTACCACTGTTAAAAGGCAAGCCCATACTATTGACAAAGAAGACTTCCAAATAACCAAAAAACGACAGTGTATACGGTAGTAAGAGTTTAAAAATGAACATCAATACCGCTACCACGACGATATTGGCAATGATGAAATTTTTAACCGTTATGGTTTTGTAATTTTTGAAATAATATAAAAAGCCGATCGCTGGGATGGTCAATAGGCCCATAAAGTGAATTCCAAAAGAGAGACCAACCACAAATGAGATTAATATCAACCAGCGATTCCCTCTGGGTTTGTGCATATCGCGTTCCCAGAGCAGGCCCAAATAAAACAAGAGCGACATGATAAAAATAGCTCCAGCATATACCTCGGCTTCTACCGCATTAAACCAAAAACTATCGGTAAAAGTGAAAGCTGTAGCACCTACAAAGGCAGCGGCTAATATGGCTTTTTCTTTGGCTGCAGAAACAACTTCCTTGTTATTGACCAGCAACTTGCGAATGAGATAGGTCAAAGACCAATACATAAACAAAATCGCAAAAGCACTGGCCAAACAGGACATATAGTTTACTGCCAAGGCGATATAAGTGTTGTCGGGAGCAAAATTTGAAAAGAAAGCACCCATGATTTGATAGAGCGGGGCTCCTGGCGGGTGACCAATTTCTAGTTTGGAAGATGTAGAGATATATTCGCCGGCATCCCAGAAACTAGCTGTAGGTTCTACCGTTAACGAAAAAGTAATCAAGGCTACCGTAAAAGCGGCCCACCCCATAATTTTATTCCACTTTGCAAAGTTGAATGCTGTCATATAAGTTGTATTTGCAATGGCACGAAGGTACGTATTACCGTTGATTTCGGCTATTTTTTTTATACGGGCTTAGCGCTTGCCAAAATTTGGTTTAAAAATAACAATTTTGGTATTTTGATACCCCTATATGCAGAGAGCAACGCACTAAAGGCTGTTAATATTGGTTAAGCATTATTTTTTTTCGGATTATGTTTGGCTAATTAAAAGTTTACCTTAAATTTGCATCCGCTATTACGATAGTGGCCCATGGTGTAACTGGCAACACGTCTGGTTTTGGTCCAGAAGAGTCTAGGTTCGAGCCCTAGTGGGCCAACTTAAGTTGGTAAAAACCCCTTGATGTTCAAGGGGTTTTTTTATGGATAAGGTTTTGTACTTCTTTTGCCGGTCTTTAAAGACTACTCCTCAAGCGATTGTGCGACTTGATCATAGTATTCTTGAGTAAGGACTTCAGTCCAGGTGGTGGGCTGACCTCCGCCGTAAATGGCTAGATAGGTTACATCCTGATCTTTGGTAGAAGAATGCCAATGCTCGGTATTTTTAGCACAAGTAACTACATCACCTTCTTTTAGAATGATGGCGGGGTTACCTCGCTCTTGATAATAAGCTTGTCCATCTACAACGATTAATACTTGAGGGGTGGCGTGTTTGTGCCAGTCTAGAGTAGAATTGGCTTTAAAAGTAGCTTTGGTGATATTGTAGTTGAGGTCTTCATCTGCAGAGACGATCCTATTGAGCCAAGCTTCTCCGATATAATGGGTGTTGGGTGCTTTTGTTCCTTCTTCCTTATAAGAGCTCACATTATAGGTTGTTGATTGCGCCCACAGGGTAAAGGGTAGTAGTAAGAGGCACTTTACAAGTAAATTTTTCATAGTTGATGTATTAGTTGAGATTTTTTTCTTTGAGCCATGTTGCTAATAGATCTGCAATTTTTAAATTGTTCAAATCTGACATAGGAAAGTGAGTATTTCCGGTAATTCCAATTTCAGGAAGAACCACTAGTGTGACATCCCCTCCTTTATCATTGACGACCTTGGTCCATTTGCGGGCCATTTCTAAGGCTGCACGCCATTGTTCTTGACCTGGATTATCGACGGCTTGGTTGGGTATGTAGTCGCCATAGTAAATGATTATTGGGATTTCTGTCAGGCGTTTAAAAGCTGTGTTAGAAACCGCTCTGGCTCTTAAAGTACCTCCTAAATAATCAATCGGGGCCGGTACTTCACCTGCTGGAAAAACAAAATTACTTCCAGGTTCGTATGCGGCTATAGCCTTGATGTGTTTGTTTTCTAGTGCGGTCATCCAGCCTTGCCCTCCACTGTGAGAATGTGTAACCAAAATCCCGTCTCCAATTTGATCAAATAGGGCTGAAACTGCCGCTATATTTACCGATATATCTAAAGGGCCAGTGTCTGGAGTTATTTGTCTAAAAAATTGATCGAGTGCTTTGGGCTCTTTAGAAAATTGGATGCCAGGGTAAAACTCACGGTCTATACCTAACCTAAATATACCAAACCACAATTGGTCTTCCGTTCTCGTGTTTGTTTGGGTTGTAATTGTACTTCTACCGGCCAATCCTCTTCTGGGTTGATCGAGAAGATAAACAGGATATTTTTTCTTTAAAAAAATGGATTGAAATCCTAATCTACCGTCGGGAGTTGTTTGCCAAGTGCGCATAGACTGCCCATATCCGTGCCAAAACACCAGAGGTAATGCTTTTGCATCGTATGGGATTTGATACAATACAGTAGCGTGGTCTCCGTGTAGGGTTTGGCCTTGGGTATTTTGGTTGGACGGGTTAAAAAAACCATGTGCAACAGGATCAAAGGTGCCGGGGGTGTCTATCACCTTACCGCCCACAGAAAAGATCCCCTGTTTTATTATTTTCAATCCTGAATGACTAGGTTCAGTTGCTGTTGATGTATTGAGCGAATCGGCATTACATCCTGAAAATAATACAAGGATTATCGTCGTAGTATACATGATTTTATAAAACCTCATAATGTAAATTTAACTCTTTTTACACTTAAAATTGTTTCTGTTTTTTGAAAAGAAGAACAACTCTTCATACGGCTTTTAAGTACGACCAGAAGTGTGTCATACCATTTTTGGTGATTGGGCACACTTAGGTCTTGCTATCAATTTTGTGGTAATTTGTTAGAAAGACATGAGTACAATAATAAAAAACCCAAACAACCTATCAAGTGTTTACTATCCCCCTAATAGTATGACCAATGGCTGTTTGAGCTTTTTTTGTTTTTTATATTTTGAAGGTAATGACAGGGCGCTGTGCGTGATTTACTAAGCCCTCGCTCAGAGAGCCATTTAGAAAATGTGCCAGACCTTTACGACCGTGGGTTCCTATGCCTATCAGCCCTGATCCAATAGTTTCGGCAAAATTTAAGATGCCTTTTTCTATAGAGGTATCATTGTATATATTCAGGGTGTAATTGGTTGGGGGCGCTTTCTCCTCGCGCATAAATGCCTCCATTTGTTCTTCGACCTCCTTGGTGGTTCGAAAATCACCTGGTGTATTGACGTACAGCGTGTGCAGTGTGACCTCATTCGCTTTCGCGAAAGCAATAGCTTGTTTGAACGCATTGTGATTCTCTGCCTGAAAATCTAGGGCGTAAATAAAATTTTGTATCTCAAAAGATTCATGCCGCTTTTTGATCACTAGTACAGGTATTTCAGAATTGCGCACCACTTTTTCTGTATTGGAGCCTATAAAAAACTCCTGCAAACCACTTGCGCCATGGGATCCCATCACTATGAGATCGGCCTCGTATTTTTTGGCATAATCCATAATGCCGTCAAAAGCACCGTCAAACTCTGCGGTCTCGTGCACCGTGATGCCGTCCAGAAAAGGTGCACTCATCATAGTCTCAAATTTTTGGTGCGCTAGTTTCATAAAAAACAGGGCTTCAGGCAGATCGCTTTTAGAACCACCATAGGCTCCATCTACCAATTCCATAGGAAGTTCTAACATATGAAGCAAGTTGATTTCGCTATTGTGTTTGCGCGCGAGATCTGCTGCTACTCGGAGCGCATTTTCTGCCTGATCTGAAAAATCTGTAGGAACGAGTATTTTTTTAATCATAATTTGAGGATTAGTGGTTTGCCAAAATTGGTAATGTGACTAGATTAAATTTACAAAATAATCGGCGGTATCTAGGGCTTTTGAAACTCAATATTTTGTACTATATTTGCACCGTTGAAAACGAATAGCGAAAACGAGGGGACGGCAGTCCCCTCTTTTTATAGCCAAAGATGCTGAAAGAAAAAGTACAAAAACTGTTGGCCGAGGCCTTAGACGAAAATCCTTCTCTTTTCTTGATTGATTTCGAGATTCAGGGAGCCAACGAAATTAAGGTAACCCTAGACGGAGACCAAGGTGTTACGGTAGAAGACTGTATGGCGGTAAGCCGCAAAATCGAGCATAACCTCGATCGAGAAGAAGAAGATTTTGCCTTAGAGGTGATGTCATGCGGAGCTACGGCTCCACTTCAAAATGTACGTCAGTATCGCAAAAATGAAGGTAGAACTCTGGAGGTGAAAACCGCCAAAGGAGATAAGCTGGAAGGCGCTTTACAAGAAGTGACCGAAGAAGGAATTACCCTTTTTTGGAAAGCTAGAGAGCCAAAACCAGTGGGTAAAGGAAAAGTAACCGTAGAAAAAACCGAGTACATCCCTTACCAAGAAATTACAGAAGCAAAAGTTAAGATTAAATTTTAAGCTAAATTGATATGGAGAATCTCGCGTTAATCGATTCTTTTTCAGAATTTAAAGACGATAAGTTAATCGATAGAGTGACGCTTATGGCGATACTTGAAGAGGTATTTAGAAGCACGCTGAAAAGACGTTTTGGAAGTGACGATAACTTTGATATAATTATTAATCCAGACAAAGGGGATCTCGAGATTTGGCGTAACCGAGTGGTTGTAGCCGATGGAGAAGTTGAAGACCCCAATGCAGAGATATCCTTGTCGGCCGCTCGTAAAATTGAGGAAGATTTTGAGGTAGGAGAAGATGTGTCTGAAGAAGTAAAATTGATCGACCTAGGGCGTCGTTCTATTTTGGCTTTGCGCCAAAATCTAATTAGTAAGATCCACGAGCACGACAATACCAATATCTACAAGCAGTTTAAAGAACTCGAAGGAGAGTTGTACACAGCAGAAGTACATCACATCCGTCATAGGGCTATTATTTTGTTGGATGATGAGGGTAACGAGATTATCTTGCCAAAGGATCGTCAAATACCTTCTGACTTTTTTCGCAAAGGCGAAAACGTTAGAGGAATTATCGAAAGTGTTGAGCTCAAAGGAAATAAGCCGGCTATTATCATGTCGCGTACCGCTCCATTATTTTTGGAGAAATTGTTTGAATCTGAAATACCAGAAGTCTTTGATGGATTAATTACCATTAAAAAAGTAGTTCGTATTCCAGGTGAAAAAGCAAAAGTTGCCGTAGATTCGTACGATGATCGTATTGACCCTGTAGGAGCTTGTGTAGGAATGAAAGGTTCTCGTATTCACGGTATTGTACGTGAATTAGGAAATGAGAACATCGATGTGATCAATTACACCAACAACTTAAACTTGTTTATCACCCGAGCCTTGAGTCCGGCGCGTATTACGAGCATTAAGATTGACGAAGAAAAGAAAACGGCTCAGGTAATGTTAAAGCCTGAAGAAGTGAGTAAGGCAATTGGTAGAGGCGGTCACAACATTAGGTTGGCTGGGCAATTGACCGGTTACGAAATAGATGTATACAGAGAAGGAGTTGAGGAAGACGTTGAGCTTTCAGAATTCTCTGATGAAATCGAAGATTGGATTATTGCAGAATTTGCAAAGATCGGTCTCGATACTGCAAGAAGTATTTTAGAACAAGACGTCGAAGATTTGGTACGTCGTACAGATCTTGAAGAAGAAACTGTATTAGACGTCATGCGTATTCTAAAGGCAGAATTTGAAGAATAAAATTTCCTGACAAACAGTAAGCAGGAATAAGAATATAATTTAAAAGAGTTTATGGCAGCAATCATGCGATTAAACAAGGTATTAAGAGAACTGAATATTTCTCTAGATCGTGCGGTGGAGTTTCTCAACTCCAAGGGCTACGAGATAGAGGCGCGTCCGACTACAAAAATCTCTGCAGAGATTTATGAGGTGCTTTCGGATGAGTTTCAGACTGATGCCAACAAAAAGGTAGCCTCTAAAGAGGTTGCTGAAGAGAAGATGAAAGAGAAGGAAGCATTGCGTATTGCCCGTGAGGAAGAGCTCGAAGCAAAGCAGGTTTCTAAAAAAGCTGAGGTGGTAAAGGCTAAAGCACAGCTAGATGGGCCAAAGCAAGTAGGAAAGATTGATCTCGATAAAAAAGTAAAAACAACAGAGCCTGCCGCCGAAAAGCCAGCAGAAAAGCCTGTTGTAAAAGATACTCCAGAAGTAGTTGAAACTCCCAAAACGGAAGAAAAAACTACAGAGAAGAAAAAAGCTGCGGCTGCGCCTAAAAAGGTAGTAGAAGAGAAAAAGCCAGCCAAGGAAGCTCCAAAAGCGCCAGCCGCTGCTGCTACTCCGGCTGCAGAAGAAGAGGTAAAAAAAGGTCTGGGAGATGATGTTTTAAAAACAGATTACAAAAAATTGGATGGCCCCAACTTTACGGGTCAGAAAATTGATTTGACGCAATTCAAAAAACCAGAGAAGAAGAAAAAGGAATCTTCGAGTGATGCCAACAAAAAGCGTCGTAAAAGGATTACCAAGCCGGGATCGTCTGGTTCGGGTAATCAACGCGGAAATCAGCGGGGTAATCAGCGCGGTAAAGGTCGTGGTCAGGTAGCCAAGGTTGAGCCTACCGAAGAAGAAGTACAAAAACAAATACGTGAGACACTTGAAAAACTTCAAGGTAAGTCTAACAAAGGAAAAGGTGCCAAGTACCGTCGTGACAAGCGTGATCAGCACCGTCAAAAATCTGAAGAAGAATTAGCGGCACAAGACGCCGAAAGCAAAGTACTTAAGGTAACAGAGTTTGTGACCGTAAGTGAGGTTGCTACCATGATGGATGTGCCGGTAACCAATATCATTTCGGCCTGTATGTCGCTGGGTATGATGGTAACCATGAACCAACGTCTTGATGCAGAGACCCTCTCGATAGTTGCCGATGAATTTGGCTATACCGTAGAGTTTGTCACCGCCGATATCGAAGAGTCTATTATAGAAGATGAGGATGCGCCAGAAGATTTAAAAGAGCGCGCTCCTATTGTGACAGTAATGGGACACGTAGATCACGGTAAAACCTCTTTATTGGATTATATCCGAGAAGAAAATGTGATCGCAGGAGAAAGTGGAGGTATTACCCAACACATTGGTGCCTATGGGGTACAATTAGACAGTGGTCAAAAAATAGCATTCTTAGATACACCAGGTCACGAGGCCTTTACGGCCATGCGTGCCCGTGGAGCACAAGTAACCGATATCGCAGTTATTGTGATTGCTGCCGATGATGACATCATGCCGCAAACTAAAGAGGCTATTGCTCATGCGCAGGCCGCAAGTGTACCTATTGTCTTTGCGATTAATAAGGTAGATCTACCTACGGCAAATCCTGAAAAGATTAAAGAAGGACTGGCGCAAATGAATCTATTGGTTGAAGATTGGGGAGGAAAAATCCAATCACAAGAAATCTCGGCCAAGCAAGGTACGGGAGTTAAAGAACTCCTTGAAAAAGTATTACTAGAGGCCGAATTGCTCGAACTACAAGCAAATCCTTCCAAAAATGCTTCTGGAACCGTTGTAGAAGCGTTCTTGGATAAAGGACGAGGATATGTATCTACGATATTGGTGCAGGCCGGAACCCTTAAAGTGGGAGACTATGTACTTGCCGGAACTTGTTCTGGTAAGGTCAAAGCCATGCACGATGAACGCGGTAAGAAAATCAAGTCAGCGGGACCTTCGACACCAGTTTCTATTTTAGGATTGGACGGCGCCCCACAAGCAGGTGATAAGTTTAATGTCATGGACGATGAGCGTGAAGCCAAAGATATCGCTTCTAAGAGAACACAGTTACAACGAGAGCAAAGTGTACGTACACAACGTCATATTACACTTGACGAGATTGGACGTCGTATAGCGCTTGGTGACTTTAAGGAGCTTAATATTATCCTTAAAGGGGATGTGGATGGATCTGTAGAGGCCTTAACCGATAGTTTCCAAAAACTGTCTACCGAGGAGATTGCAGTAAACATTATACATAAAGGGGTAGGAGCCATTACAGAGAGTGATGTACTTCTAGCCTCAGCCTCTGATGCGATTATTATTGGATTTAATGTACGTCCTGCAGGTAATGCTAGAAGTATAGCCGATAAGGAAGAAATCGATATCAGACAATACTCGATCATTTACGATGCCATCAACGATCTTAAAGACGCGATGGAAGGAATGTTGTCACCAGAAATGCGTGAAGAAATTACAGGAACCGCCGAAATACGCGAAACCTTTAAGATTTCTAAGGTAGGTACTATTGCAGGTTGTATGGTCCTAACTGGAAAAATCTACAGAAATTCTGGTATCCGTATTATACGCGACAGCGTAGTGGTTTATACCGGAGAATTGGCCACCTTGAAGCGATTTAAGGATGACGTTAAAGAGGTATCCAAAGGCTACGACTGTGGTATGCAAATCAAAGGGTATAACGACATCAAAATTGGCGATGTGATTGAGGCTTACGAAGAAGTAGCTGTAAAGAAAAAGCTGTAAGCTTTCAAATAAAATTAAATAGTAAAAAAGGGTCTCTGCCAAAACAGAGACCCTTTTTTATGCGGTATTTTTGATGGTGTAGGACCAGATGCTTATTCAGATCTATCACCTTGTAATGCTTGGTTTAGGCAAGTGAGCTGCTGTTGAGGGCTTTATGGGCTGTCCCTTCTTTTAGTATATCAGTAATAGCATCCCATAAGCCAATTCTTTTGTTGAGTGCCAATTGCGCCACCTCAAGGGCTTGCTGCCATTTTTGCTGATCGTCGCCACAGAGTTCGGAAACCATCTGTAACGAAAGTGGCCCATGCTGATCTCCATCTAGTTCGATATGTCGTTGGAGGTAGTACCTTAACTTGTTATAAGTGCTATTTTCTGCATCGGCAGCTTTTAGGATTTCAATAAATAGATCAGGAATAATATCTTCCCGTCCAAAGGTAAAGGCCGAGGCAACTAGGTGAGCTTGATTTGTATCAATCACAGAAAAAGTAAACCGTATAAACGCGGCCACCCTTGGGTCAATTTTGATATGAGAAAGGCTGTACTCTAGGGTATATCCCGCTTCAATAAGTTGTATGAATTGTCCAATTTCTGTGATGTTACTGCCCACTTGATCCATGGCGTCCAGATACATTTGGAAGTGACTTTTGGCCTCTCCTAACTCATTAATGTCGCTTTCTTCGCCATATACGATTTCGTTAATAAATCTGGAAAGCTTGGCATTTTTGGCTGGTATCCAAGGTGTTTGTACATGGGTTAACTTGTTTTGTAGAAATTTTAAGAGCGACATAAAATCCCATACAGCAAAAACGTGATGCTCCATAAATACACCGATATCATCAACGCTTTTTAATTGATGATATAGCTCATGATTTCTCAATAGATCGCGCAAGTGTGCGATCTCCTTTTCAATGTGTTCAATCTGATTCATTTGACCTAATTATTGGATGAGAGTAGCTCCTTTTGGTCTTTTGTTTGTTTATCGTTCCGGTTTAAAAATAAAGGCGCTCGGAAATTCCTTTTTAACCGCGATAAGTGCGCGATCTGCCTCCAATCGGTTTCTAAAATTCCCAACCCACACCTTATAATTAGGCGTTTCGTAGGTGATTTTACCACGCCATAAACCTACTTTATTAAGAAACTTTTTTAGCGCCACTTGGGCACTGTTTAAATTTCCAGAAAAGATTTGGATCTTGTATCGATCAGCGAGTTCGCCCTCTATGCTCATGTCTGCTTTGAGCGCAATAAGCTGCTCAATTTTAGGGTTTTGAATCACCGTGGTGGTGCCATTTTGCGCTTTCGCGAAAGCAAAAGAAAACAAGCTAAAAACCAGTAAAAAAAAACGGTTAAAACGTGGCATATACTTCATTTCTGGTGTATTTTTGACAAAGGTAAAGTATTAGAACTAAAACAAATTTAAAATATTATTTAGAACTAATATAAATTAGATACAAGCGCTTTTAGGAGCAAGGTAAAACGAGTTCTAAGTCTTATTTTTGCATTCAATTTTGAGGTGTGCGATTAACGTCTTGTTAACAGTTTTGACAAGATCATATCGCGCCAAAAGTTTGAAGCTAATTCAATACAAATTATGATACAGGTTAAACGCCGTAATTCATTCTATAGAATTATCACGCTATGTGCAGCCTTTTTGCTCACATTCTCTACATCTATTTTTGCGCAAGTTGATGCTGCTGCCGGAGACGCAGCCGCAGGAGAGGCGCTGTTTAAAGCTAACTGTGCTGCTTGTCACAAATTGTATAAGCCAGCCACAGGGCCTGCTCTTTACGGCGTAGTCGAAAAGTACGATGAAGATTACGAGTGGCTCGCCAAGTGGATTCGCAATTCTCAAGAATTGATCGCCGCTGGAGATTCTCGTGCCGTGGCAACATGGGAAGAGAACGGGAAGAAAATTATGAACTCCTTTGAGGGATTGTCTGATGCAGATATCAGTAATATTCTTGCTTACACTCAAACCGAGAAGCCTGAACCTGTTGTTGTTGATGCTGCGCAGGATGGACAAGGCGGCGGAGGTGCTGGTGTTTCTAACAATGTGATCCTTGGTATTCTTGCTGTGGTTTTCTTATTGCTGGTAGCTATCTTATTTTTAGTAAACAATACGTTAAAGCGTTTTGCGCAAGCGCAAAATATAGAGTTACACCAAGAGCCAAAAGGGCGTCCTATCTGGAAAGCCTTTGTCGAGAATCAATTCTTGGTGCTTGTTACTGTGATCTTACTCATGCTAGGTGGAGCTTACTTTGCTTATGGCGCAATGATGTCTGTAGATGTTAATCAAGGATATGCGCCTATCCAGCCTATTCACTACTCTCACCGTATCCACGCAGGATCTAATGAGATTGAGTGTAAATACTGTCACTCTAGTGCTCGTGTGAGTAAGCACTCTGGAATACCATCGCTTAACATCTGTATGAACTGTCACAAGTCTATCGCAGAGGTGGCGCCAGAGGTGCAGGCAGAAGGAGTAGAGTACGGAGTAGATTACAATAAAGAGATTCAAAAATTATACGCCGCTGTAGGGTGGGATGAAGCAACACAATCGTATACGGGTGAAACCTCTCCTGTAGAATGGGTTCGCATTCACAACTTACCAGACTTCGCGTATTTCAATCACTCGCAGCACGTTTCTGTGGCCGAGATAGAATGTCAAAAATGTCACGGTCCTGTAGAGGAGATGGAGATTATGTATCAACACGCTCCACTTACCATGGGATGGTGTATTAACTGTCACCGTGAGACCAATGTAAAAATTCAGGGTAATCCTTATTACGAAAAAATCCACGCCGAGCTTTCAAAGAAATACGGTGTAGAGCAACTTACAGCTGCTCAAATGGGTGGTCTTGAATGTGGTAAGTGCCACTATTAATAATGTATTTAAGTTTTGATTTGTTTGTTACAAATCACCATAAATAATAACAACTAAGTTTATGTCATCAAACAAGAAATACTGGAAAAGCGTCGATGAGCTCGAAGGAACTCCTTTGAGTCAAACGCTAAGTCAGAATGAGTTTGTAGAAGAAATCCCAACCGACGAGTTTTTGGGAGATAAGACTTCTTTGGAAGCTTCTCAAACCTCACGTCGTGATTTCTTAAAGTATGTTGGATTCTCTACGGCAGCTGCTTCTTTGGCAGCTTGTGAAGGACCGGTTAAAAAATCGATTCCTTACGTAGTACAGCCAGAACAAATCGTTCCTGGGGTTGCAGATTACTATGCAACTACTATGGCCGATGGTTTTGATTTTGCCAGTGTATTGGTTAAGACTAGAGAAGGTCGTCCTATCAAAATTGAGAATAATGATATGGCCAAAGCGGGTTATGGTGCAAATGCACGTGTACAGGCTTCGGTGCTCTCGATGTATGATACCAAACGCGCTCAAGGTCCTACAGCTGGAGGAGCGCCTGTAGCTTGGAGTGATATTGATGCTGGTGTGACTGCTGCGCTTAATAGCGGGAAACGTACAGTCTTATTGACTCAGACTTTTGCCAGTCCTACCACCGATAAACTAGTTGAAGAATTTACAGCCAAATTCCCAAATGCTTCACACGTCACTTATGACGCTGTTGGAGAATATGCCGCCCTTGATGCCTTTGAGGCCAAGTACGGGATGCGTGCCATGGCAGATTACGACTTCTCAAAAGCAGAAGTAATCGTATCTGTAGGTGCCGATTTCTTAGGTGATTGGCAAGGTGGAGGTTACGACACGGGTTATTCTAAAGGTCGTATCCCAACCAAAGGAAAAATGTCTAAGCACATTCAGTTTGAGGCTAATATGACACTCTCTGGTGCCAAAGCCGATAAGCGTGTGCCTACCAAGCCTTCTGATCAGGCTAAGGTAGTGGCGGCTCTTGCTGGTGGTTCTACCAGTGGTTTGCCAGACAATGTAAAAGCAGCAGTAGCTATGGCCAAACAAGCCTTAGCAAAAGCAGGAAGTAAAGGTGTAGTTGTGACAGGAGTGCAGGATATGCAGTCACAACTTTCGGTATTAAATATGAATGCCAACAGTGTAGTGATGGATGCCGAGGCACCTCGCTTAACACGCTCTGCAGATGCGCGCAAGCTCATGCAGTTGGTATCAGATATGAATGCTGGTCGTGTTGATGTATTGATCATGGCTGGTGTCAATCCAGTATACAGTATGCCTAACGCAGCGCAATTTGCGGCAGGCTTAGAAAAAGTAGAAGTGTCTGTGGCTTGTTCTATGAAAGTAGACGAAACTGCCGAAAAGACAACACATGTAGCTCCAACGCCACACTATCTTGAGGCTTGGGGAGATGTACAAATTAAGCAAGGCGAGGTAAGCTTAATGCAGCCTACTATTCGTCCTTTGTTTGATACGCGTCAATTCCAAGACAGTTTATTGGCTTGGATGGGTAACGATCAGTCGTATTACGATTATCTAAAAACGACCATGCGCGATGCAGGGGTGACTTCTTTTAATAAAGCCGTACAAGACGGTGTTGTGATGACGAGCGCTTTCGCGAAAGCGGCCACCACATCATCTGATACTTCAATCTCTGCTGACGCGGGAATGACTACGGCAGTACAAGGAGGCGGTTTTGAATTGACCTTATATACTAAAATCTCAATGGGAGATGGATCTCAGGCAAACAACCCTTGGTTGCAAGAGATGCCAGATCCAATCACTAGAGCTACTTGGGATAACTACCTTACCATGAGTGAGGCCGATGCCAAAGACTTAGGGTTGTGGTTTGACCGTAGTACCTTCTTTACAGAAGCGCGTCACGATGCTAATGGAGGTCTTAATGGCCACTACGCCAAAGTGACCAATGCCAACGGTGATACTGTAATTGTTCCAGTTATGGTACAACCAGGACAAGCTAGAGGGACTGTAGGGTTGGCTTTAGGGTATGGTAAAACAGCTGCACTTCAGGAAGAAATGCAGACGGGGGTAAACGCATTCCCGCTAATGCAAAACTTTATGACCACTCAAGGTGGTGTAAGCGTAGAGAAGGCCAATAGCGATGTACACGAATTTGCGTTGGTGCAATTGCACAATACCTTGATGGGACGTGGCGATATCGTAAGAGAAACTACCCTTGAGGTGTTTAACACTAGAGATAAGCACGTTTGGAACCCAGTTCCAGAAGTGACCAAAAACCATATCGAATACGAAGTGACTTCTCCTGAAGTTGATTTGTGGGATTCTTTTGATCGTTCAATAGGACATCACTTTAATCTTTCTATCGATATGAATGCTTGTACAGGATGTGGTGCTTGTGTGATTGCATGTCACTCAGAAAACAACATACCTGTAGTTGGAAAATCGGAAGTACGTCGTAGTCGTGATATGCACTGGTTGCGTATCGATAGATACTACTCTTCTGAAGATACCTTCGAGCTTGATGATACTAAGAAAAACGATTTCAGCGGTTTATCTGGAGACAACGGTTCTCTGGGTGGATTTGGTGAAATGGAAGATCCTGCCGAGAATCCTCAGGTAGCCTTCCAGCCAGTGATGTGTCAGCACTGTAACCACGCTCCTTGTGAGACGGTTTGTCCAGTTGCCGCAACATCGCATAGCCGTCAAGGGCAAAACCATATGGCGTACAACCGCTGTGTAGGTACGCGTTATTGTGCAAACAACTGTCCTTATAAAGTAAGACGTTTTAACTGGTTCTTATACAACGGGAATGACGAGTTTGATTACCACATGAACAATGACCTTGGTCGTATGGTACTCAACCCAGATGTAACCGTACGTTCTCGTGGAGTTATTGAGAAGTGTTCTATGTGTATTCAAATGACACAAAAAACCATACTCGATGCCAAAAGAGAAGGTAGAGTTATTAAAGATGGAGAGTTTGCTACGGCTTGTTCTAACGCTTGTACCAATGGTGCTATGGTGTTTGGAGATGTCAATGACAAAGACAGTGAAGTGGCGAAACTCGCAGAAAATGATAGAATGTATCACTTATTAGAGAGTGTAGGAACCAAACCAAATGTGTTCTACCACGCAATAGTAAGAAATACACAAGACGCATAAAACAACTAATCAAAAGAACTAATTATATAGGATTATGGCGCATTACGAAGCACCTATAAGAAGACCACTAGTTACCGGCGATAAGACGTATCACGACGTGACACTAGATGTTGTAGCTCCTGTTGAGGGACGCGCAAACAAACACTGGTGGATTGTTTTTGGTATCGCTCTAGCTGCTTTCCTTTGGGGAATAGGCTGTATCATTTATACCATTACCAATGGTATTGGTAGTTGGGGGCTTAATAAGACAGTAAACTGGGCTTGGGATATTACCAACTTTGTATGGTGGGTAGGTATTGGTCACGCAGGAACGCTAATTTCGGCAGTATTATTACTTTTCCGTCAGAAGTGGCGTATGGCGATTAACCGCTCGGCAGAGGCGATGACAATCTTTTCTGTAGTACAGGCGGGTCTTTTCCCAATTATTCACATGGGTCGCCCTTGGTTGGCCTATTGGGTATTACCTATTCCTAACCAATTTGGGTCGTTGTGGGTTAACTTTAACTCACCACTGCTTTGGGATGTATTTGCGATCTCTACTTATTTATCGGTATCTCTTGTTTTCTGGTGGACAGGTTTGCTTCCTGATTTTGCGATGATTCGCGATAGAGCGGTAAAACCGTTTCAGAAAAAAATCTATAGCCTGCTTTCTTTTGGATGGTCAGGTCGTGCCAAAGACTGGCAACGTTTTGAAGAGGTGTCATTGGTATTGGCTGGATTGGCAACACCGCTGGTACTTTCGGTACACACCATTGTATCTTTTGACTTTGCAACTTCTGTAATCCCAGGATGGCATACCACCATCTTCCCTCCTTACTTTGTGGCCGGGGCGGTATTCTCAGGTTTTGCGATGGTAAACACGCTACTTATTGTAATGCGTAAAGTGTCTAACCTAGAAAACTATATCACGATACAACACATCGAATTGATGAACATTGTAATTATGATTACAGGTTCTATTGTAGGTGTGGCTTATATTACCGAGCTATTTATGTCTTGGTATTCTGGTGTAGAATACGAGCAGTATGCGTTCTTAAACAGAGCAACTGGGCCTTACGCTTGGGCATACTGGAGTATGATGATTTGTAACGTATTTTCTCCGCAGTTTATGTGGTTTCCAAAATTACGTCGTTCTATCATGTTCTCTTTTATTATTTCGATAGTGGTAAACATCGGGATGTGGTTTGAGCGTTTTGTAATTATTGTGACGTCGCTTCACCGTGATTACTTGCCATCTTCTTGGACAATGTTCTCGCCAACCTTCGTCGATATCGGTATCTTTATTGGAACCATAGGATTTTTCTTTGTATTGTTTTTACTCTATGCGAGAACCTTCCCGGTAATTGCGCAGGCAGAGGTAAAAACAATTATGAAGTCATCTGGCGAGCGTTATAAAAAATTACGTGAAGCTGGGCAGTCTCTAGTGGGAACAGGAGCAGATCCTCGTACCTCTGGTGGGCCTGTAAAGATCAACTTAGACGCTGCAGCCTATGCTGCACCAGCCCAAGTAGTCACTGATACCCCTGTTATTCCAGAAGCAACTCATGGCGCCGATAGTCTTACGAGTGCTTTAGGAGAGTTTGATCCTGCTACTCAAAAGGCAGATGATTTGAAGCGCATCAATGGTATAGGTCCAAAAATGGAAGAGAAATTAAACCAATTGGGTATCTACACTTTTGAACAAGTGGCTAGAATGACCAAGAGAGAATATGACCTTTTAGATAGTATTACTGGATCTTTCCCTGGTCGTGCAGAGCGCGATGATTGGGCAGGACAGGCAACCAAACTAATAAACAACTAAGAGTATGGCATCTACCGTTATACACGCACTATATACCGATGACGACGTTCTGATGAATGCCGTTAAGGAGGTAAAGAAAAAGCATTTGCACATCAATGAAGTCTATACGCCTTTTCCGGTGCACGGGCTTGATAAAGCCATGGGATTGGCCCCTACACGCATCGCTATAACATCCTTTATGTATGGGTGTTTGGGCTTGACTGTAGCCATCGTTATGATGAATTTTATCATGATCGAAGATTGGCCACAGGACATAGGCGGAAAGCCAAGCTTTAGCTATATAGAAAATATGCCAGCTTTTGTGCCTATTATGTTTGAGTTGACTGTATTTTTTGCGGCTCACTTGATGGTGATTACCTTTTACCTACGCAGTAAATTATGGCCGTTTAAAAAAGCAGAAAATCCTGATGTAAGAACTACCGATGATCATTTCCTTATGGAAATTGATACAGCAGGCAAAGACGCTCAGGAATTGGCCGACTTTTTAGTAACAACCGGAGCAACCGAGATTAATTTAATCGCAAACCAAGAAGCATAAGGATGAAGAATAGTTTAAAAATCACTGCAATCCTAACCGTACTTTTGGCTATTGTTTCATGCCAATCAAACGAGCGTAAGCCGGGGTATCAGTATATGCCGAATATGTATGAGTCGGTACCTTATGATACCTATGGAGAATACGAAATATTTGAACCTGTAACAGGGGGTTCTGAGGCGATGAAGCCTGCAGAAGGCTCTGTGATGAGAGGTTGGTTGCCTTACGAGATTGACGATAATAGAGAAGGGTATGATTTCGCGAAAGCAAACTTGACCAATCCAATACCGTATACCGAGGAGAATTTTGAAAAAGGAAAGGCATTGTATGATATTTATTGTGCGATATGCCACGGTTCTAAAGGAAACGGACAAGGAACATTAGTTGAACGCGAAAAAATACTTGGAGTACCGGCCTATAATGACGCTGGACGTGCAATTACGGCAGGTAGTGTGTATCACGTTATGTATTACGGTATAAACTCTATGGGATCCTATGCTTCTCAAATGTCTGAGAAGGAGTTATGGCAAGTAGATCATTATGTGATGTCGCTTAAAGCGAAATTGGATGGTGAGGAGCCTGCTGCTTTTGTAGAAGAGGTGCAAGTTGCAGAAACAGCTGCAATGCAGGATATGGATGCTGGAGAAGCACAAGAAGGAATAGATCATCAAGAAGAGGCTCACTCAACAGATCATTAAGAAGGAAACAAACTAACTGATAAAGCGAATACACAGATATGTATACATTATCTAAAAACTTAAAACTCTCTGCAATCATCTTTATGGTGGTAGGTGCGATATTGTTTGCGGTAGACTATGCCATGTTACCCAAAACAACCGCCGATGTAGAAGCATTAGAATCTGCACATGGTGGTGGGCACGGAGAGGCACACGAAGTACCTCACGGAGACTCACAATTAACAGAGGCACATGATGGCGATGCCCCTATGGCTGGCGATCATGCTGAGGGTGGACACGTAATGTCTCAAGAAGAGCATCTCGAGCACACCTTACACCAATACCAGAATAAGCCTTGGTCTGCTATTTATATAGCTGCCTTCTTTTTCTTTATGATTGCCTTGGCATGTTTGGCATTTTATGCGATACAGTATGCGTCTCAAGCGGGATGGTCTCCTTTACTTCTAAGAGTCATGGAGGGCATTACAGCCTATTTACTACCCGGTAGTATTATCATATTCGTATTATTAATGCTCTCAGGGTTTCATATCAACCATATGTTCCACTGGATGGATCCTGCCTTGGTAGATGAGAGTAGTGATAAATACGACAAACTCATCGCTGGTAAATCAGGGTATTTAAATGTACCTTTCTTTTTGGCACGTGCCTTTGTATTTATTTTGGGTTGGAATTTATACCGATTCTTTGCGGTTAAATTTGCCAAAAAACAAGACGAAGCGACAGATAATCGCTGGCACAAAAAGTCGTTTAAAGCGGCAGCTATCTTTTTGGTATTCTTTATCTATACCGAGTCTATTATGTCTTGGGATTGGATAATGTCTCTAGATCCTCACTGGTTTAGTACCCTCTTTGGATGGTATGTATTTGCAGGTATGATGGTTTGTGCGATCACAGTCATTGCCATGGTAACGATTTATTTAAAGTCTAAGGGATATTTAGAAAAAGTTAATGATAGTCACATTCATGATTTGGCTAAGTTTATGTTTGCCTTCAGTATATTCTGGACCTATTTGTGGTTCTCTCAATTTATGCTGATATGGTATTCAAACATTCCAGAGGAGGTGACGTATTTTATCACCCGTATAGAAGATTATACAGTGCCGTTCTGGGGTATGGTAGGAATGAATTTTATCTTCCCATTATTGCTATTAATGAATAGCGATTACAAACGTAAGAATTGGTTTGTAGTCATGGCGGGTATAGTCATTTTATTAGGTCACTATGTCGATCTATTTAATATGGTAATGCCAGCGACTGTAGGAAAGTCTTGGTCGTTTGGTTTTGTAGAAGTGGGATCTTTATTATTCTTCCTTGGTTTGTTTATTATGATTGTATTTACCTCATTAAGTAAACGCAAGTCATTAGAGCCTAAGCGTAATCCGCTTATTGAAGAGAGTAAACATTTTCACTATTAAGAATATTGATTTTAGAAGTTAGAAAACAATGACAGGTTTATTAGCACTCATCGTAGTAATTCTTTTTGTAGTCACGCTTTGGCAGATGTCGAAGATATTCAAGTTGTCACAACTAAAGAATACCAATAGTGAAACGGCACAAATTGCCAATGACAAGGACAATACCATCAATGCCAAGTTGATGATCATGTTTCTTATCTTTTTATATGCCATAACTATTTACTGTTTCTGGAATTATAGTAAATTTTACTTGCCAGAACCATCATCGGCGCATGGAGGGTCTTACGACACTTTGATGTTTATCACTCTTGCGCTAATCATGTTTGTACAGGTAGTAACCCAAGCCTTGTTGCATTATTTTGCGTACAAGTACAAAGGGCGCAAAGGCAATCGTGCCTTGTTCTACGCAGACAATGACAAACTAGAGTTTATATGGACCATCATACCGGTAATCGTTCTTGCAGGTTTAATTATCTACGGTTTGTTTACGTGGTCTGATATCATGAACTTTGAAGAAGAAGAAGACGCTATAGTTATCGAGTTATACGCCAAGCGTTTTAATTGGGAAGCTAGATATGCAGGTACCGATAACACTTTGGGTAATGCCAATGTTCGTTTTATCGAAGGTGCCAATACAGTAGGGGTAGATGCCTCCGACACCGATGCTATGGACGATGTCGTAGTCAAAGAATTGCATTTGCCAGTAGGACGTCAGGTCATTTTTAAATTGCGATCACAAGACGTATTGCACTCGGCTTATATGCCACACTTTAGATCACAAATGAATGTGGTACCAGGAATGATTACTCAATTTGCATTTACGCCAACGGTTACTACCGAAGAAATTCGCGAAACCGAATACATGCGTGATAAAATGCAGGTGATCAAAGAAATTAGAAAAGAAAAAAATGAAGAGTCAATCGCTAGGGGCGATGGTCCTATTGACGCGTATGACGAATTCGATTATTACTTGCTATGTAATAAAATATGTGGTGCGTCGCATTACAACATGCAAATGAAGATTGTTGTTGAAACCCAAGAAGAATTTGACGCTTGGATGGCAGAACAAAAAACATTTGGTGAGCAAATCGCAGCACAGAACTAGAAAAAGAAAAATTAATTAAAGCATTAAGATTATGTCAGAGCACGCATTAACAGCAGATCATTCACACGACGATCACGGGCATCATCACCACGAGCAAACGTTTATTGAGAAGTACATTTTTAGTACCGATCATAAAATGATTTCTAAGCAATACTTAATTACCGGTTTGATTATGGGTATTATTGGTATTGCAATGTCCTTATTGTTTCGTTTACAATTGGCATGGCCAGATCATCAGTTTACCGCCTTCGAAATCTTTTTAGGAGATTGGGGTAAGGACGGAGTAATGGATCCCAATATTTACTTGGCCTTAGTAACAATTCACGGTACCATCATGGTATTCTTTGTACTTACAGCGGGTCTAAGTGGTACTTTTAGTAACTTACTTATTCCGTTACAGATTGGAGCGCGAGATATGGCCTCAGGATTCTTAAATATGGTGTCCTATTGGTTATTTTTTATCTCTTCTGTTATCATGGTACTCTCTTTATTTGTAGAGTCTGGACCGGCCGCCGCAGGTTGGACCATATATCCTCCCTTGAGTGCCTTACCTAACAGTATTCCTGCTTCAGGTTTAGGTATGACCTTATGGTTGGTATCTATGGCGATCTTTATTGCTTCTTCGCTTTTAGGATCTCTTAACTATATCGTGACAGTAATCAACCTACGTACAAAAGGGATGAGCATGACGCGTTTACCACTTACGATTTGGGCTTTCTTTGTAACAGCTATCATTGGTGTGGTATCGTTCCCCGTATTATTATCGGCTGCTTTAATGCTCATCATGGATAGAAGTTTTGGTACGTCGTTCTTCTTATCAGATATTTATATTGGAGGAGAAGTTTTACACAATTCGGGAGGTTCTCCTGTATTGTTTGAGCACTTGTTCTGGTTCTTAGGACACCCAGAAGTATATATCGTATTATTACCAGCACTGGGTATCACCTCAGAAGTTATTGCGACCAACTCACGTAAACCAATCTTTGGTTATCGTGCTATGGTAGCTTCTATTTTGGCGATCGCTTTCTTATCAACTATTGTTTGGGGTCACCATATGTTTATCTCAGGGATGAATCCATTTTTAGGTTCGGTATTTACCTTTACCACCCTATTGATCGCGATTCCTTCAGCGGTAAAAGCATTTAACTATATTACTACCTTGTGGAAAGGAAATCTACAGTTTAATCCAGGGATGCTATTCTCTATAGGATTGGTGTCTACCTTTATTTCTGGTGGTTTGACTGGGATTATTCTTGGTGATAGTACCTTAGATATTAATGTGCATGATACCTACTTTGTGGTAGCTCACTTCCACCTGGTAATGGGTATATCGGCACTCTACGGTTTATTTGCAGGGGTGTATCACTGGTTCCCTAAAATGTTTGAAGGTCGTATGATGAACAAAAACCTGGGGTATGTACACTTCTGGATAACAGTCATTGGCGCTTACGGAATTTTCTTCCCGATGCACTTTATTGGTATGGCAGGATTACCAAGACGTTATTATACAAACTCAGCTTTCCCATACTTTGACGATTTGATTGATGTCAATGTGGCCATTACCATATTTGCCTTTATCACAGCAGCAGCACAATTGGTATTCTTATACAATTTTGTGCACTCTATGTTCTATGGTAAGGTAGGACCTAAAAATCCTTGGGACTCTAACACCCTAGAGTGGACTGCCGAGGTGAAGCACATTCACGGTAACTGGGATGGACCCATACCAGAAGTACACCGTTGGGCTTATGACTACAGTAAATTAAACAAAGACGAAAGTGATTATGTCATCCCTGGTCAGGACTTTGTGCCACAGCACATACCCCTGCAGGATAACGAAGAAGAAATGCATCACTAGCAATTTTGATCTTATATAAAAAACCCCACTTGTTTCCAAGTGGGGTTTTTTGTTATTAATTTTTGAGTTATATGCCGTTTTATAACATCGTTTCACGCTTAGAAAGTGTCAAGATCAGGTGATCAATATGAACGCCAACTAGCATATTCACCAGAATAACGAGCTATATTGCCAGTGCAAGTTTGCTTATATTTGTGGCAGTACCACAGTACAATTATCTCAAAAGCCTCACTAGCCTGATGAACGAACACTTAGATCCTACAAGTAGCGGTTATTCTAATGAAGAATTAGATGTAGAAAGAGCCTTACGCCCACTTTCTTTTGAAGATTTTACAGGACAGGATCAAGTATTAGAGAATTTACAGATTTTTGTACAAGCGGCTAATCTGCGTGGTGAGGCCTTAGATCATACCCTTTTTCATGGTCCTCCAGGACTAGGTAAAACCACCTTGGCCAATATTCTGGCCAACGAACTTGGGGTAAATATTAAAATTACTTCTGGACCGGTCTTAGACAAGCCAGGAGATCTGGCAGGCCTACTCACAAACCTAGAAGAGCGCGATGTTTTATTTATAGATGAAATACATCGTTTGAGCCCTATTGTAGAAGAGTATCTGTATTCGGCGATGGAAGACTATCGCATCGATATCATGATTGAGACTGGGCCCAATGCGCGATCTGTTCAGATAGAACTCAACCCTTTTACCTTAGTCGGGGCCACCACAAGATCAGGACTGCTTACCGCTCCTATGCGGGCGCGATTTGGTATTGCTTCCAGACTTCAATATTACAGTACAGAATTATTGACCTCTATTGTACAACGCAGTTCTTCTATACTTAGAGTACCTATCTCTATGGAAGCGGCAATAGAAATTGCAGGGCGTAGTCGAGGTACACCTCGTATTGCCAATGCCCTATTGCGACGCGTAAGAGATTTTGCCCAGATCAAGGGCGATGGTCATATTGATATCGCTATTGCGAAATATAGCCTTGAAGCGCTACATGTAGACGCACATGGTCTAGACGAAATGGACAATAAGATCCTACGCACCATCATAGAGAAGTTTAAGGGAGGGCCAGTAGGAATTACCACCCTAGCCACCGCAGTTTCTGAGAGCGCCGAAACCATAGAAGAAGTATATGAGCCCTTTTTGATTCAGCAAGGTTTTATTATGCGTACTCCTAGAGGTAGAGAAGTTACTGCAGCGGCCTATGAGCATTTAGGTATAGTCAAAGGGCCTTCTCAGGGTGGCTTGTTTTAGTTGCCGAAGTCCTTCGATTATTCCATCACTAACACCTTTGATTGCCTAAAACTATGAGCACAATACCCACCGTTCCGATGATACGATTTTTGATGAACGCGCGCAGTATTGTCAAAAACCCCTTGCCGTTTCATCATAAAAATTTTGAAGCCAAAGGAGATACCTTTCGCTTAAAGCTAGGTCTTAATCAAAGCGTGGTATTTTCTAGAGATCCTGGGTTTGCTATCTATGCTTTGCAAAAGAATCAGCGTAATTATCATAAATCAGATATTCAAACCAAGCAATTGGCAAAGTATGTTGGGAAGGGCTTGTTGACCTCAGAGGAACAATTGTGGAAAACGCAGCGAAAATTAATACAACCAGCCTTTCATAAAAAGACCTTGGCTACTTTATTAGAAAAGGTTCAAAGCGCCATTCATACCGAACTAGATCGTATTACACCCGATACGCCTATAGATATCTTCCCTATTTTTAACGATCTCGCCTTTCAAACGGTGGTAAAAGCCTTGTTTAGTACCCATATTGATCGAAAAAAGATAGATCGGTTACAACATATCACCGAGGCGGCTCAACAGATGTTGGTCAAAGAATTACGACAGCCCTATAAACGCTGGTATTTTAAGTATGGAGGACCAATAAAAAAGCATTTAGAATTAGCTCAGGAAGGACGCGAAATACTACGAGAATTTATCAATGAGCGCAAGGCCTCAGAGCAGCGATATGGAGATTTATTAGATATGCTCTTGGAAGCGCGCTACGATGACGGGACTGCCATGAGTGAGCAGCAACTCATAGACGAAATACTCATACTTTTTGTCGCGGGGCACGAAACTACTTCTAATGCCCTCACCTTTACCGCAGAGCTCTTGGCCAGACATCCCGAGGTACAACAACGTATGTTTGATGCCTATACTACCTACGCCAAAGATCAAGAAGAATCACCCTCTTCAGACGATCAGATCATGCACCTTATCAAATCGATGACCTATATCAAACAAGTAGTAGAAGAGGCCATGCGTTTGTATCCACCTGCTTATTTTATAGATCGCGTCAATTATGAATCAGATAGCTATAACGATATGGAGATCGATAAGGGATCAAACCTATTATTTTCGGTCATTGAGATTCATAAACACAAAGACTATTGGGAAAATCCGCTCGCTTTTGACCCCGATCGATTTGCTGATAATGCAGGGATGAAACATCCCGCTTATTTTCCGTTTGGGGCCGGCCCGAGAATGTGCATCGGAAACAACTTTGCGATGTATGAGATGATTCTAACCCTTTGTGAGCTAATCAAAAGATATCAAATAGCAGCCAAGACTAGCCCGATTCAGATCAAACCTATGATTACCTTAAAACCTAAAAATGCTGTTCTTACCTTTGTAGCCAGAACCCCATGATTGAAAACCGAAGCAAATACACACAATTGATCAAAGCCGAAGCCAAGCGTTTAGGGTTTATGTCATGTGGTATTTCTAAGGCTGGATTTTTGGAAGAAGAGGCGCCCAGGTTGGAGGCATGGCTACACCAACAGCGACACGGGAAGATGTCTTATATGGAAAATCATTTTGATATGCGTTTAGACCCTACCAAACTCGTTGAAGGTTCTAAGAGTGTGGTTTCGCTATTGTATAATTATTTTCCGTCGGCAACCCAACGAGAGGATAGCTATCAGATTTCTAAATATGCCTATGGTCGTGATTACCATTTTGTCATCAAGGATAAATTAAAAGAATTGATGCACACGCTTCAAGCCCAAATTGGGGATATAAACGGACGTGTTTTTGTAGATAGCGCCCCTGTTCTGGACAAAGCTTGGGCGGTCAAAAGTGGCTTAGGGTGGATGGGCAAGCATACCAATGTATTATCCAAAAAAGCGGGCTCTTTTTACTTTATTGCTGAGCTCATTTTGGATGTCGAATTTGAATATGACCACCCCGTTACAGATCATTGTGGCAGTTGTACCGCCTGTATCGATGCCTGTCCTACCGATGCGATTGCAGCACCTTATCAGGTAGACGGCAGTAAGTGTATAAGCTATTATACTATTGAGTTAAAGGAGGCTATTCCCGCTTCCGCGAAAGCGACCTATGACGATTGGATTTTTGGGTGTGATATCTGTCAGGATGTATGCCCTTGGAATCGCTTTAGTACAGCGCACAACCAGCCCTTGTTTCAACCCGACCCCAGATTGCTGGAATTCTCTAGAGAAGACTGGGAAGAGATGACGCAAGAGGTCTTTGCTGAGATTTTTCAAAAATCGGCGGTAAAGCGTACCAAATACAATGGTTTGCAACGCAATATCCGTTTTTTAGATTCCTAGTAATTCCTGTGTTGTGGTAATGGTCAAAAAACTCACCCTTCTTTTGTTATGTATGTCATTTGCTGTCACAGCCCAGACTGATCGTGAGCAATACCAATGGGACGCCTCTTATTTTTACGGTACTATTTTGAGACACAATAAAGATATTGCCCATCTCGTAACCGGACACCCAGAAGGATTTACCTTGAGTTACAGTAAAAAGACCTATGGTAAAGAGCGTTGGCAAAGTGTGTTTAATTATCCTGATTATGGCCTGTCTTTGATACATCACAATGCCAAAGACGAGCGTTTGGGCAATACCTATGGTATTTACGGGCATTACACCTTTTACTTTTTTAAACGACATATGACCTTTCGCATTGGCCAGGGTATCGCCTATGCGACCCGTCCTTTTGATCTGGAAGACAATTTTAAAAATAATGCCTATGGTAGTAGATTGCTAAGTTCTACCTATATGATGCTCAATTATGATCAGCCCTTGACTACTACTTTGGCAGTGCAGTTTGGGATACAGCTTATCCATTTTTCTAACGCCAATTTTAAAGCTCCCAATGCCAGTACCAATACCTTTGCTTTTAACATTGGAGTACAGTACAAACCTCGAGCTAGTACAACCCCTGATTATAACGAAGCGGCAAAAGAAGAAGCGCTTAGAAGTCCAATAAAATTTGACTTAGTACTAAGAGGAGGCCTTAACGAAAGTGATTTTGTGGGTTTGGGACAGCATCCTTTTTTTGTAGTATCAGCGATGGCTAGAAAACGCTTGTCTTTTTTGAGTACAGTCATGCTGGGTAGTGAGTATTTTCACGCGCGGTTTTTAGAAAAGGAAATCGCCTTTTTAGAAGTGGCATTCCCTAATAGAGTAACCCCCAACACCGATTTTCAAAGGGTTGGGGTATTTGCTGGATATCAATTGCACATCAATAGATTGTCATTTTTGGCGCAGTTGGGCTATTATGTATACTATCCTTACGATTTTGAAGGACGTTTTTATCAACGTTTTGGGCTTCAATACGATATTTCGCGAAAGCTTTATGTATCGACCACCTTAAAAACACATGGAGCCAAAGCAGAAGCTCTCGAAGTGGGAATTGGATTTAAATTATAAGTTATGAGATATCCTTTTTTAATAGTTATCCTCTTTTGTTTGGGCTGTGCGCCAAAAGAGCTAGACGATTGTTTTAAAACTGGGGGAGATCCCGTGACAGAAAATGTTACCGTAGCTGCTTTTTCAAAGATCCGTTTTGAAGATGATATTATTTTGGAGATTGCTCAAGGAGATGTACAAGAAGTTAGGGTTACCACAGGTCAAAATCTACTAGATCAGGTGGTGGTGAGTGTTCAGGACCAAACCTTGGTCTTACAAGACAATACGAGTTGTAATCTAGTACGGGATTACGGGCTTACTACGATTCGGGTTACAACACCTATACTTACCGAAATCAGAAATAGTTCGGCCTATGATGTGCGTGGAATAGGCAGACTGTCTTTTCCAGAATTGGTATTGCGCAGTGACTCTTCTGGCGGGGTAACCGATAGTCGTAAAAGTGGTGATTTTTACCTCGATCTAGACTGTGAGGATCTCATTGTACAAGCCAACGGACTAAGTGTTTTTTACCTTACAGGCACCACTACCCACGCGGCCATAAGTTTTGCAGACGAATATCCGCGTTTTGAAGGCCGCTTGCTCGCGATAGATAGTTTAACTCTCTTTCACAGAGGGGCCAATGCCATGATTGTAAACCCACAGCAATCCATAAAAGGACGTATTTTGGCTACAGGCGATGTTCTTTCTGTTTCGCGTCCTGCCGTTGTCCAAGTGAGTGAAGAGTTTACAGGAAGACTAATTTTTGAGTAGGACAGCACCGAGCGTAATAGCAAAATCCTATTTTTCTGGGTCAAAAAGTATAGTCTCGACACTTAGAGCTACTTACGAAATCGTTTTCGTTTAGAATTTCTTGGTTTTCTTAAATACTTGCGACTGCATTTTTGGGGCAAAATTGTATATTGAAATGCGATAGCGTTCACATTTGACCTATAGCGTCATTTTGTCGAACGGTCTATTTTTTTGCACAGAACCCATCCTAAGATTAATTAGCTACCTCAGCGTATGAAAGTTTCAGACTATATTAAGAAACCAAAACTTTCCTTTTGGCAGATTTGGAATATGAATGTCGGATTCTTTGGAATCCAATTTAGTTTTGGGTTACAGCAAACCGCTGTTAACCCCATTTTTTCATTCTTAGGTGCAGATCACGCCGAGTTACCGTTACTCAATCTGGCAGGACCAGTGACTGGGTTACTTATTCAGCCTATCATTGGGGCGATAAGTGATAAAACCTGGATTCCTAAATGGGGAGGAAGGCGAAAACCCTTTTTTTTAATAGGAGCCATACTAGGGAGTTTGTGTTTGTTTGCTTTTCCTTATAGCCCTAGTCTTTGGTTTGCCGTTGGGTTACTTTGGATATTGGATGCAGGTAATAACACAGCTATGGAGCCTTACCGGGCTTTTGTTGGAGATAAATTAAATGACGACCAGCTTACTTATGGGTATCAAATGCAGAGTCTGTTTGTAGGGGCTGGAATCACTATTGCCAATTTCTCTCTTTTTGTCTTTCAACACTTTTTTAGCGAAGATCCTACGGTAGGGGCTAGCTTGTGTGATGAGTCGGTATCGGCAATCCCAACTTGGGTTTATTATTCCTTTTTTCTTGGTGCCCTAGCATCTATAGGTACAGTACTTTGGTCGGTTTGGAAAACACCAGAGATCCCGCCCACCCCCGACGAGATGGCAGAAATCGAACAGTATAAAAAAGACACTCCACATCCCTTTATACAAATTATTAGTGTCTTGCTTGTGATCTTGGCCTTGCCTATAGCGCTTGGTTTTGGTCTGGGCTATGTAATACCAGCATTAATGGATAATGTAAATGTATTGGTTATTGTGGTATTGGTCATTGCATTGATCTGGCTAAAAATACTCTATGGCATTATCAAGAAAAATCGCGATAGTGCTGCCGTCAAAAAATTAGGAGATACGCTAAACCCTTTTGTAGAAGCCGCCGAGGCCATAGGCGATATGCCAAAAATGATGTGGCGTCTGGCAGGAGTATATTTTTTCCAGTGGTATGCGCTCTTTATTTATTGGCAATTTATTACCCCAATGGTGCGTCAAAGTTTATTGGGGATTACCCCAGATGACGACCTCAAATACAAAAGTATATTAGAGTCATGTAGAATAGGTGATGTTATTAGTAGAACCGATACAGACTTTGCTCAAAATATCAAGCTGTTATCTGAAGAAGCCCTCGTACAAACCGGCTTAATGAATGGAACTTATAATTTTGTGACCATGATTGTGGCCTTAGCCCTTGTGCCTTTTGCCAAGAAGTACGGATCTAGAAATGTATATGTGGTCAGTTTGATCTTTGCCGCAATTGCCATGATCAGTATGCCATTTATTACCAATGAATATGCCTTGTTTATCCCAATGATTTTATTTGGTATTGGCTGGGCGGCCATGATGGGGATACCTTATGCCATGGTATCCAAAGTCATCCCGCAGGAAAAAAGAGGAGTGTATATGGGTATTGTCAATATGATGATAGTGATACCCATGTTGATACAAACTGTTTCTTTTGGGCCTATCATTAAGAATTTTTTGAATAACAATGCGGTTAACGCCATTATTTTTGGAGGTGTATTTTTTATGATAGCAGCCCTTTTGGCTACCAGATTAACAAAATCGGTGTCCAAAGCTGTT
>PAUP01000105.1 GCA_002712765.1 Cytophagaceae bacterium | reverse complement strand
TCGGGCAGCTCGTATTATGGGGCTAGGTGAAAAAGGCATCATAAAAATACCTGTAGATGCTCAATATCAAATGAAAACCGAGCTGTTGGCATCTGCTTTTGATCGGGCTACTCAATCAGGTTTAGAGGTCATCGCCATTGTGGGTAGTGCTCCTTCAACAAGTACTGGAATGTACGACGATTTGGAGGCTATATCCGCTTTCGCGAAAGCAAAACAACTCTGGTTTCATGTAGATGCTGCACACGGCGGAGGTGCGTTGTTTTCTGAGAAATACAAACCCTTATTAAAAGGTATAGCCCAAGCCGATTCTGTAATTATTGATGGGCATAAAATGATGGCTACAGCGGCTATAACTACCGCAGTGCTCTTTAAAAATACAGCAGCTAGTTATGCCACCTTTGAGCAAAAGGCCCAATACCTTTGGGAGAAAAATGACGACCCAGATTGGTATAATATGGCCAAACGCACCTTTGAATGTACCAAAAGCATGATGAGTTTGCGATTTTTTGCCATTAGAAATGCTTTTGGTATGGCATTTTTTGACGATTATGTCACTACTCTCTATGATGCTGGCATTGCCTTTTCGGAGTTGGTAGAACAACAATATGATTTTGAGTTGGCCTTGTCTCCTGCCTGTAATATTGTTTGCTTTCGATATATCGGAGACGGCACTATACCAGATCTTAACAAACTCAACCAATACATTAGAACCACGCTTTTGGAAGAAGGACACTTTTATATTGTTGCCACCCAATTAAAGCAGGGATATTATCTGCGAACCACTTTTATGAATCCGTTCACAACAGTGGCACATACTACCGCTTTGCTAGAACGTATACGCGCAACAGCGCTATCAATTTTAAAACAATAAGAGATGAAAACTAACGAATTTTTTACCCTTTTAGAACAGCACTCGGACAAGGCATTGCTTTTTGAATATGCCCCAAACATGCTCGTAGGAGCCAATTATCACATTACAGAGGTCAAACACATCACAGTAGATGCGGTAGACTGCGGCGCCAATACCGACACTTGGAAAGAAACCATTGTTCAGCTCTATGAAAGCCCTCAAGAATTGGGAAAGACAGAATATATGACGGTGTATAAAGCGTTGGCTATTCTGGCCAAGGTAGGACGTATGAAACCCTATCAAATGGATGCCGAATTAAAAATAGAATATAGCAATACGCATTTTCACACTGCCCAATTGTTTATTCAGGAAGCGGTGATTGATCAGAGTCAATTGCGTTTTAAGCTTGCCGTGGCCAAAACCGATTGTAAAGCCAAAGATACCTGCGGTATACCAGAGACTGAGACAGCTATCCCAGCCAGCAGTACAAGTTGCGCTCCAGGAAGCGGATGTTGCTAAAACATGGAGTTGCGCTCCTTTGATATTAGACCCTTTACGGCGCCAGATTATCAATTATGCGCCCAGATTTATGCAGAAGGTATAGCGACAGGTCATGCCACCTTTGAAACCGAAGTGCCAACTTGGTCAGCTTGGGATCAAAAATATAGCCGCTCTTGCCGTCTGGTTTGTACCCTAGCAGGTCAAGTGGTAGGTTGGGCGGCTTTAACACCCTTCTCTAATCGGGAAGTATACAAAGGCGTTGCCGAAATTAGTATCTATATGAGCACCCAAGTTTCTGGTAAAGGTTATGCAACCGCGCTGTTGAATGCTTTGGTACGCTGTAGCGAAAAACAAGGGTTCTGGAGTTTACTCGCCAAGATTTTTCCTGAGAATGAGGCAAGTGTAAAAATACACCTCAAGAATGGTTTTAGGATTGTAGGCACTCTTGATCGCATAGGGATGCGTGATGGTAAGTGGCACGATAATTTGCTGCTACAACGCGGTAGTACTACAGCGACTTAAAATCAATAGGCCAGACAAACATTGAGCATTACAAACAAACAATCCAAACAATCAACCCAAACAATGAAAAATATTTTAGTACTCTGCACAGGAAATAGCTGCCGATCTCAAATGGCCCACGGCTATCTAAATGCTATGGCATCAGATCGAGCTCATATCTACTCTGCCGGAATTGAAACACATGGGATCAATCCCGGAGCAGCAGCCACTATGGCCAAGGACGGTATTGATATTTTAAGTCATACCTCCAATCACGTAGACGAATATCGAGATATCAAATGGGATTTTATCATAACAGTGTGCGATCATGCCTACGAAAACTGTCCATTTATACCAGCGCCCAATGCCACAAGGCTTCATAAGAATTTCTATGACCCTTCAAAGTTTGAAGGCGATCTAGAGGAGACTGAGGCCGCTTTCGCGAAAGCACGAGACGAAATAAAAGCCTATTGCCAAGATTTTGTGGCCACGCATTTAAAACCATAGAAGTAAGAGCTAAAGGGCAAAAACTGCGCAACGGCTGTCTTGTGTTATGACCTTATACTATCCTTATTCTTCTTCCGAATTTTTTTGCCCATAACGCTTTTCAAGCTCTGCCTGAAACTCTTCCATCACAGGTTTTACGGTACTTTCGGGCAGGTCGGCAATACGGATATACATCAAACCATCGATGGCATTATTAAACAGCGGGTCAACATTAAAGGCAACTACCTTGGCGTTTTGTTTAATGTATTTTTTGATCAACACCGGAAGGCGTAAAGAGCCTGGTTCAACCTCATCGATAAGGCGATCAAATTTATTGAGATCGGCGGCACTTTCGTCAAAGACAAATTCTTTGTCGGCATCTTTGAGACGTACTTTAAATTCCTTTTTAGGACGAATGTATTGAGCCACATAAGGATCGTAATAATGCGACTTCATAAATTCAATCATCAGCGATTTACTGAAGTTTGAAAATTGATTAGAAATACTCACGCCTCCTATGAGGTATTTGTGTTCTGGAAACCTTAGCGTGGTATGTACAATGCCTTTCCATAACAAAAACAAAGGCATTGGTTTTTGTTGGTATTCTTTGATGATAAAAGCACGTCCCATCTCGATACTCTGGCTCATCATTTTGTGTAATTCAGGTTCAAATCTAAAGAGATCTTGCAGGTAAAATCCATCAATACCATACTCTGGAAAAATTTTGGATCCCAATCCCATTCGGTAGGCGCCGGCTATCATTTGAGTCTGGGTGTCCCACAAAAACATATGATAATAATAACGGTCAAAATTGTCTAAATCAATAGCCTCGTTAGTTCCTTCACCAATGGCGCGAAAGGTAATTTCTCTCAAGCGGCCAATTTCCTGCAGTATATTAGGCATGTCTTGAGCAGGGGCCAAAAACACCTCATAATTTTTGGATTGGAGTAACCGTCGATCATTTTCGCGTATGCGGGCAATTTCATCTTGAATGAGATCACTGCTAATTTCGGTAACAATCGCTTTGGGTTCTTTAGGTGTTTTTAAGGTTTGCGGAATACCACTCAACAAGCCCTTTTTTTCAAATGACCTAGCCAGCATATAGGTTTTCTTGCGTACAAATTCTGTGAAGCTCTCTAAACTTTCGTGCTCCTGTTGGGCTTTGACCGAAATAGGATGTCCAATACGCACTTTTATTACCCGATGTTTTTGGGTGAGTAATTCTGAGGGTAATTTGGCGGTTCTCAAGGTATCGCTAATACGCGATAATTGATAAAATAATTGACTGTTCTTTGCGTGAAAATAGATAGGCACCACAGGGACTCCAGCCTTTTTGGCAAGCTTCATCGCTGCCTCTTCCCAAGGTTTGTCTATGATGAGCTTATCGTCCTTATAGGTCGAGACTTCACCAGCTGGAAACAAGCCTAAGGGATGCCCCTCACTTAAATGTTTGAGTGCACTTTTAAACCCAATCACACTCGATTTGATATCTTTTCTATCCTCAAAGGGATTGACTGGCATCACATAGGGTTTTAATGGTGCTATGCGGTGCAACAGAAAATTGGCGATAATTTTAAAATCCTCGCGTTGCTCCAGCATGAGTTTTAATAGCAAAATCCCGTCAATACCCCCCAGTGGATGATTGGATATCGTTATAAATGCTCCGTCTTTGGGAAGGCGTTTTAGATCGGCTTCAGGGATCTCAAATTTGATTTCAAATTCGTCCAAAAGGGAATTTAAAAAATCGAGATCGGTCAAGTGCTTATTTCGGTCATAGATTTTATTGGCTGTAGAAATTTTGAGTACTTTCATCAAAGTCCACCCCAAAAAAGTGCCTACAAAGCCAAGCTTATCAACTTTAATCGCTTGAGCGACTTCTTTTGCGGTTACCAAACCCATGAATGTTTCTCTTGTTTACAAGCAAATATAGCAATTCCTACCATGTGGCGATGACCAATGGCAGAGGTCCTTATCACTTCCTTTTATTTTGGTTAAAATTCGGTTCACGAGCTCACCACAAGCTGTACGGTATGCTGTGCCATCTGCTTCACCAACACTTTTTTGTCTTTTTCAAAATCTCTTAAGACCGCGGTGGTACAATGCCTTATCGTATAGAGATCTACACCTTGGCTCACTTGGACCTTAAAGGTGCGTTGTAACATTTTTGTCAGAGTTTCTAGGTTGTCAAACTTATTGTCGACGCATACAGAAAAGCTTATGGCCGAGTTTTGAATCAGGTCTACCTTCATTTTATATTGGCCTAAAAGGCGAAATACCTCTCCGATATTGTCTTCCATCATAAAGGAAAAATCAAGCGAAGACAAAGAGATCAAGACTTGGTTTTTTTTGACGATAAAACAAGGAACTTCTGGGATTAGGCGTTGTCCTTTGCGTACTGCAGTACCTGCCTCCTTTGGATTTAGAAATGATTTGACAAATAGTGGTATCTCTTTGCGTTGAAGCGGTTGTAGTGTTTTGGGATGAATGACAGATGCACCGTAGAAAGCGAGCTCGATAGCCTCTTCGTAAGAAATTTGATGTAAGAGCTTTGAGTTTTCAAATACTCTAGGATCACCGTTTAATACCCCAGGAACATCTTTCCAAATCGTGAGGTCATTGGCGCTGAGACAGTAGGCCAAAATAGCCCCTGTATAATCACTGCCTTCCCGACCTAAAGTGGTAGAAAAATTATTTTTATCGGAGCCAATGAATCCTTGAGTGATCGTTAATTTTTTGGGATCAAGTTTATCTTTAATAGCCTGAGCTGTTTGTTCCCAATCTACTCGGGCATCCCTGTAGCTTGTATCAGTTTTTATTAGTTCGCGGGCGTCTATCCAGTGATTTTGGATATGAACCTCAGTGAGATAGGCGCTTACTATAGCTGTAGAGACTAACTCACCATAGCAAACCACCTGATCGTAGACAAAGTCGTACTGTGGTGACTTGTTCCAAGCCAAAAATCCTTTTAACTCATCAAATAAACCGTGTACTTTTTGATAGATAGGGTGCCCTTGGGCAAACAAACTGTCAATAATACTAACGTGATAAGCATGGGTGGCCGAAATGCGTTCGGCGAGTTGGGCTTTGGCATTAAAATAAGCATCTATAACCCCTTCCAAGGCATTGGTAGTCTTGCCCATAGCCGATATGACGACCACCTTTTGGGAAGGCTGCATGGTTTGAAGCACGTTGACAATATTTTTTACACCCTCGGCATCCTTGACCGAGGCTCCACCAAATTTATATACTTGCATGAACTCTTGCTACTTTGTTGATGTATGGCTATCGATTTGGGCTAGATATTGGTTCAATCGCCCCTCATCCATTTGCGCAAGATACCAGTCTTTGAGTAAACGGGCTCCGGTTTTTTGGTAAAAGGAGATCGCTGGGGTGTTCCAGTCAAGAACAACCCATTCTACCCGTTTTACCTGCTGGGCTTTGGCATATCGCATTACCTCATTATAGAGTAGGGTGCCTATACCTTTACCTCTTTCCTTTTGGGCTACGACCAGATCTTCAAGGTGGAGTGATTTTCCGACCCAGGTCGAGAATCTGAAGTAGACTAGTGCCATCCCGACTATTTTTTGTCCAGTATCGGCTACGAAACATTGAAATAGAGGCTGATCTCCTGTGCCTAATTCTCGTAAGAGGCCTTCGTCAATTTTGACCGCCTCGGGTTCTTTTTCATAAATGGCTAACTCCTTGATCAATTGGAGCACCGAGCTCATATCTTGGGCAGTGGCGTTTCTAATTGTGATAGACATGGGTAATTTTTAAAACGAAAGTAGTCAAAATAGCTAATAATTGTACACGAAAACGTTGTAGTAACCGTATAATTGTACCTATTTTTGCCAAAACAATTGATACCTGTCGTATGGCACGAAAAAATCAGACTCTTGGTGAATTTATTATAGAAAATCAAGCCGAGTTTAAATACTCTTCTGGGGAGCTTTCTAGATTGATCAATTCGATCAGGCTTGCTGCCAAAGTGGTAAATCATCAAGTAAATAAAGCTGGACTGGTTGATATTGTTGGAGCTGCAGGCGAAACAAACATTCAAGGTGAAGATCAGCAAAAACTGGATGTAATCGCAAATGAAACCTTTATTTCTACTTTGAAGAATAGAGAAATTGTCTGCGGGATTGGGAGTGAAGAGAATGATGATTTTATTACTATAGAGGGCCATAAGGAGGATAATCAAAACAAATATGTCGTTTTAATGGACCCGCTGGATGGTTCTTCCAATATCGATGTTAACGTCTCTGTAGGCACCATCTTTTCGATTTATCGAAGGGTAACCCCGCCAGGAACGCCAGTAACCATGGAAGATTTTTTACAGCCAGGACGAAATCAAGTAGCGGCAGGCTATATTATTTACGGCACCTCTACGATGTTGGTCTACACTACTGGACACGGTGTAAATGGTTTTACACTCAACCCAGCTATCGGGACTTTCTACCTCTCACACCCCAATATGCAATTTCCCAAAGACGGGACTATTTATTCGGTCAATGAAGGAAATTACACACATTTTCCTCTAGGCGTTAAAAAGTACATCAAATACTGCCAAGAAGAATCAGAAAATCGCCCGTACACCTCTCGCTATATAGGGTCCTTAGTTTCGGATATACATCGCAATATGATCAAAGGAGGTATCTATCTTTATCCTAAGAGTTCGCTTAATGCCAACGGGAAATTACGCTTACTCTACGAATGTAATCCTATGGCATTTATTACCGAGCAAGCGGGTGGTAAAGCGAGTGATGGATACACCTCTATTTTAGATTTGAAACCCACAGCGCTCCACCAGCGTGTTCCTTTTATTTGCGGCAGTCAACATATGGTCGAAAAAGCAGAGGCCTTTATGGCAGAATTCGGTTAAATTCCCGTTGACCTAGGCTAGTTGATTTTTTATATCTTTGAGGTACTGAATTCTTTATACAGAATCGTTTATGGCAAAAAAATCCACTTCCGCGAAAGCTTCAGAACAAGAAGTTGCAAATTCAAAAATTGAGGCGATAAAAAATCTCATTTTTGGAGAAAACATACAGGAATACAATCATGAATTCGAAACCTTAAAGTCGGAAATTGCTGCCAAACGTCAAGAGCTCATGGAGTATGTTGACGATACGCGCAAGGAATTGATGACAGCTATTGATAATTTGAGTACCGATGTCAATATTAGAATTTCTGATTTAGAACAAGCACTTTCTGATAAAGCTGAGGCTTTGGATCACAAGAAAGTGAACCGAGAAGATCTCGGTGATATGCTAATACGCATGGGCGAAAATATCAAAGCCTAAAAACGAGTACCAAGCACCCCAAAAAGCCATGAATTCTGATCAGCGGCTAGAAATTTTAAAAGAACTCCTGCTCACAAATGATCTTGAGCCGGATAAGGATGTGTTGCGTAAAATTCAGTTATTAGAATCCAAACAAGAACACCTCTCAGAACGCGTAAATCCCATTTTAGAAGAACGGCTTTCGGGCTTTGTACAAGAAATACCTCAAACCCTAGGCCCAGTGATTACTCAGGCGCTAAAAACAGAAATAAAAAAATCTCAGGATGCTGTAGCCGAAGCTTTGTTTCCCATTATTGGGAAAATGATCAAGAAGTATGTACAAAGTGAAATCAAAAAGCTCAACGACGATATTAATCAAAGATTAAACAAAACCTTTTCATTTAAAAGATGGTTTTCTAGTGAGAAATCGGCAGGGGTAAATGCTACTGCTTTGATGTATGAACAATACAAAGCCCGTATTGAACAGATCATGGTAATTGAAAAGGGGTCGGGTTTACTCATTGCCAATTATGCCAAAACCAAGACCATGGATGAGGACATGGTGGCAGGTATGCTAACCGCTATTAAAAGTTTTGTAGAAGATGCTTTTACCGCAGATAAAGAAATGCAATTAGAGCGCATTGATTACGAATTGTTCACCGTACACCTTCAAAACTTTTCAAACTATTATATTGCGGTTGTTTTGTCTGGAATCTATGATGATTCCTTTAAAGATAAATTGGAAGATGTTCTTTACGACTTTGCCCAATTTGTCATCAATAAAGATGATTTGAACAACAAAGCTAGTTTTACCAAAAAATTAAAAGAATATTTTACCGATGAGCGTATCTAAGAAAATAGTACTATTAGGACATTTTGGCGTTGGTAAGTCGTCCTTGCTAAGGCGGTTTGTGGAGAATACGTTTTCAGAAAACTACACGGTGACCATAGGGGTTCACATCATGAAAAAAGAGGTTTTGATAGGCAATCAACCGGTGACCCTGATTATCTGGGATGTCGAAGGCACAGATGATTTTACAAAGTACAGACCTTCTTACCTCTTAGGTGCCTCTGCTTTTATCTACGTTTTTGACGCTTCGCGAAAAGTGACCTACAGTGACTTGTCATATAATCTCGATCATCTTTCTGAAAAATATCCTCATGTTCCTGTGCATATTATCGGGAATAAAGTGGATTTGGTCGATGTAGAAGCATTACAGCAAGCATTAAATGAGCAAAACATCCAAGCTGATTATCTTTCCAGCGCTAAAACTGGCGAGAATGTAGAACAGCTGTTTACTGATGTTGCAGCTCAAATGCTTAAAAATGCTTAAATCCCTCCAAGAAGAATTTTTACAGAAAAATACTCAGGTTATTGTCGTTGATCAGGAAGCTAAAGTTCTTGACACTACCAATACCTTAATGCGTGTCAAAAAAGACACCCTATTAACCGATTATCATCCTTTTTTCTATTCGATAACATCTTTGTTTGACCAAGAGAAAGCTTCACACTATTTCTACTGCGTACAAATTGAAGTGTTAAGCAAGCAGTGCTTTTTTGACATACGGGTACATATCGACCCTAAAAAAGCAGAAGCTGTCTTGTTTATAATTGATCTCACCGACCATTACAAGAGTGTGCATCAAATCAAGCAAGTCAGGAATGAGTCAATTATAGACTTTAATATGGCACAAGAACTCAACAATCAGCTAGAGGTTCAGCGAGGATTTAAAAACAAATTCTTGGCCAACGTCAGTCATGAGATACGTACGCCACTAAATAGTATTTTAGGATTTATAAATGTCTTACAAGGAACTGCCTTAAACCGAGAACAACTCGATCTGGTTAATATTATTAAGAGCTCTAGTCAAAATTTGACGGCCATAGTAGACGATCTATTAGATATTTCTAAAATTGAAGCAGGTCGTCTCGAAATTAAAAATAAGCGTTTTGACTTTCGGGAGTATCTCGATAGACTTTCGGCAACCTATGCCTTACAAGCCGAAGAAAAACGTTTGGAGTTTACCGTTGAAATTGGAGAGAAAATCCCAAAATTTCTCGTGATTGATCATTTGCGCATCAATCAAATATTGGTAAATCTGTTAGATAATGCGATCAAATATTCTCATAAGGGAAGGGTAACGCTAAAAGTGTTTACGCAGTCCAGAAATTTGCGCAAAATTCCTTTGACTATTGAAGTTATTGATCAGGGTATTGGTATTGACCAAGAACATATTTCCACCATTTTTGACAGTTTTACTCAAATAGAAAAGCAAGGTTTATTTGGCGGTTCTGGTTTGGGTTTGAGCATTGTAAAACAGCTTACCGAGCTTATGGGTGGTCAAATCACCGTAGAAAGCACCAAAGACAAAGGAAGTACTTTTCGCTTTACTCTAGATGTAGGAGTATCACATGACCAAAAGCGAAAAAAGATTGAAAAACGCAAAACGGCTATAGAGCCGGTGGCCAAGACTGACCGTAAACGTATCCTCTTAGGAGAAGACGTTGAGGTCAATCAATTATTGCTTTTAAAACTGTTTGCCGACCGAAAAGAATACAGTCTCGATATCGCCAAAAATGGAGAGCAAGTGCTCAAATTTTTGGATAATTATCACTACGATCTCATACTGATGGATTTAACCATGCCTATTATGGATGGCTTTGACACGGCTGCACGTATCAGGTCTCATTCCAACAAACGCATTAATAAACTTCCAATTATAGCCTTGACCGCACGAAGGAGTGATGAAGATCGGGAAGCTTGTAAAGAAGTAGGGATGAATGCCTACCTAACAAAACCTCTTGATGAAGACTTGTTATTTGGCACGATACAAAAGCAGATCAATAAGTACAAAAGGAAAAAGGATACCGATTAATCCTGTTTAGCGGTTCATAAGTCGGATCTCTTCTTTAAAATCTTCTAACCCCACCTGATTACTCACCAGAATCAGGGCTTTGTCTACAATGTATTTTACGTTAAGAGGCGAAAACCCTAACCCTACGCCCAGACGCTCTAAGAGTGCGCGTTGGTGTGGGCCCAATGCTGCATCGGCATAGACCATACGACCCAAATCGTACAGCCGTTCCAGACGGCGATCATAGGAGATAGGTGGGTTGATAGGATGGCTTTTGTAATCCTTGAGGATCATCTTGTAGTCTTCTTTAGAAATATTGAGATGATGTGCAAGACGATCTAAGAATTCGCGTTCTTCGTTAGTGATAATATTATCACTCATGGCAACGCGTACAATAGCTGCAAAATGATCTTCATTGCGCTGGCGAAAACCACTGTCATATAGATCAGAAAAAGACATAAGATTGAGTTTTAAATTGACCCTAAAGATAATCAATATTCGATAGTTTTAATTTGTACATTTGGGAAACCCCTAAGTAGTTTTTTGATGGATACATTCTGGTTTTATTTTAAAGAAGGTCTTTTTCATGTACTTGACTGGAACGCATATGATCACATACTTTTTCTCGTTGTTTTAACGGTTCCTTATCTATTTTCAAATTGGAAAAGGTTACTCACCCTGGTCACCGTTTTTACCATAGGGCATACCCTTGCATTGGGTTTGGCTGCCTATGGAGTGATTAGTGTAAAGTCGAGCTGGATCGAATTGCTCATCCCTATTACCATTTTAATTACGGCCCTCTTTAACGTGTTTACCGCAGGAAAATCTGCCAGAAAAGAAAAGGTAAGTCTCTATCTGGTCACTACACTATTTTTTGGTCTTATTCACGGGCTTGGATTTAGTACCTACTTTAAAATGATGACCGCCAATACCGATAGTAAGCTCATGCCTTTGCTCGAGTATACACTTGGTATTGAAGTTGCTCAGATCGCTATTGTCTTAGTGGTGCTCATTGTTAGCTTTATCGGGCAATCGGTGTTGCGATTTTCGTTGCGCGATTGGGTGATGGTCATTTCTTCGGTAGTTATTGGTATGGTCATCCCTATTTTGATGAAGTCAGTAGGTGCATTCTAATACTTTTTGCGTTAAATATTAATTAATACATTGCATATCAGTCTTGAGGCGCTTATTTTAGAGCTTCAAGTGCTACAGGTTGCGCTTTCGCGAAAGCGCACTAAGCGATAATGATGCGCATTAATTCCCAATAACATGCCTAAAAAACAAGAAAAGTACGATCGCGCCTATTTACGTATGGCTGAGGAGTGGGGAAAACTCTCCTATTGCAAGCGCAAACAGGTAGGTGCTATCATTGTCAAGGATAAAATGATTATCTCAGATGGGTATAACGGCACACCAACAGGTTTTGAAAATTTTTGTGAAGATGAAGAAGGATATACCAAGTGGTACGTGTTACACGCCGAAGCCAATGCGATTTTAAAAGTGGCCTCTTCGACCCAATCTTGTAAAGGCGCTACGCTATATATCACCTTGTCGCCTTGTAAAGAATGTAGCAAATTAATACATCAGGCTGGTATTAGACGGGTGGTATTTAAAGAAGCCTATAAAGATAATAGCGGATTAAAATTTTTAGAGAAAGCAGGCGTTCAAATAGAACACCTTTCAGAGATAGATGCATTGTGAGTAAGAAAAAGAAATATACCCCCTTATTATTTGCCGTAGGTATTGCCTTGGGGATTCTCCTTGGTAGT
>PAUP01000104.1 GCA_002712765.1 Cytophagaceae bacterium | reverse complement strand
TAAACCCATACGTATAGTGGCGTTGATTTTAGTGTTAACCGTCATTGCAGAGACAGCTGCGCGTTGGTACATTGCCGTAGGTCACAACAACAATCACTGGATATACAATCTTTATGCTTTTGTACTCTACGCCTTATTGTATAAAATGGTGTTCGACCATATCACTAACAGCACGAGAAAGAAAATAGTAGGCATACTGTCAATACTGATGTTAATCACTATTTTGATTAGGGCAGCAACCACTGCTGTAATCACCACCTTTATGGCTCATACCTATAATATTTCGGCAATTGTTTTAGTTGTTCTTCTAATGTATTATGCCATAGATCGCTTAAAAAGTAATGATCGCTTTGAACCTCGAAAAAATCTCGAAATTTATGTTTTCGGGGCATATATGCTTTTTGGAGTATCGTTTATACCTCTGGCTCCTTTGGTCTTTGGCATTTGGTTAGAAGAATTATCCCTAACTGCCATCTCCACTCTAAGCACTATTCACGGGCTCATTGTTATACTTATGAATCTCATTTTAATATACGGTTTCTTATGGGTGAAGGTGCAACATTAGTCATTGTATTGGTTGCCGTGGCCATATTACTGCTGCTTTTGATAGTGGTGGCTATCTTGTTTTCTGTCTTTATGAAGCGAAAAAACACCTTGGTCAAAGAACAATTAGAAGCACAAAAGAAGTTTGAACAAGAAATCGCCGAAACACAGATTGAAATAAGAGAAGAAACCTTGAGAAACATCAGTTGGGAACTTCATGATAATATCGGTCAATTGTTAACCCTAGCCAAAATACAAACCCAAAATGCCGCGGGTAGTCAAGACGAATTAGATGAAGCCGCTGCAACTATCGGGAAGGGATTGACAGAAATTCGAACACTTTCTAAGCTCATCAATCCTGAGGCCTTAAAAAACATGACCTTGGTAGAGGCGCTTACCTTAGAGTTGGAACGATTTAACCGTATGGCCTATTTAGAACCTTCGATGACCGTACACGGCAAATACCTTGAAATAGACAAAAAAATAGAAACAATCATCTTTAGAATGCTACAAGAATTCTTTACCAATACGATTAAGCATTCAAAAGCTACAAAATTAAACGTAACTTTAACCTACACAAATACCAACCTAAATGTGTTGGTAAAAGATAACGGAATTGGGTTTGATTACGCTTTCGCGAAAGCTAAAAATGGTATCGGACTCACTAATATAGAATCCAGAGCGCAACTGATAGGCGCCCGTGCTACCTATCATTCGGCACCTGGAGATGGCACGCAACTCGAACTCAATTATACACCAGGAACCTTATGAAAACGATAGTAGTAGTAGACGATCATACGCTTCTTTCTCAAGCGATAAGTGGTCTTGTCAATTCATTTGATGATTTTAAGGTACTCTACACCTCAAAACACGGCCAGGATTTTATTGATCAACTGGCCTTTCCCAATAAAATTCCAGATATCGTTCTGATGGATGTGAATATGCCCATTATGGATGGTATAGAAACAACGGCCTACCTTAAAGAGCATCATCCAGATATCAAAGTGCTGGCTTTATCAGTAGAAGCCGAAGAACGCACTATTTTGAAAATGATAAGAGCTGGTGCAAAGGGCTATTTACTCAAAGACACCGAAAAATCGGTATTAGAGAATGCCCTCAAAGAATTAAGCGAACACGGCTTTTACCATACCAATACCGTTACCAAATTACTAGTTGGGAGTCTCGATGTAGACAATGCACTTGCGCTAAAAGAACGCGAAATTGAATTTATCAAACACGCCTGTACCGAAATGACCTATAATGAAATAGCCGAAAAAATGTTTTTGAGTCCTAAGACGGTTCAGGGGTACAGAGATAGTGTTTTTGCCAAGCTCAATCTTAAAAATAGAACAGGACTTGTTATTTATGCGCTAAAACACGGGTATTTTAAGGTGTAATATCCTCGTACATATATATCAATCTATACAATAGCTGCAACTCCAAACCACAGTGAGCCACTGTGCTATTTTGTTTTGATTGAGAATAGTACGGGCTTAACATCATTTTGAAGATACTCTCTTACCTTTTGTGTATTTTTGTGTTATGTTAAAACAGCAACTCAATTTTAAACTTTCGCAAAAGCTATCGCCTCAACAAATACAGTTGATGAAGCTTATTCAATTGCCTACCCAAGCATTTGAACAGAAAGTAAAACAAGAATTGGAAGAGAATCCTGCCTTAGACAGCGGGAAAGAAGAGACCAAGGATGAGTTTGATGAATTTAACAATACCGAAGAATTTGAAGATGGAGGCGATAGCATAGAAACTGAGATTAATGTCGATGATTATCTCAGTGATGATGAAATTCCTGATTATCGACTAAGTGCCAATAACTACAGCGCAGATGATGAAGACCGACAAATTCCTTATGCCTCAGGTACTACTTTTTACCAACATTTAGTCTCACAATTTAATACGGTTAGACTGTCACAGGAAGAACGAGAAATCGCTGGGTTTATCATAGGCAGCTTAGACGAAAGCGGCTACCTCAGAAGATCGCTGGTAGATCTTGTTGACGACCTAGCATTTACCCAAAATATTTACACCTCTGAAGAAAAAATTGAAGAAATTCTCTTCAAAGTACAAGACTTAGATCCTGCAGGCGTAGCCGCAAGAAGTCTCGAAGAATGCCTTATCCTTCAACTCGACAGACGTACTGCGACCAAGTCGGTCTCTTTGGCCATGGATATCTTGGAAAAAGCCTTTGATCATTTTAGCAAAAAGCATTATAAAAAATTAATGCAAAAATTTGATGTATCTGAAGCCGATCTAAAAGATGCTATTCATGAAATAGAATCGCTCAACCCTAAACCTGGCAGCTCTTACGCCGGTAACACCAAAGTGGTAGAGCACGTTGTGCCAGACTTTACAATTCAAATTGTCGATGGCGAATTAGAACTTACCCTAAACGGACGTAATGCGCCAGAGTTGCACGTCTCTAGAGAGTACAATAATATGCTAAAGGGTTATAAAGAGTCTAAAGAAAAAAGCAAGGCACAAAAGGATGCTGTCATGTTTATCAAACAAAAACTAGATGCAGCCAAGTGGTTTATTGACGCCATCAGACAACGACAACAAACCCTCTTTGTGACGATGAGCTCAATAATGCATTATCAAAAAGAGTATTTTCTAACGGGGGATGAGCGCAATTTGCGTCCTATGATCCTTAAAGACATTGCCACAGAGATCGATATGGATGTTTCTACCGTGTCCCGCGTGGCAAACAGCAAATACGTCGACACTCCGTACGGCACTAAATTGATTAAAGAGTTTTTTAGTGAAAGTATGACCAATGATCAAGGTGAGGAGGTATCGACTCGAGAAATTAAGAAGATTCTTGAAACAGTTATCGAAGAAGAAAACAAGAAAAAACCGCTTACAGACGACAAGCTTGCAACCATACTCAAAGAAAAAGGCTATCCGATCGCGCGGCGCACTGTTGCAAAATATAGAGAGCAACTCGATTTACCAGTAGCACGACTTAGGAAACAGATTTAATGAAGTGGATTCTTAGATCATTCTCTTATTTTTTTCACCCCCTATGGATGCCCCTATTGGCGGTTAGTATCTATTTTGCGATTACGCCTAGATTTGTAGCACCTGATTTTTGGTATGCCAAAATCTTTGCGACCGTCATCATGACGATTATTATCCCAATTTTGAGTTACTTTATGTTCAAAAATTTGGGATTGGTTTCAGAGATTCACTTAAAAAATGTCAAAGAGCGCAAATACCCCTTGCTTTTTCAAATGCTCTTTACCCTTCTCATACTCAATGTAGTTTTTGAAGGCTATGAGCTACCAGAAATACATTTCTTCTTTGTTGGCGTATTAGGCGCCTCCCTCTCGGCGTTTATCCTTGTGCTGTTTAACTTTAAGGCAAGTCTGCATATGGTTGGTCTATCTGGGGTTTTACTCTTTGTTATTGGACTGAGCATACATTTTAATTACAACCTACTTTGGTTGTTGATGAGCGGCATTCTTGTATGCGGGGCTACAGCAACTGCGAGGCTAGAAGTCAAGGCACATACGCCTATAGAACTTTTAATCGGTTTTATTGTAGGAGGGCTACCACAGTTTTTGACCTATCCCTATTGGTTATAAAAAGTAAAACTGTATTCCTAACCGCAGCACCTGTAGATTGACTGCTTGGTCGGTTAGTGTGGTGGCATTTTGGTCAAATAAGGTATTGAGCCCGTAGTAAACTTTAAGATTGAAGGCACTGTATCCAAAAGCAAAAGTAAGCCCATACTGCAGCTTATTTAACTCAGGAATGTCTGTTTGAATAACGGTATTACCTGGTTGTTTAAAACTCGCTTTGGCATAATAGATATATCCTAATTGAATACCGCCATATACCCTCCAAAACGAGTATTCTGTAGGTGTCGATGTACGCCATCTATACTCGATTGGCATCTCTAGGGTATAATAGGAAAAGCGATTGCGATCTCGATTAATATCATTGCCTAAGACATTATATATAGTCGTCTCACCGTCGGTCTCCTCGCCTATAAATAGATTCTGGTTAAAGACATCTACAGCAAGCCCAAGTCCTATTCCAATAGCCTTGTTTCTAGCTTTATTTATAGGCATATCCCTCACAAAGCCAGCTTGAAAACTACCGCTAAAGCCATTTTGTTCAAAATCAGTAGGCGTATTTAAAAGCAAATCGAGACTCAGTCCAAAGTACAGTTGGTCTTCCCTATACAAAGAATCTATTACAGTAATTGGCGTTTCCTCTTCTTGAGCAAAGAGCGACATACTCGACGCCATAAAGCAACAATAAATGAACAATTGAAGATTGGATAGTCTCATAAACAAATATAAACAAACCCGAAGTGAAGTTGGGCACAAAAAAACGCCTTGATAACTCAAGGCGTTTTTTTACTAATTATATACTTCGGTCTGTTTATTGGACCGATTCACCTTGTGTGGTAATGTAAATGATCTTCGGAAGATTTGCTTCACGCAATTCCTTCTTAACATCATTAACTACACCAGTGTTTGCACCTTCATCTACTTTTAAAGCAACGACTACTTTTGAACGTAACTCGTCACGTAGTTTATTTACCTCTTCAAAAATGGCTGCTTTTAATTCAGGAATATCGACAAATTTATCTCCAATCTGAATATTAGCTTCTGTACCACGACCCTTGACATATTGATCTTTAGGCTTTCCTACATAGATAAAAACAGTTCTCGTTTTATCCAGCTTCTCAGTCTGATTTGCTGGGGGAAGAATGTTATCTACCTTAAGGTTATTTTTACGTAATACGGTAGCCACCATAAAGAAGAAAAGTAGCATGAATACAATATCAGGCAATGATGCCGTTGAAATTGGTGGAAGCTCGCCGCCGCCTTTCTTTTTAAATTTAGACATATCTACTTTTTTTAATTCTGTTTTGCTTCTGCTTCGGTAAGAATAAACGGAAACAAATCACGTATTTGCTTTAACTGCTCCTTCGCTTTTTCGCGTTGTGCATCACTCGACATCTGAGTCAAACTTGCATTTTTCTCAGTATACTTCCATCCAAAGAGACGTTGCGCCTCTCTGTCACGTAAGTAATTGTAAGCCGCACCCAATTCATTCTGAACCGCGACATACATATCGTAATCTGTAAGTCGATCACTCGTCAAAGAAATAATAGCTTTATCTGGATTATCAGAAGAACTAGGATTTCTCTCTCCCTGACAATAATCACAATATGCAATTTCTCCTCCACGAGGTGCCCCTCCATTGTCTAAGAAGTCTATGGCAGCTTGTTTCAAGTCTTTTAATTCCATAAGCTCTCCTTCAACAAGAAGATCATTGTTACGGTTTACCAACACGATAAAAAGGTTTTTATCCTTAATCTTCGGTGGTGGTGGTGCGTTTTCATCTATAGGTGGTGGCAACTGTCTTAACAACCCCTTATCCTTGTCTATAGTTGTAGTAACTAGGAAAAAGATGAGAAGAAGGAAAGCGATGTCTGCCATCGATCCTGCATTAATTTCTGGTGCTGAACGCTTTGCCATAATAATTTATTTTGCGAGTTTTTTCACTCCTGAGAATACCATCAATCCGATGGCAACTACAGCGAGTATATAGAAGGCGTAAATCCCTGCACTCACCCATTGTGATCCATTAGCAGATAATACCTCTCCGTCTTTCATTGGTACTGATTCTGCACCCGAAGCTGCAAAATAAGAGATCGCTACAACTAGTAAGAATGCACCAACACCAACTAAGGTCTTTTTTGCATTACCAGAGAATAATCCCTTCAATACGTAGAATAATACTATCACTAAAATTATGCCAAGAATGATCCAAGCCACCAACATGATGTTTTCTATCATCGGGGCGTCGATGTTCTCTACACCTACCAGCTTCATTTCTGTTTGCATGGCCTCTTCGTCAATAGAGAAGATAAACCCTACAATTATTGCTCCTACCACGGCAAAAAGTGCCATGATGATTTTTGTTATTTTATGTAATCCCATAATGTGTTTTTGTGTTTAGGTATTACTATTACTTCTTGTGCTTCACGAGCATATCAATCAATGTGATTGATGCATCTTCCATATCATTTACGATACTGTCAATTTTTGCGATAATGTAATTGTAGAAAATTTGAAGGATAATGGCCACAATCAGTCCAAATACTGTTGTCAAAAGTGCCACTTTAATACCCCCTGCTACTAATGCCGGGTTCATATCTCCTGCCGCCTCAATCTTATCAAAGGCCTTAATCATCCCGATTACTGTACCCATGAAACCAAGCATTGGCGCCAAAGCAATAAATAAGGAAATCCAAGAAACGTTCTTTTCGAGCTGTCCCATTTGAACACCACCGTAAGCTACGACAGCTTTTTCGGCCGCATCAGCACCTTCATCGATTCTATCCAAACCTTGGTAATAGATAGACGCTACAGGTCCTTTTGTGTTACGACATACTTCTTTAGCAGCTTCAACACCACCGCTATTTAAAGCGTCTTCAACTTCTTGGGCTAACTTCTTAGAATTAGTTGTAGCCAAGTTTAGGTAAATAATTCTCTCAATCGCAATTGCAAGACCAAGAATCAAACAAAGAAGAACAATCCCCATAAAGCCAGGACCACCTTCAATAAAACGTTTTTTCAAACCCTGTGTAAAGGAGAGTTCATCTGCTGGCACTGGATCTTGAATAGAAGTACCTGCATCTACACTAGCAACAATCTGTTGCGCTTGTACTGGAAGGATTGTCTGCGTATTGTTTGCGTTCACATTAAGAGTGCTTAAAGCCACAACAGCAGCAAGTGCCATAATAGAGAATAATTTTTTCATTGCTCTGGATCTTAGTTTTTAATTAGTAAAGGGTTAAATATAGTAATAAATTAATTTAATTGATACATTAAAACTTGCAGACTCGGGTAATTTACGAGGCCAATACCATCTGACACCTCCTTCTAACAACGGTATCAAATTCATATTCTAGGGTATAGCATTTCAATTTTAGAAATACCACAATAAAAATCTTTTCAACTTTTTCTTGGCACACCCACCCTATTTTTACCTTTAATAGCGGCAAATACTGATGTCTTAGCGCCTCATTCTTATATAAAAAGCTCAATAACTACATTTTGTCTGCTTGCAGAGAGGAAGGGATTCGAACCCTCGATACGCTTTTGGCGTATACACACTTTCCAGGCGTGCGCCTTCGACCACTCGGCCACCTCTCTATTATTCATTATATACCTCCTTTGGTCACAACCTACTCTAGACTATGCAGGACAATGCTTTCGCGAAAGCAAAGGCCTTCTTAAAAAAGGAACGCTAAATAATAAAAAAAATATGACGTTCTAAAGAATTAATCAACATTTAAGACAACTCACCTCTCAATGAGGTCTCATAGACCGTTTTAAATGCTTTTGGACCCAATTGTTGCCCTAATAAATACATCATTTTTGCAACGGCGGCTTCGGGTGTCATATTACCTCCATTAATAATTCCAATTTTCTTTAGCTCAACACTGGTTTCATAATTACCCATTTTAACACTACCCGTATTGCATTGGGTGATATTGACTATAGAAATACCTCTTTTGATCGCATCTTTTAAAGCGCTAATAAACCAAGGCGCAGTGGTCGCATTACCAGAGCCATAGGTTTCTAACACCACACCTTTCAGACCATCTAGGGACAACATATGCTCAAATACATTTTGACACATCCCTGGGAACAATTTAATGAGCATAATATCTTTGACCAAATTGGTATGTACCTTAAACACGCGTTTGGCAGGTCTAAGTAGCGCCTCCTCATTTATTTGAAGATGTACTCCAGAGGTTAGTAATGGCAAATAATTGGGAGAATCGAAGGCTTCAAATTGTTCGGCGCTTATTTTGGTCGTGCGATTGGCGCGGTACAATTTGTATTCAAAATAAAGTGCCACCTCCTGTATCATAGGTCTATTGCGCTTTCTAAGCCCTGCGAGTTGAATCGCGGTAATTAAATTTTCTTTGGCATCGGTACGCAAATCACCAATAGGAAGTTGAGAACCCGTAAATATAACAGGCTTGGCAAGGTTTTCGAGCATAAAACTCAAGCCCGAAGCCGTATAACTCATCGTATCACTGCCATGTAATACCACAAAGCCATCATAGCGATCGTATCCCTCTTGTATAAATTCACAAATTTGAGTCCAGAATTCGGGATTCATATTTGAAGAATCCAAAGGGGTTTCAAAAGAAACAGCACTTATCTCACAGTCCAAATGACGTAATTCAGGAATTTTGAGTAAAAGATTATCAAAATTGAAGGATCGCAAGGCTCCAGTGTCATAATCTTTGACCATGCCTATGGTACCACCTGTATATATGAGCAAAATATTTGGGGTCATGACTGTGTTTCTAGACGGTTGCTTACTGGGGTGGCATACATGCGCAAAAAGCTCTCTACTTCTAGAGCGATAGCTGTATCAACACGTCGCTCTAAACGCCGCTCAAATTGTCTCTTTTCTTTGACATCGTATTTATCGGAAAAACGATCGGTCTTGTAATACAAATCATAGGCGATATAATTAGAAGGCCACAATTTGTAATTTTTGTAAATCGCCTTATCAATTTCTACGGCAACACGCTGTAATTTGTCATTATCGCTTTGCTCTTCTTGATCGATACGATCAAATAGTTCTGGATCAAGCTCACTACACGAGATATGGATATGCTTTTTGTTGCCTAAGGCACCCTTTAAGATACTATTAAAATCTTCATTGGGTGTTTTGACATAAGGTAAATTTTCTTCCTTGGCTACCAATTCTGGGATTTTCAGAATATCGGTAGGATCATATTCATAAGAGATGGCCACTGGAGCTATGTGCAACTGCTTCATATATTCCATTAGTGTTAGCGATCCTTTGGCCATGGTAATCATCTTTAAAACCCCTTGCTGAGTAAAATCGTGTCCATCTTTGGTACGTCCCTCACGTTGGGCCACCCATACCGATCGGTTTTGAGACAATAAGTATTTCATATACTCAGACAGCGTCTTTGACGATTGTAGCATTTGACGAGGCGATTGACCACGGAGCACTAAAAAATTGCGATTGAGTTTTGACAAAGCCATCAAAAAATCTTTTTGTACAAGATTATCTCCAATAGCAGAGGCCGTGCTAATTAGGCCATGATCCAACAGGGCCACATTAAGTAGTGAAGTGTCTAAGACAATATCGCGATGATTGGAAATAAAAAGATACGGCTGCTGTTTTTCTAAGGCATCAAAACCCGAGGTCGAAAAACCTTCAGAACTCTTGGCCAATAAATTTTGAACCGAGTGATAAATAACCTTAGTTTGAAAATCGCGTATCGAATGACAACCTTCAATAATTTCCTTGATCTCCCGCACCGATTTGTCAGGAAAGGTAAACTGAAGCAAAACCTTAAACATAGGGTGTTTTGCATGCGTCTTTAAGGCGTCGTGCACCTCGGTGTCAAGATAAGGTCTTATGTGGTCAAATTTGGACAAATTCTGGGGTTGGGTTATTTAGGACAAAAGAACAAAATAAATATAAGGTGACCATTGGTTAGAATGCAAAACCACTATCCTCCAAAAACTGATTGGGCATTTTTTGAGGTAATTGTTGCAATTTCTGACAGAGGTAGCTCATATATAGTCGCCAATTTTTCGGCAACATAAGTGAGGTAACTGCTTTCGTTGCGCTTACCGCGAAACGGTACCGGACTCAAATAAGGAGCATCTGTCTCCAAAACGATATGTTCTAGGGGTATCTCGTGAAGAAATTGATCTATTTTTCCATTTTTAAAGGTGACCACCCCACCTATTCCCAATTTCATTTGATATCCAATCGCACGTAATGCCTGCTCCTTAGTACCAGTAAAACAATGAAAAATGCCAAACAAATTGGGCGCCTTTTCTGATTCGAGCACTTCAAAAACAGCGTCAAAGGCATCTCTGCAATGGATTACTATAGGTAACTTATATTTTTTGGCTAGTCTTATTTGTGCTTTAAAGGCTTCTTGCTGTATCCCTAAGGTTGTTTTATCCCAGTACAAATCAATACCAATTTCGCCAATAGCGCAAAAGCTACGAGTGGAGAGCTGCTGGGCGACGTGTGCCAGTTCTTCTTGATAATCTTCTTTGACATGAGTAGGATGCAAACCAGCCATCAAATGCATCTGGTCTGGGTATGCCGCTTCCAAATCATACATGCGCTGGGTGTAAGAAGCATCTATCGCAGGGATGTAAAATTGGGTAACTCCTGCTGCATTAGCCCTTGCTATCATTGCAGCTCTATCTTCGTCAAAAGCTTCGCTGTATAAGTGGGTATGTGTATCTGTAAATTGCATGCCGCAAAAATAGCAGGATTTATCAGAGTAACATACGCAAGTCTTACAACTTATCTAACAAATCTTGGGCTTGCTCATAGTCTTCGGCCTCGGGCGGTATTTGTTCAAGTAAAGCCTTAGCAGAGGCCCTATCCTTTTGTTTTAATTTGCTCAAGGCATGACGCCAAAGCGCCTTGTATTTATAAACCGAACTCCCTTCCCAAAGCGCTTTGTATAGATTGTCGGCCTCTTCATAATTGTCTTGCTGGGTTAGGGCGATGGCTTTATAATATTGAACCTCAACATTGTCAGGGGTGTTGGAAAGTATGCTATTAAAAAATAGTACAGCCATTTCATAATCACCGGTGTTAAAGGCTTCTTCCGCTTTCGCGAAAGCAATCTCTCCCTCAGAACGTATGCTAAGACTTATAGGTTGTTCTATTTGATAATCGCTATAGGTGGGCACCGCTAGCTGGCTCCAAAGAATAGCGCCAAATAATAAAACGATACTCGCAGCTACAAAATACTGTAAGGGTCGCAACCGTATTACCTTAGTGGTTTTCTTGGTCTCTGCTTCTTGGGTAGGGGCATGCTCCTGCGCTTTTAGTCTAAGCTGAGCCGCAAAAGAAGCTCGTTCTTCTGAGTAGTGATGACTCAAGTGCCCGTTTAATTCTCTAAATATGACAAAGGCATCGGCCAGTTCGGGCTCATTGGCCAGGCGCTGTTCTAAATCTTTTTGCTGAGGGGCACTTAAGGCGCCTTGCAAATAATCGTCAAATAATAACATCGTTTTCTCATCCATCATGCTCCATTTTTAGCATATGATACTCTCGTGAGTTTTGTATCATCTCGGTTAGTTTTCCTATGCAGAGTGATTTCTTTTTGCGGGCATAAGCATAAGTGACTCCTAATTGTTGGGCTACTTTTTCCATAGATTTTATACGGAAAGAAAGTTTAATGATTTGGCGACACTTTTCTCCCAAAGCAGCTAATTTTGTGTGAAACAAATTGCTTTGGGCTTCAAACTGACTGGTTTGATCGGCTTGAGCCTGCAACTCTGCATCTCTAGATGTTATCTCTTCATTTATTGTTACCCTATTTGGGCCAGCTTTTTTTAGTGTGTTTAACCACTTTCGTTTACATATTAGAAAAAAGTAAGCGTCAAAAGGGCAACTCAAGGTCAGGCCCTTCACTTTGGCTTGGTCATATATAGTAAGGATGCCTTCCTGTACAATATCTCGTGCCTGAGATTCGGTACCGCTATTTTTTTTGACATACCCAATGACCTTAGGCGCAAACCTCAGATAGATCTCGTCTATGATTTTATGATCATTAGAAAGTAGTGCATCCACATATTTTTGATCTGGATGTATGCTGTTATCCCCCATTTTATCAGCTATTTACAACTAATGTATAAAAAAGATTTAGAATTAGGGGTAACAAAAAAGAACTGCTTGTGATATAGGGTTGTAATCAAACAAACATTTTAATACAACTATTATGAAAACACAAAACAACACAATAGCGCTTCAGAACAACAGTACGATCGCTAACACTTTTAAAAAATTAGTATTAGGAGCAGCAGCATCATTGATACTTCTTACCAGCTGTGAATCGGTAGACGATTCGGACCTCGATCCAGATTTTGAGACAGGAACAGAAATCCTTAGCGGATTAGAATTTGAAAACAGCATCCAAGACGATAGAAACAACGACCTTCAAACCTTTACTGTAGACGCAACTACTGGCGGTATAGTGATCGGAGATCAAGGCACCCAAATTACATTTCCTGCCAACGGTTTTGAATTTATTGGTGGAGAACCCGTAACGGGGCCAGTAGATATTCAGCTTCTTGAAGTCTATACTCGTGCCGACATGTTGAAAAAACAACTTCCTACCAATGGAAAACAAACAAATGGAGATATCTCGACCATTATATCTGGAGGAGAATTCTTCATCAATGCTACTCAAGGTGGGCAACAACTCGTCCCTGCAGCAGCTTTTGAACTGAACGCACCTACAAATAGCTTTGATCCAGAAATGACCATTTTTAGAGCCGAAAATTGTGATCGCATCGATTGTGAGGTTGTATGGGAAGAAGAAGAAGATGCCGTAGTAAATGGAGGAGAAATGCAAAACCCTGATGGTACTTGGACTTCTTCTTATGTAGCTCCTTTAACAGGGTTTGGATGGACCAATTTAGACAGATGGTATTCTTATGCAGGACCAAAGACCATGGTTTTAGTAGATGTGCCAGAAGGATTTGATGATAGCAATAGTGCTGTATACGTATCATATGATGGTGAACCTACTGCTCTAGCTTATTTTGACACCTATGACAGTACCTTAGAAGTATTTTCTGAGCACTATGGTCAAATGCCAATAGGACAACAAGTACATTTCATCTTTGTGTCTGTACAAAACGGAGATTATGTATACGCCATTCAGGCAGCTACAATTGTAGATGGTCATACCGAAGTAATCGGGACTACACAAGTAACCTCTGAAGCCGGCATTACGGCATTGATCAACGCTTTACCTTAAAACATATGTTTGTTTAGGTTTGTTGGGTAGAACTCTGGTATCTGAAAGGACGCCAGGGTTTCTACTTTTACAAGCTCATTTATTTTACTTACATTTAATACGATACATTGGGGGCTATCATCTGGATTTAAAACGATTGGCTTCCTTTTCAAACAACCAACCATTATGAAAAGAATACATCATTTAACCTGGTTATTGATGGTCATTCTTCTACTGCTCCCCTCTTGTTCTGAAGATAATGACTGTGACGAAGGTCTTGTCGAAATTGTCAATAGTACCACACCATTACCGGCCGAAAGCTATGGAGATAATTTACTAGATTGTAGACTGCCCAAGGTGCAACGTTTTGAATTTCCAGCCTTTGAAGGCGGTGTTTTTAGAGGCGAGCAAAACACTCAGGTTATTGTTCCCGCTCAAAGTATCGTCGATCAGAACGGAGAACCTATTGATGTAACCGTTACCTTAGAATTGATAGAAATGTACTCTCCTGGTGCTATTATAGCCTGTCAACTATCTACCAATGGCTTAAGCACCACCGGTATTGTAGAGCCCCTATTAAGCGAAGGAATATACTATATCAATCTCGTAGCACCGGGACAAGACATCACTTTACTCAATCCGATAAACGTATTTACCCCTTCAAACAATGAAGAATTACTACTCTTTCAATTCAACTCTTTGAGCTGTCAAGAGTTGGAATGTAAGGTACTGTGGGAGATCAATCCAGATGCTGGGGTCGAACCTTCAATTATAGACAATCCAGACGGCACCCTAATCACAGGATATCAAACTTCGGTGTTTGAATTGGGCTGGGTAAGCCTGAGCCGCTATAACCCTACCGACACCGAGAGAACAATAGTCTACAACAAGGCGCCTACTGCCTTTAACGGCAGCAATAGTGACACCTTTTTACTATATAATTCAGAAAGTATAGCAGTTGCACTATTTGATCGTTACGATACGAGTTTGAATGTTTTTAGCGAAACCTACGGGCAAATTCCTATAGACACACCAGCCTCGTATATTTTGGTGACCCATCAGCAAGGCATGTATCAATATGCCTGGCAAACCTCGAGTATTGGTAGAGATCAAATAGGTTTTACACCAGAAGTCTTATCGGCTACCGAAACTAGCTTTATCACTCAGGTCAATAGTCTTCAATAATATGCCAACTATGAGAAATTTATTTATCTATATCGCGTTGGCCATAGTAGCACTTGGGAATCTTATGGCACAAGATATCCCGCCGTCTATAGTTCAAGACACTACCACTAGAAGGGCTCCTATATATTACGATGCCAATGGGTATCGCATTAATTTTGGAGCCACCATGCCTCCGCTCAATCAAATTGCAGGAGCACCACGGGCTTTTTACACCTATTATTGGGAATTAGGAGATGGTAGCTATAGTTTTGACAAAAAACCTTCTCACGTCTATAAAAAGCCTGGCACCTATAAGGTCAGACTCTGGAGTACCAACAATTATGACAATGGAAAACCGCCAGAGAGCAGACCTAAGGAGGTAGTCATAGGTGCTTCGGCTTCAGATGAAGAAGCGAGTCTGGATACTTCCGCTTTCGCGAAAGCGCCATCACCCTTTACCAATGATACCGACTTGGTCGTGCAACACAACAGAGAGCCTGTCCCAGATCAAGAAATGGTTTTAATCACTAGTTATAAAAACACCACAGACTACACCAGCAGCGGCAAATTGTATCTGTTTTATAATGACAGACAGTTTAAAAATGACAATTTTGAAATAAGTGATACCCGTATGCATCACGGAGAAACCCTAGTAGATGAATCACTTATCGCCTCACGGTCTGATCAAAATTACGGCTATGGTGATTTGGCCTCTACCTCACCTATGATAATACAGCCTAGGGGTATCCAACAGCAAGATAGTACCAAGCGCATCAACCTTCCGCTTACCCTCGAACAAACCAAGGCCCTCTACCGCAATAGTCAAGTGATCGAGTTTGACCAGATGCAACCCGGAGAAGAACGCAATATCTTTCACACTTTAAAAACCACACCAGAAATGCTCAAAGACACTAGTGCCATTGTGACTTTGAGAACCATATATGTGCCAGACAAAAATTATGACAATCACTCTGTCAAAGACACCGAATTAGAAATTGTCACCTCTCACGACCCCAATAAAATGTCTTCAAACGGGACCATCCTAAATTATAGATTGGCTCGTTTTAAAAGACTTAAATTTAAGGTGCGGTTTCAAAATAATGGTGAAGGCCCTGCAAATACGATTAAATTAGAGGTAGATACCCCAGAAATGTTTGACCGCAAAACCCTTGAAGTGGTAGACATGTATCCCAAGTGTCGCATCTGTCCAAAAGATCGGGAAGTCAATTACTCTTGTCTGGACACCATTCTTAAAAAAGACAAACTCATTTTCACCTTCAAGAAGATCTATCTCCCAGGTTCAGAACAAAAAAATGTCGAAGAGCGAGACTCAACCAAGGGCTTTGTCAAGTATTCTATGAAGTTTGGTTCTGATTTTCACAAGATCAAAACACGTAACCGAACGGCAATTTACTTTGACAAAAACCCTCCCATATATACCAATTATAGTACGACACGTTTTACCCCAGGAATATCTATAGGAGCCAAAGCTGGTACCATTTTTACTCCCAATCGAGAGAATAGTTCAGAATATTTTGCAGGGATAACCCTGTCTCCCTTTAAATCATATCGCGTGTATTTTCAGGCCGAATTATTCTTCTCGGCAGCCTCCTTTGAGACATTGCGTAATTTTGAAACAAGAGCTATTAACGATATTGGTATTGAGAGCATCACGCGCTTTAGAGAAGAAGCCAAGCAAAAGTCGATTACCGCCTATCTGGTGCCCATCTCCTATCGTTATAATCTGAACAATTTTTTGGCTTTTGGAGGTGGCATACAGCTCAAGGCCGATCTCAATAGCAATTGTGATGTGGAGACCAGAGGTAGTTTTTCTCAAATCATACCTGGTGTTGGAGAGGTAAGCGATGATTCACAAGATACCCTGCAACGCACCGAATGCAGCAAGGGGTTTGGCAACTTTCAAACTGGTGTGTTCATAGGTGCTAATATAGGAGGTGTTCGTATTGGACCTAGTGCTGGCATCAGATATGTACTTAATTTTGACGCGCCCACTTCCCAAATCCAGGTGTACGGAATTTGGAAATTTTAATCGATAACGGCCGCTATGCTCGCTAAAGCCTCCCTTTTGATCAAAAAACTCTTGTTTATACTGGTCATCACACCATCTATTATAGTCTTAGGGCAATCGAGAGAAGCTAGTACAAACACCCAACAATCTTTGCTCGCCAATCAAATATACAAGGAGCTTGACACCTATCTACTGGCGCCCGATGTAAAGGCCACCGCAAGTTTTTCTAATTGGCTTTCTTCTAAAAACCCCACCACCAATGATGCATTTTTGGCCAAGGTTATTGGTCTTTCCCAATTGGGGTATCACAGTAGACAACTAGGAAACTTAACAAAGGCCATCGACTTTTATACCCAAGCCTGGTTTATCTATAGAGAACATGGGTTGAGCGGGTTTGACATCTTAGAATCCTGTCTAAAGCCCTTGGGCAACCTCTATACCCAAACCAACGCCTACACCGAAGCTATAGAGATTCATCAACGCTATCTCAGTCTTGCTCAGCAAGCCAAAAACAATGCAGCTGTAGCCGGAGGTATATCTAATCTGGCTAATGTCTATCAACATTTTGGAAATCCCGAAAAAGCCATTCAAATACTACGTGATGGTGTTATGCAATACCCAAAAAACACCTTTTTACTTACCAATCTGGCTAGCAGTCTTGTGGCGGCCCAGCGTATCGAAGAGGGTTTGACTGTAGCTGCCGCATCTATTGCTATAGATCCAAATCAACCTAGTGTGTATAGTTTACAAGCCCAGGTTCTCGCACAAATAGGCGCCTACGATCAGGCTTATGACACTTTGGCCTACGCGCTTTCTATAGAAACAGCCCAACCTATAGTTGATACTAGAGCACAAGCCAAATTACATCTAGCCATGGCCAACATTCGATTTAGGCAAGAGCAAACTAAGGCAGCCCTTTCCCAAATTGAAGCAGCCTATCAAAAGCTTATACCAGCTATGAATGTGGATCAAAGAGCTAAGGGCACTCCACCGCCCCGCCCCCTCCTATATGCCGAAAACACCTTAATGGACGCTCTTGACCTTCACGCCCGCATCTTTGAGAGAGGTAACAGAGAAAAAGACGCTTTGATCTTATATGAGCACGCTACTACAGTAAGTAGACTCATGAGCAACAATCTGTCCAGTCAACAATCAAAAATGGGATTACAAACAGCTCAAAAAAAACGAGCCGAAGCTTTTCTTGAACTCGCTTATTCTATTTACCAATCACAGCCCAGTCCCGAACTTTTAAACAGGGCTTTTGCCATGTCCCAGTCAACCCAAGCGCTCTTAGCTACCCAAGGATATATCGATAAAGAAAAGCGACAAAGACTCCAAGATGAACCACTGGTGAGTACCTTAAATGCCTTAGAAAAAAAACAAACACAATGGTATACTGAACTACAGCAAAAACGCTCAGCACTTGAAACCGAAACACCCCCCTACCTCGCCTTACTCGATAGTATTGAAAGCAATCGATTTATAATTACAGCCACCCAACAGGCCTTGGCCAAGAGGTATCCCGATGAGCAGAAAGACACCCTATGGGAGCTCGAAAAGGTCAAAGCAAAGACAGCCGTACAGCAACATCGGGTGTTGAGTTATTTTTTAGGTAAAAACACGAGTTTTCAATTTGTCATTGATGCTAATGAGACCCAATTTGTCAAACTCACCTCAAGCGCTCAGGCCAATACCAAATTTTTAAAAAGCATCACTCAATTTCTAGACTATTTTACCGATGCAAACACCATTAACCGAGATCCGCAGAAATATGCTAATGCTGCCTTTGCGCTGTTTCAAAATTTACACATCCCTTTAGACAAATCACTGGTGATACTACCCGATTCATTTTTGCAATTTGTGCCTTTTGACGCTTTGCTCACCTCGGCTCATAAAGGATTTCAATTTGATCAAATGCCTTGGTTGAGTAATCGTACCGATATCTCTTTTGCACTTTCGGCTCAACTTTATCTCACCCACGACAACCCTATGCCTTCTACTGCGACTGCGCTAGGTGTCTTTCCCGTATTTGAGGGCAGTAACAGGGCACTTCCCTATTCCTTACAAGAAGCTGCCTCGCTAGAAAAACAGTTCCCCAGCGTACTCTTACTTAAAGAGGAGGCTTCGGTTGTGGCCGCTTTCGCGAAAGCGGATACCCACCAAATCATACACCTATCTACCCACGCCAGTGGAGGTAGCTTTACAGAACCCCCTGCGATTTCCTTCTATGACAGTATTCTCCCTGTCACTCAGTTATATGGAAATGTATGGCAACCTGATCTAGTCGTTTTGAGTGCTTGTGAAACTGGAATAGGCAGGATTGTAACAGGCGAAGGAGCCCAAAGCTTGGCCAGAGCATTCCAGTATTCGGGTAGTAAGAATATTGTATTCTCCCTATGGCAGGTTAACGATCAGGCCACCACCCAACTCATGAGTAGCTTTTACAAAACACTAAAACAAAACAATTCTCGCAACAAAAGTCTCTCTCTTGCAAAAAGGATATATCTCAAAGATAAATCCGTTTCTAATGCCAAAAAGTCGCCCTATTACTGGGCTGCTTTTGTGTACTATGGTACGGTAGATCCTGTCGTATCTAAGAACTTCTGGTTGTGGGGTCTGGCACTTGGATTATTAATAGTATTTTTAGGCCTTTTGATAGTAAGAAAATATGGCATCACTTCGCGAATTTTTGCTCGACAAAGGCTACACTAGAATACGTCTATTTCCAACACAAACCAATCACCTAGAACTCAAAGCCAAACTCAACGGTATAGAAGGCTCTTTTATTTTAGACACTGGTGCTTCTAGTTCTTGTGTGGGCTTTGATGCAGCTGCTCATTTTGGGCTACTCTCTGAAGAAAGTGAAATATTGGCAGCTGGTGCTGGAGCCATTGACATGCCTACCAAATTATCACAAAACAATCGGTTGCAAATTGGAAAATGGCAACTCGATAAGCTCAATGTGGTTTTATTTGATCTAAGTAGTGTCAATACGGCTTTAGAAAATCACAATGCCAAGGCCGTGCACGGCATTCTTGGTGCCGATCTATTAAATAGTGGCAAGGGTATTATTGACTATCAATACAATTGCCTCTATCTCAAATAATAGTTGTTCTATCAGATAATGCGAAGAGGCATTATTCTAAAAATAACTACCTTTAATTGACTCCTAAGATAACCATATCTTAATCTTAAATAAGATGTGGAATTGTATTATTGTATTCCATTAACTCAAATATTCAATCTATGAAAAAAATTACTTTACTATGTATGTTTTTAATGACGGCAGTGCTATCGGCGCAAACGGTCTTCGTTAACGAAATACATTATGACAACAGTGGCACAGACAGCGGTGAAGCCATTGAAATTGCTGGAACCGCTGGAACCGATGTAAGCGGCTGGAGCATTGTACGCTATAACGGTAGCAACGGTAACATGTACGGGATGGATAACTTTGTAGGCACCTTACCCGATCAAGATAATGGTTTTGGAACCACGAGTATATCCTATCCTACTAACGGACTACAAAATGGGGCGCCAGATGGTTTTGCCTTGGTCAATAACACTGGGGTTGTCGTTCAATTTCTGAGCTACGAAGGGACCCTTACCGCCAACGATGGCCCGGCAGCAGGGATGACTTCAACAGATATTGGTATTTCTGAAAACAGTGGTACAGCGGCAGGCACCTCTCTCCAATTAACTGGTGGACCTGGTAGTGCTTCAGGTGATTTTACTTGGGTTGGTGGCGTAGCCCAGTCTTTTGGAGCAGTAAATGCAGGTCAAAGTTTTGCGGCAGTAATGACACCATGTGCGATAAGCTGCCCACCTTCTATGACGGTAACAGCCATGCCAGGTATGACATCGGCGGTGGTTACCTATGCCGATCCTACTTTGTCTGGAGATTGTACGATGGCTGGGTTTACACAAACAGCAGGATTGGCCTCTGGCGCTAGTTTCCCCTTGGGAGCTACCACAAACACTTTTGAAGCTGTTGATGAAAATACAGGCGCTACCGTTAGTTGCAGTTTTATCGTTACTGTCAATGATGGCACGGGCCCCGAAGTAGTATGTCAAGATATCACAGTGACACTTGATGCAAATGGCGAGGCGTCTATAGGCGCTAGTGACATTTTATCAAACACTATTTTTGGAGGTTATGAAATCGACCAAACCGGAACCTTTGCTCCTATCGATATTTCTAGTGGAGCCACCAACGTTAGTCTTGGAGACGATCAAGTTTCTGGATCTTTACCAATAGGATTTGATTTCAATTTTTATGGTAATGATTATTCGAACTTCTTTATCTCTTCAAACGGCTTTATAACCTTTAATGCCGGCACCAATAGTGGCTGTTGTTCGGGTCAATTTATCCCAAATACGAACAACCCCAACAATTTGATTGCTTTTGCATGGGAAGATTTGGATCCAGGAAATGGCGGGCAACCTGCTATTAATTTGGTGCGTTATAATACCATAGGATCTGCACCCAATAGAATTCTAGTGATGGAATTTTTTAATGTAGATCATTTCCCTTCTGGTGATGCGGTAACTTCACAAGTACACCTTTTTGAAGGATCAAATAAAATTGAGATACACACTACGGCACAGCCTGCAGGAGGTTCTCATACGCAAGGACTTGAAAATGCAGACGGGACAGAAGCGATAGCCACGCCAGGCCGAAACGCTCAAGCTTGGACCGTAAGTAATGACTACGTTTCTTTTACGCCTCAAGTAGCTGTACCAGACAATGATGGTCCAACCACCGATATTGTTCTAGATATGACAGATTTCACTTGTGCAGATGCAGGAGACAATACCGTTACTGTTACCGCGACAGATAGTAATGGTAACACCTCAAGTTGTACAGCTACTGTTTCTGTAATTCCAGAAGTAAGCTTTGCCAATTGCGCTGTAGATATATTTACAGGAACAGGATCTGGTGTTTGCTCTGCAGTGATTACCTTCCCTACTCCAACAGCAACAAGTGTATGTGGGGCACCTGTAATCACTCAAACTGCCGGACCAGCAAGTGGTTCTGCTTTCCCTGTAGGGACTACCTTAGTTGAGTTTACCGCAGATATTAACGGAGTGGCCACTTTTTGCTCATTTAACGTGACAGTAACAGACACTGATTTACCTCAGTTGGATTGTCCTGGCGATCTTATTGTAAGTGCAGATGACAGTGGTAATTACACCATAGAAGATTATACCGCAGCCACCGATAATTGTACGTCGGCTTCCAATATCGTGACTACTCAAGAACCAGCAGCTGGAACAGTTGTAGAAGAAGGGTCTACGACAACGGTCACTGTTACGGCTACAGACGAAGCAGGAAATGTGGCTAGTTGTACTTTCGATATTTTGGTAGATAGTACTTTAAGTGTTTCAGATCAAGAGTTAAGTAGTAGTATAGCGATTTATCCTAACCCGACTAGAGATGTGATTACGGTAAGCAACAATAGTAATGCTGTTGTGCGTAGTATGTCTATTGTAGATGTGAGTGGTCGTGTGGTCTTCTCAAAGACCGCAGATATAAGCACTACAACAACATTAGACTTTAGTAATCTAGCCGCTGGAATTTACTTTGTACAAATTAGTGCAGACAATTCTCAAACGGTTAAACGTGTTGTTAAACAATAATTGATGATGTAAACTTGGGCAGTCTTACGACTGCCTTAGTTTATTTACATATTTAAGTTACTCCAAGAAAAAGTTGCTTATAAAAAAAGCCCGTCTCCTTAGACGGGCTTTTTTATTTCTTGTAATACTACTTTACATCTCAAGCGCTTTTTTAATATCGCCATCCATCAATAAATTGATAGGGTCTTCAAGTGCCTCTTTAACCGCAACCAAGAAGCCAACCGATTCTTTTCCATCGATAATTCTGTGATCGTAAGACAGGGCAACGTACATTATTGGTGCAATAACAATTTGACCATCTTGTACAATAGGTCGCTCTACGATATTGTGCATACCTAGTATCCCTGATTGTGGTGGATTAATGATAGGTGTCGATAACATCGACCCAAAAACACCTCCATTAGAGATGGTAAAAGTACCTCCAGTCATTTCATCGACTGTAATCTGTCCATCACGGGCTCTAAGCGCCAGACGCTTTACCTCACTTTCCACTCCTCTAAAGGATAAGTTTTCGGCATTGCGCATCACAGGTACCATCAATCCTTTGGGTCCAGATACGGCTATGGATATATCTTTATAATCAAAAGTCAGCATTTCCTTACCGTCTATCATACTATTGACAGAAGGGTACAGCTCTAAAGCGCGTACCACAGCCAAAGTGAAGAATGACATAAAGCCAAGGCTTACGCCATGTTTGGCTTTGAAAGCTTCCTTGTACTCTTTTCTTATATCAAAAATAGGCTGCATGTTTACCTCATTAAAGGTCGTAAGCATGGCTGTAGTATTTTTGGCTTCTACCAAACGCTCTGCCACTTTACGACGTAGCATCGAAAGCTTTGTACGACTTTCGCTTCTATTGCCTAGGCCTGGTGTACCCATAGAAGGTTTTGCCTGTACAGCGTCATCTTTGGTAATTCTTCCGTCGCGTCCACTCCCTTTAACATCACTGCTGCTAATGCCCTTCTCATCAAGAATCTTCTTGGCCGCAGGACTTGGCGTGCCCGAAGCATAGGTTTTTTGTGTTTCTGCCGGTGCCTTTGCAGGAGCATCTGCAGCTTGCTTTTGTTGCTTGGCAACATCTTCTTCGGCATTAGAATTACTTCCTTCATCTCCACCTTCATAGGTCGAGCTTGCTGGCGCTTCGGCGGCCGTGTCAATCAAACACACGACAGCTCCTACTTCTACGGCATCGCCTTCTTCCGCTTTAAGCGTAATGGTACCACTGGCCTCTGCAGGAAGTTCTAACGTCGCCTTATCACTATCAACCTCAGCAATAGCTTGGTCTTTTTCTACATAATCTCCATCGGCCACAAGCCATTGAGCTATTTCTACTTCGGTAATTGATTCTCCCGGAGATGGGACTTTCATTTCTAAAACCATGATTGTATAAATTATGTGTTGTTTGCGTTGTCAAATACGGTTTTGAAAACCTTACTCAACACCTCGGATTGTTTTTTATTTTTTTGGTGTTTCAAATACACTATCGATCACCTGCTTGTGACGTGCTTTTGATCGGGTACTACTTCCAGCAGCAGGAGATGAATACACTCTTCTTGATGCCACTCTAAAGGAAACCATATTAAAATTCATCAGCATATACCCATAAGCCCCCATGTTTCTTGGCTCTTCTTGAGCCCAAACATAATCTGAGACATTTGGATATGTATCAATAATACGTTGCAATTGTTTTTCTGGTAAAGGGAAAAGCTGCTCTATGCGAACCAATGCCACGTCATCCCGACCGTTTTCTTCTCTGCGTTCTAACAAATCGTAATAGAATTTACCGGTACAAAAAACCAGCGAATTCACTTTGTCTTTAGCTACTTGAGTATCATCTATAACTTCTTGAAACTGCCCCCCTGCTAGGTCTTCTTTTGAAGAAACTACCTTAGGGTGACGCAATAAACTCTTTGGAGTAAAAACCACTAAGGGTTTTCTAAAATTCCATTTCATCTGGCGTCTCAGCAAATGAAAGAAATTAGCAGGTGTCGTAACATCTGCCATAATCATATTGTCTCTAGCACATAATTGCAAATAGCGCTCCATACGTGCGCTCGAATGCTCAGAACCTTGACCTTCATATCCATGCGGCAATAGCATGACGAGCCCGTTTTGAGTTTTCCATTTAGACTCGGCTGCAGAGATATATTGATCGAGCATGATTTGGGCTCCATTGGAGAAATCTCCAAATTGTGCCTCCCAAATGGTCAAGGTCATAGGGGCGGCCATTGCATAACCGTAATCAAAACCTACAACGCCATACTCTGATAAGAGCGAATTGTAGATGTACATTGTACCGTCTAGATCCAAACGATTGTGCAGGTTGATTTCTTCTACCTCTTCTGTCTTAATAATGGCATGACGATGCGAAAACGTTCCTCTTTCTACATCTTGACCCGAGATTCTAATATTATGACCTTCTTCCATTAAGGTAGCATAGGCCAATAGTTCTCCCATACCCCAATCCAATTTATTGGTCTCGTGGTATTGTTTGCGTCTATCGGCAATGATGCGCTCTATTTTCCTAATAAACTTTTTGTCTTCTGGCAATTGGGTAATACCATCGGCAAGCGTATCTAACTTCTCTAATGAATAGGTAGTGTCTATTGGAGTGAGTATGTCTTGGGCACTTCCCAATTCAAAGTTGGCCCAGTCATCAGCGAGTATTTCGGTAATAACGGTTTTGTCTTTTTTGCGGCTAGCTTCTAGGTCTTCTTCCAAATCGGCTTTATACTCCTTCTCCAACTCTTTAACATGTCCAGGTTGTATAATGCCTTCTTTGATCAGGCGATCTGCATACAAGTCTCTAGGATTTGCGTGCTTGGCAATAGCCTTATACAATAAGGGTTGGGTAAAACGGGGCTCATCACCTTCATTATGACCGTATTTTCTGTATCCTAGAATGTCGATAAAAACATCACGCCCAAATTCCATTCTAAAATCCAAAGCAAAGGCGAAAGCATGACAAACAGCTTCCACATCATCACCATTTACATGTAATACTGGAGACAATGTCACTTTACCTACGTCTGTACTATAGGTAGACGAGCGCGCATCCAAATAGTTGGTGGTAAAACCAACCTGATTGTTTGCTACCACGTGAATTGTCCCGCCGGTGCGATAGCCATCGAGCTGCGCCATTTGTACAATTTCGTACACAATACCTTGACCAGCTACAGCTGCGTCACCGTGAATCGCGATGGGAAGAATCGCATTTTCGTCCCCTTTTAATTCGTTGTCAATTTTGGCACGAGACATCCCCTCTATAACCGCGCCCACTGTTTCCAGATGAGAAGGATTAGGAGCCAGATCCATGCGTATTTGTTTTCCTTTATCGCTTTCGCGAAAGCTAGTCCAACCCATGTGATACTTGACATCTCCGTCAAATAATTCGTCTTCGTCGTACTCTTTACCGTCAAATTCGCTAAAAATAGCCTCGGGAGACTTACCAAAAATATTGGCCAAGACATTGAGACGACCACGATGGGCCATTCCCAACACAAATTGCTTGATCCCCTTTTCAGAACCGCGTTCTATCAAAGAATCTAGCCCAGGTATCATTGCATCTAAGCCCTCTACCGAAAATCGTTTCTGACCTACATATTTAGAATGTAGAAAGGTCTCGAAAGAAACGGCTTGATTTAATTTTTTAAGAATGTGCTTTTTCTCGTCTGCCGAAAATTTAGGGTGATTGTCGTTCTCATTGAGCCAATCCTGTATCCATTTGCGTTCTTCAGGCTTACGAATATACATATATTCGACTCCTATCGAATCGCAATAAATAGCATCCAAATGCTTTACGATTTCACGAAGTGTCGTTTTGCCAAGTCCTATAATATTACCCGCATCAAATTCTGAATTAAGATCCGACTGACTCAAACCAAAGTTTTCAAGCGCCAATGTTGGAGCATATTTTCTTCGATCTCTAACGGGATTGGTCTTTGTAAACAGATGCCCTCTTGTACGATACCCATCAATTAATTGCACCACCGCAAACTCCTTTTGCATTTGCTCAGGAATTCCTGCATGTGTAGTGGTCACGACATCTGTGACCTCGGCTGTATCGGCCATTCCAAAGTCAAATCCTTGAAAAAAGGCTCTCCAGCTAGGTTCTACACTATCGGGATTGTTTAAGTATTGATCGTAAAGCTCAGCGAAGTACGCTGTATGTGCGGCATTCAGAAATGAAAATCTATCCATTTTTTTTATTAATCTGTCTCAAAGTGACAATAGAAGTGCAAAAATACAATAATTAACATTTTAGGGTATATAATTCCTATATTTATAACACTTAATTAAGAGACCCATATGTTAGGAAAGAAACCATATTGCCTCATTATCACCCTATTGCTACTTTGTATCTCATATTCAAGCCATAGCCAAGAGTCGCGGCCAGCACCTAATCAACCCTCATTCTGGGAAAATGTTCGTTTCGGAGGAGGCTTTGGATTAAATTTTGGGAATGGAAATTTTCAACTATCACTTTCTCCAAGTGCGATTTACGATGTCAATCCATACATCTCAATTGGTCCTGCACTTACCTTTGGCTATCAAAGTTCTGATTTCTTTAAAAGCACACTATATGGAGGGAGTGCCATTGTACTTATTAATCCTATTCGAGAAATCCAGATCTCGGGCGAATTGGAACAACTACGTGTTAACAACACCATCGAAGGTCTAGAGGGTGATATGGAAGACAATTTCTGGAATACCTCTCTGTTTTTGGGCGGGGGATTTCGCACAAACAATGTTACTATAGGTGCGCGTTATAATGTCCTATATCGCGAGGGCGAGAGCATCTATGCAGACGCTTGGCAACCTTTTGTTAGGGTGTATTTCTAGAGGTTAAGGGCTATACCGTCCTACGCATCAAAGCAGTTCCAAAATCGCGCAATACCTCTTTTTTTGAATCGTCAATTTTTAAAGATTCTAGCGCCTCAAAAGCGTGTTGGGTGTGTCGCTTGATTTCATCTTGGGTGGCCTTGGCTGCTCCGCTATCTAAAAACTGTTGTTTGACTGTTTCTATTTTTTCTGATGGATCAATAGGAGACACCGAATACAAATGTCGTAATTGTTGGGCCTCATCAGGATCTGAATTGTCTAAGGCAGTGAGGTACAAAAAGGTTTTTTTATTTTCTATAATATCGCCCCCCACTTGTTTGCCAAAGGTTTCAGGATCGCCAAAGGCATCGAGATAATCATCCTGTAATTGAAAAGCCAATCCCAAATCTCTTCCAAAGGTATAGATCGCCTCTTGACAGGAGTGGGAAGCTCCAGCGATAATTGCACCCATTTTCAGAGCCGCACCCACCAATACCGCAGTTTTATACTCGATCATTTTTAAATATTGATCAAGAGTAACATCGTCTCTAGTCTCAAAATCTACATCGTACTGCTGTCCTTCGCACACTTCCATAGCTGTTTTGGAGAAGAGCTTCGCAAGCTCGCGAAAAATGGTACCGTCATATTGTTCAAAGAGTTGATAAGCCAATATCAACATAGCATCTCCGGAGAGGATCCCTGTATTCACGTCCCATTTTTCATGTACAGTTTGTTCCCCTCGTCTTAAAGGAGCATCATCCATGATGTCATCGTGTACCAATGAAAAATTGTGAAACATCTCTATAGCCAAAGCAGCAGGCATCGCTTTTTGGTAGGAAGTGTTAAACATTTCGGCTGCCAACATGGTAAGCACAGGACGCAGGCGTTTACCTCCCAGCTTTAAAATGTAATTAATAGGCTTGTATAAGTTCTTAGGCTCTTTGTCTAAGGTGTGTTCTTCTAAATAATTTTGAAAAATAGAAGCGTATTCTAGCACAGTTTGCATTCGCAATTTTTTTGTAAAAATAGTACATATCAAACGATTGAAAATGTACTTCTTCAAAAATCGACAACCCAAGTCTAATGTTAAAAAAACGTAAATACTGAGGAAACTTTTAAAGTTTTTAAAGTTTCCTTTGTAGTTTTGCATTCGATTTTATGAAAGATCAAATCCTACATACCGCGACCGAAATGTTTTTAAATCAAGGATTTAAAAGCATAACCATGGATGATATCGCCAAAGAAATGTCGATTTCCAAAAAGACCATCTATACCCATTATCAAAACAAAGAAGCCATAATTGCAGCGGCTACAGATGGTTTATTTAATGTAATATGCTCGGGTATCGACCACATATGTGATATCAGCAAAAATCCTATTGAAGAGCTTTATGACATTAAAAAGTTTGTACTTGAGCATTTAAAAGGAGAGCAGTCTTCTCCTATGTATCAATTGCAAAAGTATTATCCTGCCATTCATTTTTCGTTGAGAAAAAAACAATACGATTATATGCAAGATTGTATGGTAGAGAACATTACCAGAGGTATATCACTCGGGATTTACAGAGAGAATATCAATGTGCAATTTGTCGCTAGGATCTATTTTACGGGTATGACTGGAATTAAAGACCATGAAATATTTCCACCAGAAGATTTTCCGCCACAGCCATTATACGATATGTATCTCGAATATCACTTGAGAGGTATCGTTACCCCTACAGGTAAAACACTTTTAAACCAACTCATCCAATCCAACATCACTCATGACGTATAGAATCATTTTGTTGACCGTTTTTCTATTCGGTAGTCAACTCTTTGCTCAAGAAAAGCGTTCTTTTTCGCTGGAAGAAGCCATAACTTATGCCTTAGACAGCAATTATACCGCTATTAACGCACGTAGAGATATTGCCAAAGCCATCAAGCAAAAATGGGAGACTACAGCTAGTGGACTACCTCAGATCAATGGTCTTATTGACTATCAAAATCAGATCAAACAACCGGTGTCTTTACTGCCCGCTGCCGCCTTTGACAATACGGCGAGTACCGTAGGAATTGTCGAAGACTTTTTTGACCTCACCCCCAATATGGAAGCCAGGCCCCCAGAAGGCTTTATCCCTATTGTTTTTGGGACAAAACAAAATGCCTCGGCTACAGCTACCCTTACACAGCTTATTTTTGATGGCTCCTATCTAGTAGGGCTTCAGGCTGCAAGAACCTTTTTGGACTTTACAGAAAATGCCAACGAAAAAACCCAATTAGAAGTAAGAAAGGGCGTCATCAATGCTTACGGTAGTGTACTACTTGCAGAAGAAGGCATTGCCATTTTAGAAAACAACATTCAAACCCTAGAAGAAAACGTACGAGAAACAGCTCTTATCTATGAAAACGGTCTTGCCGAAGAAGAAGATTTGGAGCAGCTGCAAATCACCTTAGGCTCGCTCAAAAATCAGCTGGCCAATGCCGTTCGAATGGAAAAAATTGCGCGTCAAATGTTTAATCTGGCCTTGGGAATAGACCTCTATGAAGAGGTGGTACTTACCCAAACGCTATCTTCACTGGCTACCCCCGCACTTGGACTTTTAAACGCCACCGATGTTACCGAGAATAATGTCGATTTTAAAATTGCCAACAACCTGACAGAACAGCGCGCTCTCGAGCTTAAACTCGAAAAGAGTAAAGCACTCCCCTCTTTAAGCGGCTTTATTAATGTGGGTACCCAAACGGGAAGAAATGAATTTGACTTTTTTGATAGCGGTACGCGTTGGTTTGCCCAATCTATCGCTGGTGTTAGTCTAAATGTGCCCATTTTTAGCTCTGGCATGCGAAGTGCCCGTACCCAACAGGCAAAAATCGCTTTAGAACAATCTGAAACCCAACTGCTAGAGACTACGCAGCAATTACGACTGGCCTACGAAAGTGCCAAAAGCGAACACGAACTGGCCATAGACAATTATGAAACCTCTAAACGCAATTTGGCGTTGGCCAGCCGGATTGAAAATAAAAATCAAATAAAATTTAAAGAAGGTTTGAGCAGTAGTTTTGAATTGCGACAGGCACAAATACAGCTCTATACTACCCAACAAGAACTCATACAAGCCATGTTGAGTATTGTTACTACCAAGGCCGATCTAGAAACTATTCTCAATACGCCTGACTACAGAAATACACAAAATTAAGACCATCCAAAATCAACATACATGAAAAATTTGTTCTCATTATTAGTTCTCGTCATTGTACTGATCTCTTGCGGAGGGAACCCTGGCGACACCCCATCGGTTGATAGCCTTATCGAATCGGGAGATCTACAAGCGATCAAGGCAAAAAAGGAAGCGCTTAAAAGCGAAGTGGCAAACCTGTCTTCACAAATAGCCTCTTTGGATGCGGTACTCAAAAAGAAGGATACCACAGGCAAAGAAGCTCTGGTTACCACTATTACATTAAACGACACCTTGTTTAAACATTATGTAGAAGTACAAGGAAGTGTTGAGACCAAACAAAATGTGCTGATTTACCCAGAATATCAAGGCATGCTCACGAGTGTGTATGTCAAAAAAGGGGATCGGGTGGCCAAAGGACAGACTTTAGCTCGCATTGATGATGGTGGCTTGAGTAGCCAGCTAGCGCAACTAGAGACCCAAGCAGCGCTTGCCAAAACAACATTTGAAAGACAGCAACGACTTTGGGATCAAAAAATTGGTTCTGAGATTCAATACCTCCAGACCAAAACACAATATGAAGCCAGTCAAAATGCGGTCAATCAATTAAAAAGCCAATTGGCCAAAACCAATGTGAGCGCCCCATTCTCTGGTGTGATTGACGAGATTATTACAGAGCAAGGTACAGTGGTTTCACCAGGACAAGCCCTATTTAGAATTGTCAATCTGAGTAATATGTATGTGGCTGCCGAAGTGCCTGAGAGCTATCTTGCGACCATTACCCCAGGCAAGGAAGTAGATGTGTATTTACCCGTTTTAGGAGAAATGCTTCGTTCAAAAATACGTGAGACGGGCAACTACATTAATCCCGCCAATAGAACCTACACCATCGAGGTTGATGTACCCAACAAGGATGGCGCCGTCAAGCCCAATCTCAGTGCACGTCTTTCGATTAATGACTATACGGCCGAGAATTCGATTCTTATCCCGCTCAATGTAATTAATGAAAACGCAGATGGTGATCAGTATGTATATACCGCTTCCGCGAAAGCGAATACTGACAACCAAATGATCGCCAGTCGTCAGGTAATCAAAGTAGGAAAAACCCAAGGCGATATGATTGAAGTTTTGGAAGGTCTAAACACAGGTGATCAGGTTATTGCCGAAGGCGCCAGAAGTGTCAAAGACAAACAGGAAATAAAAATTATAAACTAATTGCCTTATGAACGCACAGAAAAAGAAAAAGGTTGATAAGGAATTTATTCTATCCAGCTGGGCGATAGATAATCCAACGATCATCTATGTATTGATAACGCTCTTTCTCATATTGGGATTGGTGGCCTATTTTGGAATGCCTAGAGAAAATTTTCCTGAGATCAACGAAACTAAGATTTATATATCGGCGCCCTACCCTGGTAATACCGCCGAAGATATAGAACGCCTTATCGTAGACCCTTTAGAAGACGAATTGCAAAATATTACAGGTGTGGTAGAAATTATTTCGACCGCTCAAGAAGATTATGCCATCATTACCGTCGAGTTTGAAGAAAAGTTCTCTGTTGCAGAGGCCAAACAAAAAGTAAAGGACGAGGTAGATAGTGAAACCGCAAGTGAAGACTGGCCTACCTTTAATGGTGCCAAAGTAGAGCCCAATATTTTTGATTTGAGTATCTCAGAAGAGACCCCAATTCTCAATGTCAATATTTCTGGAGATTACAAGGTAGAACAACTTAAAGAATATGCCGAATACCTCCAAGATGAAATAGAAGCACTCTCAGAAATCAAGGCCGCCGATATACGCGGGGCACAAGAAAAAGAGGTCGAAATCGCTGTTGATGTGTATAGCATGATGGCCGCCAAAATTAGTTTTGACGATATCATCAATACGATCAGAAATGAAAACATGACCTTATCTGCAGGAAATCTCGTCTCAAGCGGGCAACGCCGAACGATTCGTATTCTAGGAGAAATAGACGATCCTTCAGAACTCAACAACTTTGTTGTAAAATCTGAAAAAGGAGCGGTGTATCTCAAGGATATCGCCAAGGTTAGTTTTGGAGAACAAGACCGTACCACCTTTGCTCGAGATTTAACCCTAGAAGAAGGTGAATCTATCACTGATGACAAGGTTAGTGAAAGCGTGGTCATGCTCGATGTCAAAAAGCGCTCGGGTAAGAACATGATTGAAGCTGTCGAAAAAATAGACGAGATTCTAGAGCGATCAAAAAAAGACGTCTTTCCACCAGACTTAAAAATCACAGTAGCCAATGATCAAAGTGCAAAAACCGTAAACCAAGTAAATGATTTGGTTAATAACATCATTTTTGGAATCATACTCGTAGTGGGTGTATTGATGTTCTTCTTAGGGTTTAGAAACGCACTATTTGTAGGGTTTGCTATTCCTATGTCGATGTTTATGAGTTTTATGATCCTCAATTTGATGGGTTATACCATGAATACGATGATCTTATTTGCCTTAATTATGGGGCTTGGTATGCTGGTAGACAATGGGATTGTTGTGGTCGAGAATGTGTACCGTCTCATGGACGAAGAAGGCATGTCTAGAATAGAAGCGGCCAAAAAGGGAATTGGAGAAATTGCCTTCCCTATAATTATATCCACCTTAACTACCGTAGCCGCCTTTGTGCCTTTGGGTATGTGGCCTGGTGTGATGGGGCAGTTTATGATTTATTTCCCAATCACTTTATCGGTGGTACTGGGCTCTTCGTTATTTGTTGCCATTTTTATCAACTCGATGTTGGTGTCAAAATTTATGAAAGTCGAAGAAAAACCCTTGACTCGTAAATTTCTTATACGCACATCGCTTATCATGCTACCTATTGCTTTGATAATATTTTTCCTTGGCGGCGAAATACGTGGCTTGGGCGTCCTTGTCTTTGCAACCATTATTTTTATGTGGTTTTATCGCTATGTACTTATGGGAGCCACAGAGACTTTTCAACGTCGCTTTTTGACTTGGTTAGAACGAAAATATCAAGGCTTTCTCAAATGGTCTATTAAGGGTTATAAACCCGTGCTATTTGTTGTTGGTATCTTTTTACTCTTGTTTATCACCTTTGGTGCCTTTGGTGCCTCTGTGCAGTCCCAACGTACCAAAATTGAATTTTTCCCTGATAATACCCCCAACCAGATTATTGTCTACATCGAATATCCTGAAGGTACAGCGATTGCCAAAACCAACCGCATCACCAAAGAGATTGAAAACCGCGTTTTTAAAGTCTTTAATGACGAGCAATACGTAGAAGGAGAGGATTATAATTACTTAGTAGAAACTGCGGTAGCGCAGGTAGGGGAAGGCGCTGGTAATCCTCAAACCGATGGGGGGAGTGCGGCCGAAATGCCCCATAGAGCCAAAATTCTGGCCACGATGCGCGAGTATAAATTTCGCAATGGCGCCGACAGTGAAAAGCTCCGAGCCAAAGTACAACAGGCTATTAAAGGGATTTATCCTGGTGTAGCCATCTCTGTAGAAAAAGATGCCGTGGGCCCACCAGCTGGATACCCAATTAACATCGAATTGGAAGGTAAAGATTACAATACCTTGATTGCCGCCGCCGAAGCCATGCGTAATTATATCAATACCAAAAGTATCGCAGGGATTGATGAGTTAAAAATAGACGTCAACAAAGGAAAGCCAGGTACTCAGGTGATTGTTGACAGAAAAAAAGCTGGAGAACTCGGCATTGCAGCGGGTATGGTGGGGAACCAATTGCGTCGTTCGATTTTTGGAGATAAAGCGGGTATTTATAAAGAAGATGGAGAAGATTATGATATCTATGTACGCTTTAATGAAGATCAGCGCTATGACAACTCTGCCTTATTTAATCAAAACATCACCTTTAGAGATCCTGCGACAGGTCAGATCAAAGAAGTGCCTATTGCTGCTGTAACCACAACGCGCAACACTTCTTCTTTTAGTGCGATAAAACACAGAGATACCAGACGTGTGGTTACCGTGTACTCGGCGCTAGCACCTGGATTTACAGACGCAGGAGCTATTGTGTCAAAAATTAAATCAGAAATGGAAGCTCAGGATGCCAAAAGTCTTATTCCCGAAGATATCAAGGTAAATTACACTGGTCAAATTGAAGAACAAGAAAAACAAATGACCTTTTTGATGGGCGCCTTTTTTGCAGGGCTGGGTCTGATCTTTTTCTTATTGATATTTCAATTTAGTTCTATTTCCAAACCAATGATTATCATGATAGCGATATTCTTGAGTTTCATTGGTGTTTTTGGAGGAATTCTTATTACCGGAGCGCCTTTTGTTATTATGATGACAATGATGGGTATTATCTCTCTGGCGGGTATTGTAGTAAATAATGGAGTGGTACTATTGGATTACACCCAATTGCTCATTGATCGCAAAATGGTGGCCTTAGATCTACCCGATCGTGCCCTACTTACCAAAGAAGAAGTAGCCGAACTTATTGTACAAGGAGGACGGGCGCGTTTACGTCCCGTAATTTTGACTGCAATTACAACGGTACTCGGACTTATTCCGCTTGCTGTAGGTATTAATATCGACTTTTTTGGATTGTTCCAAAATTTTGATCCAGGCATTTATATCGGTGGAGATAATGTGATCTTTTGGGGTCCATTGGCTTGGGCGGTTATCTATGGATTGATCATTGCTACCTTTTTAACCTTGATCATCGTACCCTTGCTCTTTTTTATAACGTATCGCCTCAAAATTTATTTTGGTGGCGTAGGGCGCACACGTGAGCATCTTGCCCAAGAACAGGGCGATGACGAAGATCTCGAAGCTGCCTTTGATGCCAATATTATGGATAGGGAAACCATAAACTACCCACTGCCTGAAGGCGAATAATTACGTACACGGTGTACATACACCCTTTTTAATTCCCCCTACTAAAAAACACTTGTCTTGAAAAGGACAGGTGTTTTTGCTTTTTTTTAACGCCACTTAAAAAGTATAACTCTTAGATAATCCTTACCTTAAGAGCACACAAACCAAAAAAAAAAAAATTATGTCACGTTTCGGACTCCCTATACGTTTTGCTATCGTTATCACGGGATTACTCATTGCCTACTTTTTTATCATCTCACTGTTTGGATGGCACACCAATCCACTTTTTAGTCTCTTTAACGGAGTTATTACTGGCTTGGGAATATATGAGGTCATCAAAATCTATAAACTGCGTAAAGGATCAGATTTTTCCTATGCCGAAGGCTTTACCACAGGTATAGTTACGGGATTTGTTGCCACGCTCTTATTTACCTTATTTTTCGGAATCTACGCCGGCAATATCGATCCTGAGTTTTTAGAAAATTTGGTAGGCCCATGGGGAGGAACCACGAGTTTAGGTGTTGTCATTTTTACAGTGGCCATCTCTGGATTTACAACAAGTATTGTAACCACGCTTTCGTTTATGCAACTCTTTAAACCCAGCTGGAATACGTCTAAAGAAAAAAACAAGACCTCAGACAGCAATCAAGCTATTTCAAAACCATAAATACACTCCCGTCTCACCGCTTGCTTTTATTTTTGCCTTAAGGCGAAACATGACCCATAAAAACATCCCGAAAAGCCTCTTAAAAAAGCCTTCAAGCCATTTGTATATTAAGTAATTAGTGGTATATTTGCACCCGCTTAAATCGAAAGAGGAAAGCATTATTAGTGTAAAACAACATATTAATTCATCGCTATGTACGCAATTGTAGAGATAGCAGGGCAGCAATTTAAAGTTGCAAAAGACCAGAAAGTCTTTGTTAACCGTTTGTCTACCGAAGAAGGGAAAAAAGTCGATTTCGACAATGTCCTTTTAATCGGAGACGGTGACAATGTGACGATCGGCGCCCCGGCTATAGACGGAGCTCAAGTAGGAGCTAAAGTCTTAAAACACCTTAAGGGTGACAAAGTAATCGTTTTCAAAAAGAAGAGACGTAAAGGATACCGTAAGAAAAACGGACACCGTCAGTCACTTACTGAAATCGTAATTGAAAGCATCACTGCTTCAGGAGCTAAAAAAGCTACTGCCAAGAAAGCTGCCCCTAAGGCCGAAGCCAAAAAGGAAGAAGCTCCAAAGGCGAAAGCTAAAAAAGCAGCTCCAAAGAAAGCCACCTCAAAAGGTGATGATCTTAAGAAAATCGAAGGTATTGGCCCAAAAATTGCTGAAACATTAAACGAAGCTGGTATTACCACCTTTAATGAATTAGCAACAACTGATGCCGCTAAGATTGCCGAGATCATTTCTGGTGTACGTGGTAATCATGTGACAGACACATGGCCTAAGCAAGCCCAACTTGCCGCAGACGGAAAGTGGGATGAGCTTAAAACATTACAAGACGAATTAGACGGAGGTAAAGCATAAGCATACTTCTAAAGTATAACAATATAAAACCGAAACAAGATGGCTCATAAAAAAGGAGTTGGTAGTTCTAAAAACGGTCGTGAATCAGAATCGAAACGCTTAGGTGTTAAGATCTTTGGAGGACAAGCTGCCATTGCAGGAAACATCATCGTACGTCAAAGAGGGAACACACATCACCCTGGCGAAAATGTATACGGTGGTAAAGATCACACGCTTCACGCAAAAGTGGACGGAGTGGTAAAATTCACTAAGAAAAAAGACAACAGATCTTATGTTTCAGTAGTACCATTTGAAGCATAAGGAAATGTTTTATTCCTTATAAAAAACCCTTTCCTTCATGGAGAGGGTTTTTTTATGACCTTAACCGCCGGCAATGTAGGACTTAAAACTCCTAAACCTATGTTCAAAAATGTAGGCTTGCTATTTTTGCTTTCGCGAAAGCTTACTTATTTAAAAGGATATCGGTACCCAAAAAGCCATCGTCCTTATTGTAGTACCAAGCGCGGTCTTTAGGCATTTTGATCCCATTGACGACCGCTTCTCCGGTTAACAAAATATACTCTCCACTCTTAGGGTCATCGGGCTTATAGAATTGATAGACCTCCATGGCATAATTTTCTGGATTGAAGTAAAAATACCAAATATCGGCACCCACATCTTGCTTGTAAGTAACCTTTAATTTGAGGTATTGCTTGCCTTTAAAAGTGACCTTTTGCACCTTGGGATCAACCAGGGTCCCTGGGTCTTTGAGCTTCATGGGCAAACCGTACAAGTAGGTGTAATAATCTCTATACATTACAGTGCGCTCGCAAGCCTCATCATCTATTGTAGTCGCGATTACCGATCCTTCTTCTGATGTAAAACGACACGCCTGCCCATCGATTTGCCGAAAGCTAGTTTGCCCATCTTGGGTTGTACTCACATTAAAAAATTGATTGGGAAGATCAATAGTGATCATACTTTCTCTATCTGCCATAGCGGGGCCTGTAAATAATAACTTTAGCTCTCCCGCAAAAGTTGACCATTGATTATTGGGGTCGTGATATGCGATCGATTTATCTAACAGATCACTCCCACTTAATTCTTGAGCCCTTAATTGGGGTAGGCCAAAACAAAGCGCTATCGCCATTATACCTATTCTTTTCATTACGGGGTGACTTATTATAGTTATCATTTAGTTTAATTGATAATGCACATCATTGGCTTCTAAAACATCTAGAAGCTCTTGTGTAATACGCACCTTTTGACGCTTACTTGGCATGCGTACATATAACTTTTCTTTAGGTTCAAAAACTTGAAAATGTAGTTTGACATCTCCTTTGTGACCATCTAGTATCTCTTTGATCGCTGCTACACGTGCCTCTTCAATCTCATTTATATCGATATTGATGGTCAATTTTTTGGCATGAGACTCCATCACGTCCTGCAACTGCTGTATGACATTAAATTGGGTTCTGGGGTCTCCCTTTTTCCCTGTTTCTCTATTGGTAAATCCTTCTTTTACATAAACTTTGGCATGTATAAAGCTGTTGGGTATTAAAAAATGTCTCAGTTTTAAATACTCTTCACCAAACATTCTAAACTCAAAAGAATCGGTAAAATCTTCGACTGTAAATGCGGCCCAACCTTTCCCATTTTTGGAGACTCTGTGCTGTACATCGGTGATGACACCGCCAAATGTAAGCTCTCTATTGACAAAGGCTTCCATCCTATTAAAATCGGAAACCTTGGCATTACAAAAAGTACGCATCTCGGTTTTAAAATCATCCAATGGATGTCCAGAAATATATACCCCAACTACTTCTTTTTCTCTTCGTAACTTTTCCATAGTGCCCCATTCTTCACACGGCGGCACCTCGGGTTCGGGAATTTGCACCTCGCTAGCCTCTCCAAAAAGACTTACCTGGGCGCTATTTTCATTTTCCTGAAAGCGGGCACCATACTTAACCGCTTTTTCTAAAAAGGTCACCCCATCGCCTTCCTGATGAAAATACTGCGCGCGATGGGTATCGCCAAACTCATCAAAACCTCCAGCCAGCGCCAAACTTTCAAAAGCCTTCTTATTGGCTGCGCGCAAATCGATACGACGTGCAAAATCAAACACCGATTTGTATTTACCGTCCTTTCTGTTTTCGACTATGGTGGCTACCGCTCCGGTTCCTACTCCTTTAATCGCTCCCATACCAAACCGGATAGCGCCTTGATCGTTTACCGTAAATTTTCTAAAAGATTCATTGACATCTGGACCCAAAACCTCCAAGCCCATACGCTTGGCTTCTTCCATAAAAAAAGTGACCTGTTTGATGTCATTCATATTGTTTGACAATACCGCAGCCAGATACTCGGCAGGATAATGGGCTTTTAAATAGGCGGTTTGATAGGCAATCCAGGCATAGCAGGTAGAATGCGACTTGTTAAAAGCATAGGCTGCAAAAGCTTCCCAATCCTTCCATACCTTCTCTAGTTTTTCTTCGTCATGGCCGTTCTCTGAAGCTTGCTTAATAAATTTGGGCTTCATTTTATCGAGTACCGCTTTCTGCTTTTTACCCATAGCCTTTCGCAAGACATCGGCTTCACCTTTGGTAAAGTTGGCCAGCTTTTGAGAGAGTAGCATCACTTGCTCTTGATAGACCGTAATTCCATAGGTTTCTTTGAGGTACTCCTCCATCCCTTCAAGATCATAGGTAATCTCTTCTTCTCCGTGTTTTCTGCGCACAAAAGATGGGATGTATTCCATTGGACCAGGTCGGTATAGCGCATTCATAGCAATGAGATCTTCAAAAACTGTGGGTTTTAAAGACTGCATATGCTTTTGCATACCTGGAGATTCGTATTGAAATATACCAACAGTATCGCCTCGTTGAAACAACTCATAGGTAGGCGCATCATCTAGCGGAAAATTCTCTGGATCCAAATCTACATCGTGACGATATTTGACCAGCTTGACCGTATCCTTAATAAGCGTCAAGGTTTTTAAGCCCAGAAAGTCCATTTTTAATAGCCCTGCCTCTTCTACCACAGAGTTGTCAAACTGTGTCACATACAAATCCGAGTCTTTGGCCGTGGCGACAGGCACAAAGTTGGTAATGTCGTCTGGAGTGATAATTACCCCGCAGGCATGTATCCCAGTGTTTCTTAAAGAACCCTCCAATTGTCTGGCCTTGCTCAACATTTGCCCTTCCAGATCTTCGCCTTGTTCGAGTTGTATAAGTTCCTGAACTTTGACTAGATCATCGGCTCTAAATTGCTGTTTGAGCTCTGCATCTGTTTTCCCAAATATCTTGCGCAGCTTACTCATCGTTGGGATGAGTTTTGCTATTCTGTCGGCATCACTCAAAGGCAAATCCATGGCACGGGAGGTGTCTCGTATAGAAGACTTTGCCGCCATGGTACCGTAGGTGATAATTTGTGCTACTTGATTGGCACCATATTTATCGATCACATATTGCATGACCCGACCCCGACCTTCGTCGTCAAAATCGATATCAATATCTGGCATGCTCACACGATCTGGATTGAGAAAACGCTCAAAAAGCAGATCGTACTTTAAAGGGTCAATATTGGTAATCCACAAACAAAAGGCCACCACACTACCCGCGGCCGAGCCTCGTCCTGGCCCCACCGACACGTCCATATTTCGGGCTTCTCGTATAAAATCTTCGACAATAAGAAAATACCCAGGATACCCTGTTTTTTCAATTACATCGAGCTCAAAATCCAACCGCTCGGTAATCTCAGGAGTAAGCTCGCCATAGCGTTTTTTGGCCCCTTCATAGGTGATGTGACGCAAAAACTTGTTCTCTCCGCGTTTGCCGCCATCTACCGCATCTTCTGGACTTTGAAACTCTTCAGGAATATCAAAGGCAGGCAATAACACATCTCGGGCAAGCTCAAAGGGTTCAATCTTATCAATAATCTCCTGAACATTTAAAATGGCTTCAGGCGTATCTGCGAAGAGCAATTTCATCTCTTCAGGACTTTTAAAATAGTACTCTTTATTTTCAAGACCATAGCGATAGCCTCGCCCGCGACCTTTAGGTGTGGCTACCTTCTCCCCATCTTTTACACAGAGTAAAATATCATGGGCATCGGCATCTTCTTTGTTGATATAAAAAGTATTATTGGTGGCGACCATCTTGATATTATGCTTTCGCGAAAGCGCAGCCAGCACCGGCATCACCCTTTTTTCATCTTCCTGACCATGACGCATAAGCTCTACATAGAGATCATCCTGAAATTGTGACTGCCACCACAACAGGGCCTCTTCGGCTTGTTTTTCTCCTACGTTTAATACCTTGCTTGGCACTTCGCCATAAAGATTTCCAGTAAGAACGATGATATCTTCCTTATACTGCTCAATCACATTTCGGTCTATTCTAGGGACATAGTAAAAACCGTCGGTATACGCTATAGACGCCATCTTAGCCAGATTGTGATAGCCATTTTTGTTTTTGGCAAGCATCACAATTTGATAGCCATTATCTTTTTGGCTTTTGTTGGTGTGATCCTGACATACGTTAAATTCACAGCCTACAATCGCTTTGAGTGGTATTTCGGTAGCTTCTTCTCCTTGCTCAAGAGCTGCCTTATTTTTCGCTTTGGCCGAAGCGTTATGTCTGCCTACCGCCTTCACAAAATGAAAAGCACCCATCATATTGCCCGTATCGGTCATGGCCACTGCGGGCATTTTATGTTTGACGGCCGCATTGACCAAGTCTTGAACATTAGCCGTAGACTGAAGGATCGAGAATTGTGAGTGATTGTGTAAATGGGCAAATCGTACCTCAGAGAGTTGCTGGGCATTTTCTTCGAGTTCGGTCTGAGAAATCGAAGGAGCTTGTTTTTTTTCTTGTGACTTGGCAATCTGAGCCGAGGCCTTTTTAAGATTGACATGTTTGAGTCCAATTACAGGAATAGGGCCTGGATTGACCTGAGCAAAACGTTCAAAATAATCGGGTTGAACCCCTAACTGTTCGAGAGTATACTCGCGTCTTCTTATCAATTCAAAGAAACAGCGCGTGGTCGCTTCAACATCGGCGGTGGCGTTATGAGCCTCTGAAAAAGGCTCGCCAAACAAATGCTGATGCAGCTCGGTCAATGTAGGTAATTTGAACTTACCTCCACGTCCTCCAGGAATTTGACAGAGTTGCGCAGTATGTTCGGTACAGGTGTCTAAGACCGGCAATTCCTGCAAATTATTTGCCACCTGCAACCGGTGAAACTCGGCACCCATGATATTGGTATCAAAACCCACATTTTGCCCAACCACAAACTTGGCCTTAGACAAGGCAATTTGAAATTTGTCTAGCACCTCGGTTAAGGCGACGCCCCGCTGAGTGGCCAAAGCCGTAGAAATACCGTGTATGCGTTCGGCGTCATAGGGTATATCAAAACCATCTGGTGTAATGAGGTAGTCCTGATGCTCGATCACTTGCCCCATAGCATCGTGTAATTGCCAGGCAATCTGAATCGCCCTAGGCCAATTATCGGTGTCTGTTATTGGGGCATTCCAGTTTTTAGGAAGACCAGTTGTTTCGGTATCAAATATTAAGTACATAGGCAAAAAACAAGAGAAGAAAAGTAAGCAATTTCCTCGGTTTGATAAAAGGAGTAATCACAGTAGTTATTAACTTTTATGCACAAAAAAAAGCATCCCTAAGGATGCTTTTATAGTATCATCGCGCCACTACAAATGGCGATTGGGTTTTAGTAATTGATAAAGAACTGACCATCGGTAATTTCAAAAGATCCTGCTGTAAATACAAACTCTCCTGAGATTACTCGGTTTTCGGTATCATTTGAAATAATTTTTAATTGTCCTGTTGTAGACACATTAGATGCACTGCTTACCGTGTAGACTCCTGTGATAGCACCTGCCTCTGTAAAATCATAGTCACCAGGCCCGGTGTTTGAAGGAAATCTCAAGGTGATATCTTGTGTAGAAGTAGCTCCCGAAATGGTCAACACTCCTCCAGCCAATGCACTGGTAATCACAGTAGGATTAAAACTAACCGTATTAACTCTAGCGGTAAAACGATCATCAATACCATCGTCATCATCGTCTGGATCAAAAGGCTCAACTATGGGTACTTTATACATCACACCTTCACTAAAAGTCATTGTTTGCCCAATTCGCAAAGCTGTAAAATTAAAATTAGCATTTAATGAATTATCAGAATTCATGATAATTCGTATTTCTCCAGTTCCGCCAGGTATCGCTGTAGAAAAAATATTCCCATCCACATCCTCAAAAGATGCAACATTACCCCTATTATTATCACTACTCAAACCTTCAGAACTTTGATCAAGAAGTCCAATATTAAACCTCATTGTCTCAATATCCGTAGAGCCCTCGATAATCAAATTTCCTTGATCATTATAAAATGCACGTGAGTCAATCGCTCTAAAAAGCAACGAATCATTCTGTTTCGCTTGAAAACCTGGAGTATTTGTTGAGATATCCTGACTACATGAAGCAAGGAGAAAAGCTACAATAGGTAAAAGTAGTAATCGTTTCATAACATAAATAGGTATAAGGCAAATGTACTGTAAAAAAGTAAATAACGTATTGATAGCGTGAAAAATTGTGTATCTTTGCACCCTTAATCAAAACAGAGGTCGGGTACCTCAAAAATTAACGTTTATGTCAGTTAAAATTAGATTACAAAGACACGGTAAAAAAGGAAAACCTTTTTACTGGATCGTAGCCGCCGATGCGCGTGCAAAAAGAGATGGTAAATTCTTAGAAAAATTAGGAGTTTACAATCCAAACACCAATCCTGCTACTATCGAATTAGATGTAGATGGATCGGTAAAGTGGTTACAGAATGGTGCACAACCTACTGAAACTGCAAAACGCCTCTTGTCTTACAAAGGTGCTATGCTTAAAAATCACCTTGCGGGTGGGGTTCGTAAAGGAGCTTTAACCGAAGAGCAAGCCGAAGAGAAATTTAATGCATGGGTAGAAGAAAAGGCAAGTCGTATCTCTGCCAAAGAATCAAATCTTTCTGATGCTGCTCAAAAAGCAAAAGCCGACGCTTTAGCTGCCGAAAAAGCAGTAAACGAAGCGCGTATTGCTGCCGCTCAACCAGAAGTTGTTGCTGATACAGAAGACGCTCCAGCTGCCGATGCAGATGCTGCTCCAGCTGATTCAGAAGAATAAACATAGAAATTTAATTTCTTTGAGCGTCCCAATTATCACAATTGGGACGTTTTCATTTTAAATACTTTTATCATGAAAAAAGATGAGTGCTTTTACTTAGGCAAAATTGTTCGTAAGTACAGTTTTAAAGGAGAATTGCTAGCCAAACTAGAAACTGACGAACCAGAAGCTTATGTCAATCTGGACAGTGTCTTTGTCGAGTATGGCCCAAATTTGGTTCCATTCTTTTTTGAATCTTCTCAACTTCACAAATCGGCTTTATTGCGTTTTAAATTTGAGGATGTCGATACAGAAGAAGACGCCGATGATCTCATTGGTGCCGATCTCTATCTGCCACTTACACTTTTACCCGATCTCACGGGTAATAAATTTTATTTTCATGAAATTATTGGCTTCTCTGCCATCGACGTCAATTTTGGTGTTATTGGTACGATTACCGGAGTAAACGACACTACAGCCCAGGCTATTTTTGAAATTGACCGTGCAGGACAACAGGTATTGGTCCCTGTAATAGATGACTTTATTAGCTCAATAGATCGTGATAAAAAAGAAATGGTCTTACAGGTTCCTGACGGCCTGATCGAGCTCTATATTCAATAAGAAAATAGATGAGCAGTACGCCATTTCGCTTTAAGCAATTTACTGTAGCACAAGACCGCTGCGCTATGAAAATAGGTACAGATGGTGTGCTTTTAGGGGCGTGGAGCCCTTTGGATAATCATCCTAATTCTATTTTGGATATAGGTACGGGTACAGGTGTTATCGCTCTCATGCTGGCACAGCGATCTGGGGCGCAGCATATTGATGCTGTAGAGGTAGATGAGCACGCCTACGAGCAAGCCACGGCCAATTTTGAAAACAGCCCTTGGTCAGATCGCTTGTTTTGTTATCACGCCCATCTCTATGAGTTTGCCGTAGAGGTAGACGAGCAATACGATCTAATTGTGTGTAATCCTCCGTTTTTTGCACCGCATTACAAAACCGATGATACAGCTCGAGATAAGGCCCGTTTTGATGATGCACTTCCCTTTGATTTGTTGGTTGGCGCTGTCGCCAAATTACTTTCAGAACAAGGCCGTTTTACGATGATCTTACCTTTTGAAAGAGAGACCGATTTTTGCCTACTCGCACAAAAAGCCCATCTCTACCCTAGCCACATCGTAAGGGTTAGAGGTACTACCAAATCTCCTTTAAAACGAAGCTTGCTATGTTTTGAAAAAAAGACCGAAAATCCTTCAGAAAATCAAACAAATAGGCAGACACCCCTAGTGCGAAAAAAGCCCATCATCGAAGCGTTAACTATAGAAATTGCGCGTCATACATATACCGAGGAATACACAAAACTAGTCGAGGAATTCTACTTGAAAATGTAGGTGAGATTTTTTAAGAAAGATAACGTTTTCGTTACCTTTGTGCTATAAAACATCGAACGCATGAAACCAGATCTTTTCGAAGCTCCAGATTATTACAATATTGACGATTTACTCACCGAAGAACACAAGCTCATTAGAGAATCGGCACGTGCTTGGGTAAAGCGTGATGTATCGCCTATCATCGAAGAAGCTGCTCAAACAGCCACTTTTCCAAAGTCAATTATTCCTGGTTTGGCTGAGATTGGTGCCTTTGGCCCGTATATTCCAGAAGAATACGGCGGTCCTGGGCTGGATCAAATATCTTATGGTTTGATTATGCAGGAGATTGAACGCGGTGATTCTGGAGTACGCTCTACTGCCTCAGTACAATCTTCATTGGTCATGTACCCAATTTGGAAATACGGCACCGAAGAACAGCGTCAAAAATTCTTACCCAAACTTGCCAGTGGTGAGTTCATGGGTTCTTTTGGACTTACCGAACCTGACCACGGTTCAAATCCTGGAGGTATGGTTACCAATTTCAAAGATATGGGAGATCATTATTTGCTAAATGGAGCCAAGCTTTGGATCTCCAATAGTCCTTTTTGTGATATCGCAGTTGTCTGGGCCAAAAATGAAGAAGGCCGTATACATGGTTTGATTGTAGAGAGAGGAATGGAAGGTTTTTCAACACCAGAAACACATAATAAGTGGTCATTGCGCGCCAGCGCCACTGGAGAACTTATTTTTCAAGATGTAAAGGTGCCTAAAGAAAATTTACTTCCGAACAAATCGGGGCTTGGCGCACCACTAGGCTGTTTAGATTCGGCGCGATTTGGGATTGCTTGGGGAGCCATTGGTGCCGCGATGGACTGTTATGACACAGCCCTGCGTTATGCTAAAGAACGCATACAATTTGGAAAGCCAATTGCCGCCTTCCAATTACAACAGAAAAAACTTGCCGAAATGATTACCGAGATTACCAAAGCACAATTATTGGCTTTGCGTTTGGGGCAACTAAAAAACGAAGACCGAGCCACCTCAGCTCAAATCTCAATGGCCAAGCGTAACAATGTTGATATGGCCATCAAAATAGCCAGAGAAGCGCGTCAAATCTTAGGAGGCATGGGTATAACTGGAGAGTATAGCATTATGAGACATATGATGAACTTAGAAAGTGTGATCACTTATGAAGGCACACACGATATACACTTACTCATTACTGGTTTAGACATTACCGGAGAAAATGCCTTTAAATAAAAAACAAAACCTCTATATCAAAAGGCTTTCCCAAAACAGGAAAGCCTTTTTTTATGTGTTTGCCAAACGGGTTTATTTTGATTTGATCCAAGCAGGTAAATCATATAATATATTTTGTGCATCTTTAAGGCATGAATACCCGACGTCGTCTTGATCGCGCTTATAAAAATGCCAAAATCATTCATTTTGACGATACCGCCAAATTTGTCTTTTTTTCTGACTGTCATCGTGGCGATAAGAGTTTTGCCGATGAATTTGCCCGAAATGAAAACATCTATTATCACGCCATAAAACACTATTACAAAGAAGGCTTTACTTATCTTGAACTTGGCGACGGTGATGAATTATGGGAAAGCAACTCCTTTGACGATATTCTCAAGGCGCATAAAAACGTCTATCATCTACTCCAAAAATTTCATTTTGATAAAAGGCTTCATCTCATATGGGGCAATCACGATATGGTCTATCGCGATCCGGGCTATGTCAAAAAGCATCTTAGCACCTATTTTGACCCCAAAGACGGCAAAGAAGAAGTGCTTTTTAAAAATCTTGAATATCATGAGGCCATCATTTTAAAACACGCTGACACCGCCCAAGAATTATTCATGTGTCACGGCCATCAAGCCGATTGGATGAATTATCACGGCTGGCGTTTTAATCGATTTATGGTACGATTGTTATGGAAACCACTTCAGGTTTTTGGAATTACAGATCCTACTAGCCCTGCCAAAAACTACAAAGAACTCATCAAGGTAGAACGCAGAGTTAAAAAGTGGATTATAGAAAATGACAATCTAATGACCATTATGGGGCATACACATAGACCTCGCTTTCCCGAACCAGGTGACATTGCTTTCTTTAATGATGGCAGTTGTGTACACCCAAGAAGTATTACTGGATTAGAATTAGAAAATGGTGCCATTTCGCTCATCAAATGGCATATTTCGACCAATGATGAAGGAAATTTAAGGGTTTCCAGAGTATTGTTGGAAGGCCCTACCCCAATATCCCATTATCATAAAAAAGGTACTTCTAACTAACAAGTGTTGATGGCTGGCAACTTCTTCACAAGACTCATCCATAAAGTCTTATCACCAAGCATTCATCTTTAAAATGCTAGGCATCACGGCAAATTTAATTTTTGATAGAGGTACTAGGATTCTGGAGCCAGTCTCACCTGAAGACCTTCTAAGTCTTCATGTATGTGAATTTGGCACCCTAAACGGCTATTGTCTTTTACGTGAAATGCTTCGGCTAGCATGGCTTCTTCGTCATCAGACATTTCAGGGAGCGCATGATCTGATTGAACATAGCACTGGCAAGAAGCGCACATAGCCATACCTCCACAAACACCTATAGTTCCTTCTGGTGCAAGCTCGTAAGAACGGACTACTTCCATCAGGTTCATATTCATATCTGTAGGAGCGATTACTTGGTGGGAAACCCCTTCCCTATCAATAATGGTAATTTTGATATCCTCCATTATTCTATGGCCTTTACTACGGCTTTAGGTGCCTGTTTCTTTGAACCATCAAAACCAGTCACTCCACCTACAGTGGTGTATTTCATCACATAGCGTTTGTCTGGAAAAATACGCTGATAGGCACTTTGACACATTAGGGTTGCCTCGTGAAAACCACACAAAATTAATTTTAACTTACCTGGATAAGTGTTGACATCGCCAATGGCATAAATCCCTGGAATATTGGTTTGATAGTCTAAGCTATTATCTACCTTAATTGCATTTTTTTCGATTTCTAGACCCCAGTCTGCGATAGGGCCTAACTTAGGCGCCAATCCAAATAATGGAATAAAGTGATCGGTCACTAGCTCGATGTGCTCCTCCCCTTTCTTAATGGTAACTCCTGTCACCTTGCCCTCGCCATGAACACCAGTTACTTCGGCTGGGGTGATTAATCGAATCTTGCCTTGATTTTTGAGCTCTTGTACTTTTTCGACACTGTCTAAGGCGCCTCTAAATTCATTTCGGCGGTGTACTAAGGTTACAGAGCGCGCAATATCAGCTAGGAAAATACTCCAGTCTAGCGCACTGTCTCCGCCACCAGCAATAACGACTTCTTTATTTTTATATACTTCAGGGTCTCGAATAATATATTCTACACCGCGATCTTCAAAAGCAGCGATACCTTCAATAGGCGGTTTTCTTGGTTCAAAACTACCTAAGCCCCCTGCAATTGCTACAACAGGAGCTTTATGTTTGGTGCCTTTATTTGTGGTTACAATAAATTGACCGTCATCTAGCTTTTCTATAGTTTCTGCTCGCTCTCCTAGTGTAAATCCAGGTTGAAAAGGAGCAATCTGTTTCATCAGATTATCGACAAGGTCACCTGCGAGTACTTCTGGGAAAGCAGGTATATCATAAATTGGTTTTTTAGGATAAATTTCCGAACACTGTCCTCCCGGTTGAGGCAGTGCATCAATGAGGTGACATTTTAATTTTAATAGGCCAGCTTCAAAAACAGCAAACAGCCCCGTTGGGCCAGCGCCTATGATAAGAATATCGGTGGTGATCATATAGTACTGCTAATTCGCAAAGCTATGATTAAGCTTCAATGTTGATTACTTGTTCAATTTGGGGGGCGTGTTTTTTTATGGTCATTTCAACACCACTTTTTAAGGTCATTTGATTGACAGAACATCCTACACACGCACCTTCTAACTGCACCCTAACGATGGTACCATCATCTATACCCAAGAGTGAGATATCACCTCCATCACTTTGAAGAAATGGGCGAATCTCATTGAGAGCTTCTTGTACTTTTGCGGTTAATTCTTCTGCTGTCATCGGTTAATTTTTTACAGCAGAACAACCTGCCATTGTGGTAATTTTTATTGCCTCAGTTGCTGGTAGAGAGGTGTTTCTTCGTACCGTCTCTTCTACTACATTTCGCGTAAGCGTTTCAAAAGCCGTCGCAATGGCAGAGTCTTCTTGTAATGCTGCAGGTCTACCTACATCTCCAGCCTCTCGTACACTTTGCACCAAAGGAATCTCCCCTAACAGCCTCACATCAAGATCATTGGCCAAGTGCTTAGCGCCCTCTTTTCCAAAGATATAGTATTTGTTTTCTGGTAGCTCTTCTGGTGTAAAGTAGGCCATATTTTCTATGATACCTAAGACGGGTACATTAATACTCTCTTGTTGAAACATAGCTACTCCCTTTCTCGCATCGGCTAGGGCAACATTTTGAGGAGTACTCACTACTACAGCTCCAGTTATAGGTAATGCTTGCATTATACTCAAATGTATATCTCCAGTACCCGGAGGAAGGTCTAGGAGCAAAAAGTCCAATTCTCCCCAAGCGGCATCAAATATCATTTGGTTTAAGGCCTTAGCAGCCATAGGACCTCTCCAGATTACAGCCTGATCAGGTTTAGTAAAAAACCCAATAGATAGTACGTCTACACCATAATTGTGGATAGGTTTCATCTTTGACTTACCGTCTACAGTCACAGAAAGCGGTCGCTCATTAACCACATCAAACATAATTGGAATTGAGGGCCCGTAGATATCGGCATCAAGCACACCCACTTTGAATCCCATCTTTGACAGGCTCACGGCAAGATTGGCGGTTACTGTAGATTTTCCTACACCTCCTTTACCTGATGCAACAGCGATAATATTTTTAATTCCAGGAATCGCTTTGCCTTTGATCTCATTTTTGTCTGGAGTAGCTGGTGCCTGCACTTTGACATTGACCTTTACCTGCGCCTTGGCATATACTTTATCGTGTATGGTTTTTAAAATATCAACCTCTGTCTTTTTACGGGCTTGTAAGGTTGGATTTGTGATCGTTATATCAACCACTACCTCATCACCAAATGTAAGTACATTGGTCACCGCACCGCTGTCTACCATGTTTTCGGCTGCACCTGGAGCAGTGATTGTCTTGAGAGCGTCGAGAATTTCCTGTTTTTGTAATTTCATTGCTACCTTTTGGATTGTATCTTTCTATCTAGATTCATTCTAAATGCAAAGATACGGTCTAAACCTCATTTTTAAAACCTTGTTAGCCTTTATTTAAGAGTATCAAAAAGGACTCATTCGTGTTGTTTTAAGCTTTGCTAAGCGCTGTTGAAGGATCCCAAAAGTGCAGCTTAAAATCTACTATTTTATCATTGTCTACAGCAATGTCTTCTTCGGCTAGCATTTGCTCCATCGCAATAGAACTTCCAAAATGCATTTTACCTGTCAATACTCCGTTTCTATTAACAACGCGATGGGCTGGAATATCGGGTTGCGTATGAGCAGCATTCATTGCCCAACCAACCATACGAGAGCTACGTGCAGCACCCAGATAGTTAGCTATTGCGCCATAGGAAGTCACACGGCCATATGGTATCTGACGCACAACATGATACACACGCTCAAAAAAATTTTCGGTTTCTAAAGAATACTTCATTCGTAATACACGATTCTTATTAATGTAATCACTACCAAAATAAGCATAAGCACGGCCATAAAGTAATTGGAGTACTTTGAAAAGCGCTCTGACTTCTTGTGAATTCTTGTAAAAAACGAAACATAGCCATACAAGGCCGAAAATGTACCCATGGCTGCTGCGGTAATAAATACGACGATGGCTATGACATCGTAAGAGACCTTCCCACTCACATTAAGTGCTGCACCCAAAGCACAGAAATAAGGAATAGGTAAAACGTTAAGCAGTGAGAGCATCATTCCTTTACCCAAACTTCTTAGCCCAGCGTGTTTGGGTATTTGCACTTTTTGTACCCGCGAGCGTTTGGCCTTGACAAAGAAAAACACCGCCATAATCAAGAACACCACCAAACCCGTCCTTAAGAGAATATTGGTCACATAAGGATTCCCAAAGATATACTTGGCCAGAAGTATGGCTATTAAGGCCTGAAATATCACAACAGATGAGGCCCCTATGGCCACCAAAACACCGTTTTTGCGACCGTGTTGTACACAGGTTTTGGCCACAGACATATTGATGAGCCCTGGAGGAAGCACACCGGCAAATGCTGCAAAAAAAGTGATGAGAAAGAGTTTTGTTATCTCCAATCCAAGGCTGTTAATTCACCCTAAATTTAATATAAGTTATGGGTTTTCCCTCTTTGAGGTATTGTTTTTCGTAAAAAGTCTGAATTTGGACCACTTCTTTGGGCGAATATTCATTTTTATACACATTGTGATTGGCGTGTAAGATTTCATGCCCCTCACCGTGTAAAAGCCCTAACGTATAACCGTGCATAAATTCTGAATCGGTTTTGAGATTAATCACCCCTTCCGGCTTTAGCACCTCCTTGTATTTCTTCAAAAAAGTGGTGTTGGTCATACGGTGTTTGGTACGCTGAAACTTGATTTGTGGGTCGGGAAAGGTGATCCAGATTTCGTCTACTTCCGCTTTCGCGAAAGCGTGAGTAATCAATTCTATTTGCATTCTTAAGAATCCTGCATTGTCCAATTGCTCTTCTAAGGCGGTCTTGGCGCCTCTCCAAAAACGCGCTCCTTTGATATCAATCCCAATAAAGTTCTTTTCGGGATAGGCCTGCGCCAACCCGACGGTATATTCACCTTTACCACAACCCAATTCTAAAACTATTGGATTATTGTTTTTGAAAAAATCGCTATTCCACTTACCTTTAAGAAAGAAATCGCCATCGGTAAGTTCTTCTCTAGTTGGTTGAATGACGTTTTTAAAAGTTTCGTTTTCGCGAAAGCGCTTAAGCTTATTTTTACTTCCCACAGTGTAAATTAATATTTTGGTAAAATTAAGGAAACTTTTAATAGAACTTACTACCAGACCTTTGTCCTATGAATCAACACTCTACCATTTTGGTGGCTCCATTAAATTGGGGTTTAGGTCACGCCACTCGTTGTGTTCCCATTATTGAACAGTTGCTCGAGAATAATTTTGGCGTTGTCATAGCAGGAGACGGGCCTTCATTGACCTTGCTTAGACATGAGTTTCCAGACTTACCAAGTGTGGTGTTGCCTTCTTATACCATAGCCTATCACAAAAGTGGTAAGCGCTTAAAGCGAAAATTACTTTTTGCCACTCCCAAGATTCTACGATCGATCTACGCCGAACACAAAGCCTTGCAAGGTTTAATACAAACCCATAACATCACTGGTGTTATTTCTGATAATCGCTGGGGGCTGTATACCTCGGCAGTTCCCACTGTTTTTATAACGCACCAACTTAAAGTGCTCAGCGGTCGAACAACAGGAATTTCGACATGGATACAACAATATTTTATCAAAAAATTTGATCGTTGTTGGGTGCCTGATGCCTCTGGAGCCCAAGCGCTTAGTGGGATTCTTAGCAGTTTAGAAAAGCCGGATAATCGCGTAGATTACATCGGAACCTTGAGTAGGTTTACACCAGTTGATCTTCCTCAAAAATGGAAGGCAATGATTGTGTTATCTGGTCCAGAACCACAGCGATCCATCCTAGAAAATCACCTTAAGATTGCCTTTAAAAAGTTTAATGGCAATGTACTTTTGGTGAGAGGTGTTGTAGAGCAAGAACAACGTAAGCAGGTCGAAAAAAATATTACTATTTATAATTTTTTAACCACCCTACAACTCAATACGGCAATTTGTGAGAGTGCTTTTGTAGTGGCGCGATCTGGCTACACTACAATTATGGATCTGGCGGTACTGGGCAAAAAGGCCTATTTTATACCTACCCCAGGTCAGCCCGAACAAGAGTATCTCGCGAGCTATCTAAAACAAAAACGCATAGCTCCATTTAGCGAGCAAGAAGACTTTCAAATAAAGGATTTGGCGCGATTAGCTTTGTACACAGGCTTTACCACCCCTAGGATTAAAAGAGACTTATTCGAGTTCTTCGGCTTGTTCGAGGGTAAAAGAGAATTCAGAACCCACTCCAAACTCACTTTCGACATAAATTCGTTCGTCATGCGCTTCGATGATATGCTTGACTATAGAAAGTCCAAGCCCTGAACCACCCACTTTTCTATTACCCGTTTTATCGACACGATAAAAACGTTCAAATAGCCTAGTGAGGTGTTCTTCTTCGATTCCATCTCCGTTATCGGTTACTCTGACTAGGATTTTATTTTGAATCAAGTTTTGTATGCTCACCTCGGTGGTACCGTCTACCTTCCCGTATTTGATTGAATTATCGATAAGGTTGGTCAATAATTGCTGTATACGCTCTTCGTCGGCATTAACCATAATTGGCTCGGTATACTCCGTCTCAAAGGTTAAGGTAATATTGCGTTGGGCCGCTTTCATCTCGAGCATATCAAAAATAGACCTCACCAAAGTGACTATATCAAAATAGGCATAATTCAGATTGAGATCGCCTACTTCTAATTTGGTGATCATATCCAAATCATTAACTAGATAGATAAGACGCTCGACCCCTGCCTCGGCACGCTGCAAGTACTTCTTGCGTACTTTTTTGTCTTTGACAGCTCCTCCAATAAGCGTTAGTATATACCCTTGCACGGTAAAGAGTGGAGTCTTGAGCTCATGAGCAATATTACCAATAAAGTCTTTACGGTATTCTTCCTGTATGCGCAGGGCTTCTAGTTCGAGCTTTTTGGTGGTGGCAAATTGTGCTACTTCTTTTTTTAGCACCTCCATGTCTGTGGTTACCTTACCTGGAGTGAGCTTGGCACTTTCTAGCAGTGAGACCTCCTCATAGATTTTTTTTACCCGTTCGTAAATAAACAATTGGATACGACTCTGAACAATAATAAAAATGAATAGGAAACACCCTACTGCAAATAAGTAAATAACTTTACCAATATCAACTTCAAACAGAATGCAAAGTCCATAAAGTACCGCTGTAATTGCTATAGTACCATAAAGTGCCGTTGCAAGTGCGAAGCCATATGACTTTTTAAAGTCGGCAGCCATTAGATCACAAATTTATAGCCAACCCCTTTAATGGTTTTAAACGAATCGTCGCCTATTTTTTCGCGTAATTTTCGAATGTGTACATCGATGGTTCTCCCACCTACCACTACTTCGTTACCCCATACACTATCTAAGATATCGGCGCGCTTAAAGACCTTCCCAGGCTTGGAAGCCAATAGTGATAATAATTCAAATTCTTTTCTAGGTAGTATGATCTCTTCCTTTCCTTTTTTAATCTTATACTCTCCTCGGTCTATAACGATATTACCCACCTTGACAATATCTTGAGCCTCATCTCCATCTTTGATCCTGCGCAATAGCGCCTTAACTCGACTCAATAAGACTTTTGGTTTTATCGGCTTAGTGATATAGTCATCGGCCCCGGCATCAAAACCAGCTACCTGACTGTAATCTTCACCACGAGCAGTCAAAAAAGTAATGACTGTTTCGGAGAGCTCTGGCACTTTTCTAATTTGTTCGCATGCTTCAATACCATCCATTTCGGGCATCATCACATCGAGAATGACCAAGTGCGGTTTGTGCTTTTTTGCGAGTTTGACGGCTTCGACTCCGTTGGAACCCGTGATGATTTGATATCCTGCGTTAGACAAATTGTAGCCCACAATCTCTAGAATATCAGGCTCGTCATCGACCAAGAGAATTTTTAAATCTTTTTTCTTCATAAAACGGTAAGACTAAGGGTTAAATATAAGCAATAATTGATTTACCCAAGTTCACTCAGCAAGTTACATTTTACTGCCCAGCCACCACTATGACCTCATATTAACAATGGGTTAAATTATTGCTTTCGCGAAAGCGCCTATGGGCATCAGCCGCTTTATTTTTGTAATTTTACCACTTACTCATTCAATTTTAAGATTATGAAAAAAATTACCTTTCTCCTTGCCCTTATGGTGGCAAGTATCTCTTTTGGACAGGTGAGCATCAATGAGATTGATGCCGACCAAACCGGAACAGATATGACCGAATTTGTCGAACTTCTTTCTGACAACCCGAGTCAATCACTAGACGGTCTCGTCTTGGTTTTCTTTAATGGAAACAATGCGGTAGACGGTTCTTATAATGTGATTGATCTCGATGGTTTTACCACAGACGCTAACGGCTTTTTTCTTGTAGCCAATGATGGCTTCCCAAATGCCGATATTCAAATTGGCCCAGACAACATCATCCAAAACGGGACAGATGCCGTAGCGATCTATACAGGAACGCCTGCCGATTTTCCTGGAGACACCCCTCCTACGACGACCAATCTAATTGATGCCATGGTCTACGAAACCAATGACGGTCCTGACACTGCCCTACAAGCTGCCTTAGGATTGAGCACACAATATGACGAAAACGGAAACGGCATGAAAGACACAGAGTCATTACAACGTCAAAGTGATGACAGCTTCTGTCCTTCTCTACCAACGCCAAAAGCGGCAAATGCCTCTTGTGTGAACTGTCCTTTAGACTTGAGCAATATCATGACAACTTGTGATGCCGAAACTTCTGGTATTGATACGGTAACCGCGACCATCGATTTCACAGGTGGTGGTACAGAAACCTACACCTTGTCATTGGATGCCACTGGTACCATTACAGGAGACGATCCTTCTTCACAAGCAACAGGTACTATTACCATTACCGGTATAGAAGAAGATACTACTATAGTCCTTACAGTAAGCAGTGCCTCTTGTGATTTTACACAAAATATCAATGCTCAAGCCTGTGCTATGGAAACCGCTGTAGCCGATATTGCCACCTTGAGAGCTAGTGCCGAAGGGATAGACTATGAATTGACCGGTGAAGCCATCTTGACCTATCAGCAGGATTTTAGAGGTCAGAAATTTATTGAAGATGCTACAGGAGCGATTTTGATCGATGATGACGATACGGTAATCACAACTACTTACTCGATAGGTGACGGTATTACTGGTTTACGTGGTACGTTAAGTTCTTTCCAAGGGATGTTACAATTTGTACCTCTTGAAGATCCAGGAGCTGCTTCATCTACAGGAAATGCTGTGGTGGCACAAGATGTAACTGCCGATGAGTTAAACGCCAATCCAAACAATTATGAGTCTGAGTATGTGCGTATCTTAAGTGCGACTATTGACAATTCTACCTTGTCTACTTGGGATACTGGAGAGACCTACGATATTAGCACTTCTAATGGAGATTATGTTTTCAGAACCTCTTTCTTTGATGCCGATTATATCGGAAACGATGTGCCAACTGGTTTGGTAAACGTTTCAGGTATTATTACCGAAAGAAATAATGGAGATTACTTCATTACCGCACGTAATGCCGCCGATATAGACGAAAATTTATCGGTAGACAGTAACCGTATTGCCCAATTGAGTGTCTATCCTAACCCTGCCAATAATGTGATTACCATCACAACAGGACTTGACTCAGACAAGCACATTGCCATTTACGATATCACAGGTAAAACAGTGATCACAACAACCACTAAGGCCGCTGTAAACATTAGCAACTTAGCGGCTGGGGTTTATATCATGAAAATTACAGAAGGCACCGCTACGGCAACAACCAAGTTGATTGTTCAGTAAAGCGTTCTAATACCTATGCGTTTAAAGCACCTCTTATGGAGGTGCTTTTCTTTTTTAAAAAGACTGCATATGATACCTTTGCTCTTATGAAGCCACCCGCTGCTCAGGATATATTTTCAATTAGGACGCCTTCACAATTTGAGGAGGTTGCTTTAGCACTTTTTAGGTATCAATTTGAGCACAATGCGGTGTATCGTTCTTTTTGTGATTTACTTTACAAACATCCAAGTGAGGTAAATGCTTTAGAGCAGATTCCTTTTTTACCCATCAACTTTTTTAAAACACATCAAGTTGTTAGTGGGAAGGGGCCTATTGTGCAAACCTTTAGTAGTAGTGGCACTACCTCAAGTACAAGCAGCAAACACTACGTGAGCGATCTGTCGATCTACCAAGAGAGTTACCTCCAAGGGTTCCAAAATCAATACGGCCCGATTTCAGAGTATACCATACTCGCTTTACTGCCATCTTATTTAGAACGCGAAGGTTCTTCCTTAATTTATATGGTTGATGATTTAATCAAAAAAAGTAAACAGCCCGATAGTGGCTTTTATCTCGATAATTTTTCCGCTTTAAGCGAAAAGCTGCGACAGCTCGATCAATCTGGAAATAAAGTACTTCTCATTGGAGTTTCCTTTGCTCTACTAGACCTTGTTGAAATACATCGTTTTGATCTCAATCACACCATAGTTATGGAAACTGGTGGTATGAAAGGACGACGCAAAGAAATCATCAGGGCTCAATTGCACGACAGCTTGAAGGCAGGTTTTGGAGTCAAGCATATTCACAGCGAATACGGAATGACCGAATTGCTATCACAGGCTTACTCTAAAGGCGAGGGTATTTTTGAAACACCACCATGGATGCAGGTTTTTATAAGAGATCCAGAAGATCCATTGACACTATTTGATGATGCGCGTACGGGAGGGCTCAATATTATCGATCTAGCCAATGTCCATTCTTGCGCTTTTATCGCTACCCAAGATTTGGGTAAAAAATGGGCCGATCAAAGTTTTGCCGTGCTTGGACGGTTTGACAATGCCGATATTAGAGGGTGTAATTTGATGGCTTTGTAAAAAAACACAGAAGTATTGTAATGCGCTTCACTTTTTACGACCTAGTTGCTATATACTTATATTATGAAAACAGTTTTTAGCGTAGTGCTGCTATTTATCACTACCAGCCTATTAGGACAGCAAACCGATTATAATCTCAAAAAAGGCTATGCCGCCGAAGGCTATGATGTCGTTGCTTATTTTGACAATCAAGCCTTAGAAGGCGATAAGAGATATGTGGTTACTCACGATGGGGCCCGATTCAAATTTGCCAACAGTGCCAATGCCAACACCTTCAAAGCCGCTCCTGAGAAATACATCCCTCAGTATGGAGGATACTGCGCTTATGCCATTGCAGTCAAAGGTGAGAAAGTAGGCGTCAACCCAGAAACTTTCGAAATAAGAGATGGTAAACTCTATTTGTTTTACAATTCATGGGGCACCAACACCCTCGAAAAATGGCTAGAAGAAAATCCAAAAACACTGCAAGGTCAAGCCGATGCTGCTTGGAATGATGTAAAGTATAAATCGTAATAGGTAGTTTGATGGAATGATGGCCATCAACTCAGAAGGCGCTGGTTGATCTCGATCTCACCAGCGCTTTTTTTCTATACAAATCGCAAGATAAAATAGTTCTTTTTTCCGCGCTGCAACAACACAAATTTGTCATTGATCAACTGGGCTTCGGTCAATTGAAAATCGTCCTTAACTTTCTCGCGATTCACCGAAATTGAATTTTCTTTTAAGGCTCTACGCGCCTCCCCATTAGACTTTAAGAAGCCTGATTTTTCGGCTAAGGCTGCAATAATATCGATACCTGAAGGAAGTTCGGCTTTTGCGATTTCGGCCTGTGGCACTCCATCAAATACATCTAAAAAAGTAGCTTCATCCAATTGCTTTAAATCATCGGCTGTAGATTTTCCAAAAAGGATGTTGGATGCTTTAATCGCATTTTCTAAGGCTGCTTCACCGTGAACCGTGGTAGTCACCTCTTGAGCTAGGCGTTTTTGCAACATTCTGGTATGTGGAGCCTCGGCATGCTCTTTAATCAGAGCTTCTATTTCTGATTGACCTAAAAATGTAAAGATTTTAATGTATTTGGCTGCATCTTCATCGCTGGTGTTGAGCCAATATTGGTAGAATTTATAAGGAGAAGTTCTGGCTGGGTCCAACCAGACATTACCGCCCTCACTCTTTCCAAATTTACTTCCATCAGATTTGGTAATAAGTGGGCAGGTTAAGGCGTAGCCTTTACCACCGGCAATACGACGGATGAGCTCTGTTCCAGTAGTTATATTACCCCACTGATCACTACCTCCCATTTGCATGGTACAATCCATCTCGCGATATAAATGCAAAAAGTCATAGCCTTGTACCATTTGATAGGTAAATTCGGTAAAAGACATCCCATCGGCAGCTTCTCCAGAGAGCCTGTTTTTTACAGAATCCTTGGCCATCATATAATTTACGGTAATATGCTTACCCACGTCTCTTATAAAATCTAAAAAGCTAAATTCTTTCATCCAGTCATAATTATTGACCATGACTGCCTGATTAGCCTCACCCGATGAAAAGTCCAAAAAATGTGATAGTTGTTTGCGCACACATTCTTGATTGTGACGCAAAGTGGCTTCGTCAAGTAAGTTGCGCTCTGACGATTTGCCAGATGGGTCACCTATCATACCGGTGGCTCCACCTACCAAGGCAACAGGACGATGTCCTGCTCTTTGAAAATGAGCGAGTAACATAATAGGCACTAAATTACCGATGTGTAGTGAGTCTGCCGTAGGATCAAATCCAACGTAGGCACTTCTCATGCTTTCCATCAAATGTTCTTCGGCTCCAGGCATAGTGTCATGCACCATACCACGCCATTTTAGTTCTTCCACAAAATTTGTAATCATCGGTCTTATTTTAGCGATCGCAAAGATAAAAATATGAACGTTAGCACCACAAGCTAGACCTACTATCTTGTGTGAAAAATTAGCAAATCTCAAATTAATTCGTCTTAAGGGTCTATCTTTAACCCATGATATTAGTAACTGGCGCAACAGGACTGGTAGGTAGTCATTTATTACTCGCCTTGACTAAGCAACATCAGCAGGTCAGGGCTTTATACCGTACCGAAAAACGCAAGGAGGAAGTGGCTACTTTTTTTGCTTTCGCGAAAGCATCCGATCGTTGGCACACAATAGATTGGGTACAGGCAGACTTACTCGATATCCCTCAACTTAGCTCGGCCTTTGACCAAGTAACACAAGTATATCATTGTGCGGCACTGATTTCCTTCGACCCATACCGCTATAAGGAATTGAGAAAAGTCAATGTAGAAGGAACCGCGAATGTGGTCAATCTATGTCTTAGCCAGCAGGTACAAAAAATAGTGTATCTCAGTTCTATAGCAACTTTGGCCAAAACTCCAAACTGGCCAATTACCGAAGAGAATCACTGGGATCCTAATGTGACTAATTCTGTCTATGCCATCACCAAATACGGAGGCGAAATGGAAGTCTGGCGTGGCACGCAAGAAGGACTGGATGCTATTATATTAAATCCTGGTATTATTTTGGGGGCTGGGCGCTACGATTCGGGAAGTGGTGTTTTCTTTACACGGGTAGCCAAGGGCTTGAACCATTATACTTCTGGTGGCTCTGGGGTGGTAGATGTACTGGATGTCGTCGATATGATGCTCAAAGCTATGGACAAGGCGGTCGTTAATCAGCGCTATATCATCATTGCCCAAAATTGGACCTATCAAAAATTACTCGCTACTATTGCCGCTGCATTTCATAAAAAACCTCCCAAACGATGTGTTGGAAAAAATACGCTACATGTATTGCGACTATTGGATAGCGTTGTGGGATGGCTTTCGCGAAAGCGTAAACTCACCAAAAACAGTGTGCAATCTGCCACAGAAATATCCGAATTTAACAACCAAAAGGCCCAAAGAGAATTGGGATATCAACCGCGGGATTTAGAAGATAGTATAGCGCGTATTGTTGCTCATTTTAAAACTGTGCAGACTTAGAAATATCAGGACGCTTAAACTGTACTTTTGTTGTCTTGGTGGTATCACCATTGGCCCGTTTGATGCTATCGCGTTTACGGCGGGCGAGTACCTGTGCCGTCCTAATCGAATCTTTCCTACGCTGAAAAGCATCTTCTTTGTCTTGAAAGTCTTTTCGTAATGCTTCGATTCTGGCTTCTATATTGAGATACATCTCTTTGTACTCTTCAGAATTGGCCGCGTAGTACACCGTGCTTTGGGCAAATTGAAGACTATCTATATTATGCTTTTCAAAAATATAGGTTTCTGGAGATACATTATATCGCTTTAAGCGCTGCACATTTAACCCTCTTGCCGCATTAACAATAGCAATGTCGTACATAATCGATTCCATCTTTTGCTTAGGGATAAGCCGTTCTGGGGCCTGTACTGGTGTGATATTTTGACACCCCAATAAGAAAAAAGACAATATAGCGGTATAAACCAGCGATCTTTGCATTAGCGGTCAAAGGTTAAGCGCTCTCCAAAGAGCCCATCGTATACTTTAAAATTCTTGTAGACCAATCTACCGTTTACAAAGGTGTGACTTATACGCGATTTGAAGGTAGTACCCTCAAAAGGAGACCAGCCACATTTGTATAGGATATTGTCCTTTTGTACGGTCCAAGGATTATTGAGATCAACCAGTACCAAATCGGCCTTATAGCCTTCTCTGATAAAGCCTCGCTTTTCGATTTCGAACATTATGGCCGGGTTGTGACACATCTTTTCGACAATTTTTTCCAAGCTAATTTTACCTTGATGATAGAACTCCAACATAGCAGGTAGCGCGTGCTGTACCAATGGCCCACCACTTGGAGCCTCCGTGTACACATTGGCTTTTTCTTCAAGGGTGTGTGGGGCATGATCGGTGGCGATCACATCAATGCGATCGTCAAGTAAGGCTTCAAATAGCGCATCACGGTCTGAGGCCTTTTTGACTGCAGGATTCCACTTGATATGACTTCCTTTCTCTTCGTAATCTTCGTCAGAAAACCACAGGTGATGGATACATACCTCGGACGTAATTTTCTTATCCTTTAAAGGGATATCATTATCAAACTGGGCCGTTTCTTTGGCGGTTGACAAATGAAACACATGAAGTCTAGCTCCAGTTTTTTTGGCCAAGGCGATAGCATTTGAAGAAGACAAATAACAAGCCTCCTCGCTTCGAATTATAGGGTGAAACTGCATGGGGATATCATCACCATAACGCTCTTTATACACGGCGAGATTGTTTTTAATCGTCGTTTCATCTTCACAGTGTACCGATATTCTCAAATCGGTGGCTTCAAATATCTTCTCGAGCACTTTATCATCGTCTACAAGCATATTTCCAGTAGAGCTTCCTAAAAAAAGTTTGAGCCCAGCCACCTGTTTTTTATCCACCTTTAGTATCTCATCCAAGTTGTCATTGGTGCCGCCAAACATAAAAGAATAATTGGCACAACTAGTTCTAGAGGCAATGGCAAACTTTTCTTCAAGTTTTTCTACAGTAGTGGTTTGAGGTACAGTGTTGGGCATTTCTATAAAGGAAGTGATCCCTCCAGCTACGGCTGCCCTAGATTCTGTACCTATTGTTGCCTTATGGGTAAGACCGGGTTCTCTAAAATGAACCTGATCATCAATTACCCCTGGTAATAAATATTTGCCTTCGGCATAATAAATATTGACATCTGGTGATTTGGCACTTATGCTCTCTCCAATCTCTACGATGATTCCATCCTGAATTAAAACATCTCCGTAGAAAATACTGCCCTCATTTACGATGTGGGCATCCTTAATCAAAACTTGCTCCATATTATTTTCTCTTAAATAAATGCTGTAGTCGCATTTTTATTACCCCAAATACAGCTTCCGAAATTATACCTGTACTCATTTTGCTTTGACCCCTGGTTCTGTCTGTAAAAACCACAGGTACTTCCTTGATGTTGAAGTTACAAAGATACGTCTTGTATTTCATTTCAATTTGAAAAGCATAACCCACAAATTTTATTTTTTTCAAATTAATGGTTTCCAACACCTTTCTTTGATAGCACACAAAGCCTGCTGTAGTATCGTGTATGTCCATTCCGGTAATTAATCGCACATATTTAGAAGCTCCCCAAGATAGCAATACCCTTCCCATAGGCCAATTTACAACGTTGACTCCAGTAATATATCGAGACCCAATAGACATGTCGTAGTTGTCTTTGGCGCAAGCGTTATACAAGCGAATCAAATCATTTGGATTATGAGAAAAATCGGCATCCATCTGAAAGATATACCCGTACGCTCTGGAAAGTGCCCAATCAAAGCCTTCTAAATATGCAGTACCCAAACCCAGCTTGCCAGAGCGCTCTATGAGAAAGAGCTTATTTGGAAAAGATTGCTGCAGCGTCTTTACCATTTGAGCGGTTCCGTCGGGAGAGTTGTCGTCTACCACCAAGAGATCAAAGGGCCGTTGCAACGCAAACACATTGCGAATAATACGCTCGATGTTCTCAATTTCGTTATATGTTGGTATGATGACTACCGAATTGGTCATTGCAAAAAACTTTGGGCAAATGTAGTTATTTTACAAACTGTTCTTCTATTAGAATGAATTCTATGGTCTGATTTTATCGTATTTTTAACGCAAGATTAAAACGCATTGGACACCACATTTAGACAACTTATTTCACAAGACTGGATAACCGCATTACTGCTGGTTTGTCTTATTTTAGTGACTTTGGCACGAACACGTCACACCCACCGCTTTACCGATTTGCTTCGGATTTTTCAAACAGAGACTTTTTTTTCAGGGACAAAAAAAGAAATCTCTTATTGGCATCCGCTACATCTGTTATTGACCTTGCTTCAAGTCCTAAGTATCCCATTGTTTATCTATATACTCTACTGCTATTACCAGGGCTGGCCTGTGGCGAGTAAACCCTTTGTCTATATTCAAATATTGGTGGCATATATCGTATTTTTTGGCGTAAAGAATGGCTTGGAATACAGTGTCATATGGATTTTGAACTTAAGACCTCATCTTTCTATCTACACATTTAAAAAATTTACCTATCGCAATGTATTTGGAATTCTCTTGTTTGTCCTTTCGACTTTCTTAGTGTACACCTCGTCTAACAACACAATAATGATTTATTTGGCAGTGGGTATTTTTGGGCTGTTATTCTTGATTTCACTTATTAATTTTATGGCTAGTTATAGAAGTCAAATAATTGTCTATCCATTTTATTTTATTTTGTATTTTTGCGCACTCGAATTAGCACCCTACTATTTGGTCTTTAAAACGATCGGCATTTAAAATGAGGGGGTTATAAAATCGAAGTCTATGAAAGTGAAAACTATTTTAGTATCGCAACCCAAGCCTAAGGTAGAAAATTCTCCATACTTTGAGTTGGAACAGCGTCAAAAAGTAAAGATAGATTTCATTCCTTTTATTCATGTAGAAGGAGAATCCAGCAAGGAAGTACGTTTACAAAAAGTAGATTTAAAAGATTATACTGCCATTATACTTACCAGCAGAAATGCTGTAGATCATTTTTTCAGAATTGCAGAAGAAATGCGCTTTAAAGTCCCAGATTCTTTAAAGTATTTCTGTCAGAGTGAAGCCGTAGCCTACTACCTACAGAAGTATGTTGTCTACAGAAAACGAAAAATATATGTTGGGAAGCGTACCTTTTCTGAAATGGCTCCTATCATCAAGAAGTACAAAAACGAAAAATTTTTACTTCCCTCTTCAGACAAATTAAAAGCTGAAGTGCCAGACACGCTCAATAAATTAGGGGTAGATTGGAAACAAGCCACTTTTTACAGAACGGTTGTAAGTGATCTTTCACATTTGGAAGAAGTCTTTTATGATATACTTGTCTTCTTTAGCCCAAGTGGGATTGAATCGCTATTCAAAAACTTTCCAAATTTCAAACAAAACAATACCCGTATCGCGGTTTTTGGGGCGACTACAGTAAAGGCTGCAAAGGAAGCTGGCTTGAATATTGATATTCAGGCACCAACACCAGAAACACCTTCTATGACCATGGCCTTAGAAAAGTATATCAAATCGGTCAATAAAAAATAGAGCTATAACGTTATTAGCTATTAAAAAAGCCTCGAGTATTTTACTCGAGGCTTTTTTGCGTAAAACCATAGAAAGTGTGTTCTATAGTCTGGCTAATCTGTAACTTGTTGTTGTAGCGCCTTAATGGCAGTTGCTTGTTGCTCAATAAGAACTTGCTGCTCTTGCACCGCTTTAATAAGGATAGGTATGACTTCGGTATAATTAATACTTAATGATTGCTGCTCATCATCACCTACGGCTACTAGATTAGGGAGTTGTTTTTGTAGCTCCTGAGCCATAAATCCGTAATGGCGTATTTCTTTTTCGTCGAAAGTATAACCGTATTCGTAGGTTTTAAGTGCTAGTATCGTTTCCAATCCTTTAGAGAGCGTTTTGATGTCTTTTTTTAATCTGCGATCTGAAGGTGTAAAAGCACTTACAAAATAAAAGTTTCTCCAAAAATTACCGTTGCGCCCCAAGTCTTTCACTTGAGAAGCTACAGGGTAAAAAGCGAAATTGCTAAAGTTATAATCGGCGGTAACACCACCAGAACTGCCAATATTGATGCGTAAGCCACCATTGACGCCATTGTCGTTGGTATGGATCCCTCTTGAATAAACACGTCTAAAATGCAGATCAAATCGTCCAATATCTAAACCCCCTGCCACTGTATTATCTGTGGCATTTACTCCAGGAAAGAGGACATTGCTGCTAAAAATATATCTGCTATCGTTGTCAAACCTAAAATCGACAAGGCCATTGGTATTGTCGTTGTTCAAAATGGCTGTAAATGGGTTTGGAGTATTTGTCGTTAATAATTGAAGATTAAAATTAGTATTGCGGATGTTTAAACCTTCGCTGCTCATCCCACTCACATCGATGTCTAATTGCTTTGTGGGTGAAGTGGTATTTATGCCTACCTGCGCATTTGAAATAGTAAAAAAGGCTAGACTCCCGCAAAGGAGCATAGCCTTGTAATAAGTACTGTAATTGTTCATGATTGGGGTATCTTAGTTTGTTTACGCAGACACCTACGAAAAAAACCCTATCACGGTTTTATCGATTGATTCCTATCACGAATAGGAAGTTTAGTAACTCGACATTTTTTCTTTGCGCTTGCGCAATTGACGCTCCAGATCACTAATGGATTCTGAGATAGAACTCACAAAATTGTCATGGCTCGCTTCTGCGAAAAGACGAGGCCCCGGAAGACTCAATCTGATATTGCAAATCATTCCTGTCTCATCAGAACTGGTATTTTCTTCCTTAAAAAACACATCGGCTCTGTGAACCATATCGTATTTGGTTTGTAAATTTTGCAATTTTTCTGTTGCAATATTTTCTAAGCGATCACTTTGAGTGACGTCGTGGTATTCAAAAATTATATCCATAGTTTTTTTATTTATTAGCATTTATCATCCAGTTAATTCCAAAGCGGTCGGTACATCTTCCAAAATGCCCCCACGCTCTTTCTTCAAATTGATGATGTATTTTTCCTTGTTCTGAAAGTGCCTCAAATAGCGATTTCGCTTTAGCGTCATCTGTCAAGTCAACACTCATGTGAATCTGATTACCTCTGTTAATGGGCGTGTCTGGTGCAGCGTCATAAGCCATAAAATGAACACCATTACCCTTTAACTCGGCATGTTGCCATTTGTCGCGATACGAGGCAGGCACATCTATAGGTTTGTTTGCATAGGTTTCCGTATTTATTACTTCGGCATCAAAAAGAGAAGCGTAAAATGATAAGGCTTCTTGGCAATTGCCATTAAAGGCCAGATAGGCTTGTATATTCATAACATTGTTTTTATGTAATATACTGTGACCTCCATTAAATTCTTATTCCAAAACATCAAGATGTTGTTTCTAATCAACAAAATTTACCTATGATATCTAATAGTTGCCTTGTTTACTGTCTTAACGCCATAGGTGAATATATCAATAAATTTTCTAAGATAAAGAATCTCGCCCCAGCTATTTATCTAATGTATCAGTGTAAGGAGGTGTGATTATCTCTGTTTAGTCTTTAAGTAATAAGGCCGTTGCAGTGTGTCTTATCATCTCTTCGATCTGTGAGAGATTTTTGCGCTGTTTAAAACTAGAAAGCGCCGGAAAATGGGTGGCAAAATAGATTTGATCGTGCGCCATGGCGTTTAGTGTTATGGCCAAACTCTCTGGATACGGATAGTTAGGATTAACCTCTTGGATAATGCTTGCTATTTTTGAATTAAGTGATTTATAACTGTCAAAAAAGCCCAGATCGTTGTCTTTGTCTACTTCACTTACGTGAAATGATTTGACCCCCTCTAGCACGACAATATCATGTAATAGAGATTCATTGATATACACGGTCATACTCGACTCTTCAGAGGCGTATAATAACTGATGAATCATAATTTTTAAAACCTCTTCGGGGTCGTTCACATTTAAGGTATGGATATCGATGAGATAATGCACCCATTCCCAATACCAACAACATATATAAGTTAGGAGTTTATGTTTATTCTCAAAATAGCGGTAGACCGAAGTTTCTGTAGACTTCATACGATTACCAAGCTTTTTAAAAGTAAATGACTCAAAACCTATCTGAGCCATTAGCTCGACCGTATTTTGTAATAACCGCTGACCATAGGCTGTATTTTGAGGGTCTTTGAGATATAGATTCTCGGTCAAATTAAACTGTATTCCTCTGCTCATCCGAAACTTTTTACCAAATATAAAAAAAGGTATTACACACACGAAAGAATATTTAACTATTTATTATGATAGTAATACTATCTTTTTGGAGAATATGCCTATCTTTGTAATCTAAATAATAACCCACATGAAAAACATATTGACTGCCTTACTATTGATGGTTTGTCTACAGGCTACAGCTCAAGTTCCTGACCAAGATCAATTGGGCGCGTGGTATATGTATTTCTGGAACACAGAATTTAAAAACTCCAATTGGGGATTACAGGGTGATTACCAATATCGTGATTGGAGAGGGCTAGGAGACAGAGAACAATTGTTATTGAGAACAGGAGTTACCTATACTCCCACCAATAGCAATGTTAAATTTACCTTAGGGTACGCCAATATTACCACCGGCCGTTTTGGCGCAGATATCGATGCGCCCGTATCAGAAAACAGAATTTATCAGGAAGCGCTTTTTGGTCAAAGGCTATTTGACAGGCTATTGCTCACTCATCGCATACGTTTTGAACAGCGATGGGTAGAAAATCAGGCTTTTAGAACCCGATTTCGTTATAATCTATTTATCAATGTTCCGTGGAACAAGAAAGATCTATCCAAAGGAGCATTTTACACTGCTTTTTACAACGAAATATTTATCAACGGAGAGCGCAATATAGGTAATGGGAGAAGTGTTCAATTTTTTGACCGCAATCGAACGTACATCGGTATGGGATATTCGGTCACAGACCATTTAAGACTACAGCTTGGCTATATGGAGCAGACCACGGTCAACTGGCAAAAAGGACAATTGCAGTTTAGTTTACATCACAATTTTTAATCCAAATGTTTAACACAATAATTCTAATTACTATGAAAAAGAATATCAATTTAGTTTTAGCCGGAATTGTTTTAATGGGTATGGTCTCTTGCGAGCAATCGACAAAAGAAGAGGCTGTTGTCACTACTAATACAGCTGTCAATACTCTCGAAAAGCCAGTAAAGAGTATTCTAACTGCCGAAGAGCAAGCCGATATGAGTCCCGCAGAGATTATTGGCCGGCTTAAAAAAGGGAATGAAAATTTTGTCAATAATAATCTTACGCGAAGAGATCACTCGGCCCAACGCCGTGAGGCTATGCTAGGACAATATCCCAAGGCGATTGTCCTTTCATGTGTAGACAGTCGCGTACCTGTAGAAGATGTTTTTGACTTAGGAATAGGCGATATTTTTGTTGCTCGCGTTGCTGGTAATATTGAAAATGAGGATATGGTAGGCTCTATGGAATTTGCCACCGCGGTTGCAGGTTCAAAAGTGGTGATTGTTATGGGACACACCGCATGTGGAGCGGTCAAATCAACCATTGATCAGGTAGATGCCGCTTCTATGGAAATGAATTCACTACAGTCACTGCTCAACAAAATTCAACCTTCAATCACAGGCGTAGAAACCGATGGTGAGCGCAGTTCAAAAAATGTAGCATTTACAAACGAAGTGATTGAAAAAAATGCCATTCGAACCGTAAAAGACATTAGAGAAACATCCCCGGTTATGGCTACTATGGAAGACAAGGGCGAGATCATGATTGTCTCTGCAGTTTACGATATGGAAACCGGGAAAGTTACCTTCCACGATCACCACGACCATAATGGGAGTCAAATGAAATAAACTAAACGCTATTTCTAGCGTCCACTGGAAATAGGACAGCCAAAATTGGACAACTTTAAATAAAATGAATATGAAAAAGAAAGATACCGAAGTAAAGAAAACAAGCGCACTTATTGATACTTTACTCAACCGTCATAAGACTTGGAAGAGTTATCGAAAACATACCCAATTAAAACTAATTCGGTTTGCCTAGGGTATAACAGTGTTGAGAAAAGGAGGGTTTTTCCCTCCTTTTTTCTTTTGGTGGTAAACCTTGTTTTTAATTCAGTATGAGGGGTAACTCTGGTCAGCTCTTACTATTTTTCCAATTGCGCTTTCGCGAAAGCGGTAACCACCTAATCTAACGATCCAGCGATACACTACCTTGAAGAGCAATCAATACAACACCATTGTAACTACAAAGCGAGGCAATTAAAGTAATCATGCCCACTAGACCGACACTGAGACATTGGACACCATCAACAAATAACATAAGACCTTTGATAAATTGGGCAATGTCTAAAATAAATCACTTGCCTATAGTTTGGTCAAAAAGGTGATCACTCTATTCTTGGCATCTTGTTTTGCGCTGTAATCACCATCGGCAGTTCCTCCAAATGTATAAGCATATTCTTTGTCGTCAATGGTGATACTACCCGATTCCATTCTCGACCTATCGTCGGGGTTTGTAGAAATAAGATGACCAGCCTCATCATATTTGATATTTTCGAAATCATACTCAAACTGTTCTTCTTCCAATCTGTTTTCTATACTGTTGGCCATTTCAGAAGATGGCCATACAAGATCATCTTTACCAGAAAAGAGGAGTATTGGACCCTTGATATTTTCAACTTTTATCGATGCTTTTTCTACAAAATCCTTTTTGGCTAAACCGCTTCTCCAATAACTTAAAAAGTCAATATCTCCTTGGGCATTTGCTGCTATTTTATCCATCGGCACATAGGCAATGTCACTACCTTTATAGGTCCAGCTTGCCTTTATTTTATTAGAATTGTACGGCAAAACTGTATTGGACCAAGATACCGAGCTAGGCGCATAGGCAATCACACCACTGACGGTTTCTGTAAAAGATGTGGCGAGAATTAGTGCTAATTCGGCATTTCTTGAAGCACCCATTACCACGATCTTATCAGGATTGACTTCGGGTTGTTCTCTTAGCCAGGTTATGGCGTTCTCAAAATAGACCAAGTCAATTTCTTCTGGCAATATTGGCAGCTCTTTTTTGCCTAAATAGGGTAATGATAAGCCTACCATACCTCGTTGAGCAACCTCATGCCCCCAATAGTCGCCCCATTGACCCCCACCAATTAAGATGAGTGTTGTCTCATTGCTAGTATCGTCTTGGGCGTAAAAGTTTGCCCTAAAACCGTTGGTTTCTATAGCTTCGGGCCTAACACCTGTATAGAGCATGTTATCTAAGACAAAATACCCTCCCATGAACAAGGCCACAATGCCAACAATCATGATCATCTTTTTCTTCATAATTGAGTGTTTCCGATGTTAATTAGCTTTTATAACTGTAATGATACCTTATCGTTTGACTATTTTGTAATGTAGGTATTTGTTCAGCTATTTTAAAAAAAGGAAGATACATCCATTTTGTCAAACAGCAATATGCGATAATTTTACCCTCCTGCCACTACCCCTATATTCTGACTAGCTTGAAGCTAGGCATTCGATTAACACACCGTTTATAAAGCATATATTTTTCTAAAGAACTATTGCAGAGATAGTACTAAAGCTAAAGGTAGTTGGTAAAATAGTTTTGACAAGTCAAAATTGCATCACGGCCGTTGTACGGGCACAGACCCCGAAGCGTCGGGGGAACTCTCACACCAGTTTATTCCATAAAAAAGCCGAAGATTGGGCTGAAGCTGTTGTACGGGCACAGACCCCGAAGCGTCGGGGGAACTCTCACGCCAATTTACTCCATAAAAAAAGCCGAAGATTGGGCTGAAGCTGTTGTACGGGCACAGACCCCGAAGCCTCGGGGGAACTCTCACATCAATATACTCCATAAAAAAAGCCGAAGATTGGGCTGAAGCTGTTGTACGGGCACAGACCCCGAAGCATCGGGGGAACTCTCACGCCAATTTACTCCATAAAAAAAGCCGAAGATTGGGTTGAAGCCGTTGTACGGGCACAGACCCCGAAGCGTCGGGGGAACTCTCACACCAGTTTATTCCATAAAAAAAGCCGAAGATTGCTCTTCGGCTGTTGTACGGGCGGAGAGACTCGAACTCTCACACCGTAAGGCACTAGATCCTAAGTCTAGCGTATATTGCACCAAAGAAACACAAAAACACTTATTTTCAATGAGTTAATCGTTTTTTCATTTTCTTTAAAGTCATTTAATATCAGTTGATTTCAGCATTTGTTGTACCTATGTTGTACCCAAAAGTTCTAATAAAGACGTATCTTTATAGAAAGTGTACAACAAAAATTGAGCAAAAAACACAATGTTGTACCTATGTTGTACCTGATTTGACTTTCGTACTCAAAACAGGTCAATTATGTCATCAAATGCAAAAATAGTTCT
>PAUP01000103.1 GCA_002712765.1 Cytophagaceae bacterium | reverse complement strand
CTTAGGAGTTGTTAATATTCTTAGTACTACTAATGTACTTCTAAATGAAAACTCTGATTATAATGACGTTGAAGGTTATTGTAATGAAGAGGATGTAAATCTTATTATGAAACATATACAAAATATATAAAAATGAATAGACTAACAATAGGTATGGTTCTTAATGCAATTGCATTAGGAGCCTCTGTAATTTTAACATTACTAGCATTTAGCATAGGTAATGAAATATTAATAATATTCTCTCTTGTAACATCATTGATACTAACAGTATTATTGACTACATGGAAAGAAAAAAAATAATTGAAATGAAGAAAGCTATATTAAAAGAACCAAGATTATTACTGTTAGCAATAGCAGCAGTAATGTTTGTAATAACGTCACTATCTAGTTGTGGGTCTCAGTACCATACAACATCTAGCGGTCACACGTTTAAAAAAGCTGGTAAAGGTTATCATTGGGAGTATAAAAACGGTACAGTTACAAAAAAGAAAGGAACACCAAATTGTGTTAGAAATTGGTAAAAATAAATAGGCTCTGTGGCGCAACTGGATAGCGCACTTGACTACGAATCAAGAGGTTACAAGTTCGAATCTTGTCAGAGTCACTAATTTAATAAATAATACAAATGGAAGAATTATTATTTACAAGTATAATGTACACTGTAGAATTACAGAGTGCTCATTCTATTATATGGTCTATACAAAGGGATAGTGGCGAAGAAGCTGCAAACGATTGGATGTTAGGCCATCTTTCAAGACTTAATTAAAATAATATTGGAGTAGTACCTTGCCATTAAGTGGGTACACATTTAAATACATAACAATCATGGAAAACATGGTAAACAGTGGGTCTTTGACTACCCTAAAGTCAGGTGAAGTTCTTGCGGTTAATGCACGTAAAGTTGCAAACGGTAAGATTAGTATAGAAATTGGTGAGATTCTTACAGAGTCTTCTAATTCTGGTACAAATTTAATAAAAATGGCAAACAAAGGAGATGACCGCTTCACTGGTGGAGGTGCTCGTCGTGCTTGGTTAACAGGTACACCTGAAGGATTGTCTGAAATGTTTGGAGTAGATTTTAATACACTTGAATATAGTGTAAATGATCGTGGTCATGAAATTGCACCTTTAAATATTTTATCTCCAACTATCTCTATTGAAACTCCTATTGGGGTAGAACATCATGCAATATGTGTTCAAATTACAGAGAGTACTACTCCTAATGAGTGGCAAGCTCTTAACTTTGAAACTGCTGCTAAACGTAGAGGAGCTAATGGGTCTATATGTCAGCATAAAGGTAAAGCTATCTTTGCAAATACTGATGTTGCTCTTGTTTCACAACGTACAAATACTTTCCTTAATATGGATGCAGCTGTACAAGTTGCTGGAGTTGGGACAGTTAGTACTGATACTGGAGAGATTTTTAACTAATCACTTAACACCTAAGCCATGTGTATAAACTGGCTTTTATTATTTTTAAAATATATATTGATAGGCATACTATATATATACCGTACTCATTTAATAATAGAAAACACATACAACTTGTTTGTACGGGACAAGGTGTGTTTTCAAATTTAAAAAGTAATTACCATGGGACACATGAAAAATATTTATATGATGCAAAGAAATAATCTTATAGAAGATCTTGCTATAGCATATGAAAAAGCTTTAGATGCTGATGCAGAAATCTTTATATTTGAAGGTTCTTATATGTATACACATTACGCTGAAAAAGTATTAGACTATGTACAGAAATATCCGCTTCGTAACGAGGAGTCAGAATATAGATTCTGATATAATCCCAACTTCAACCATTGAAGAATGTGTTGAGTACTGTAAAGATAAGCTAGTTTTAGGTGTTGATACCGAAACAGAAGGGCTTGACTTTACTTGTAAGAAAATGATTATGTTTCAGATTGGGGATCTTGAAAGACAGTTTGTTATTGATACACGTTTTGTATCTATCAAACCGTTAAAGGAGATACTTGAATCAAAACAAATCATTAAAATCTTTCACAATGCTAAGTTCGATTATAAATTTATTAAGATGTGGGCAGGAATTGAAACCCGTGGTGTTTATGACACCTTCTTAGTAGAAAAGATATTGAACTGCGGGAAAGATAACTATGGATTTTCTCTTAGTAAATTATGTGAGAGATACTTAAACGTTGAGCTTGACAAGACTGTACAAACACAGTTCTTAGGGCTAACTGGGCAACCATTTTCTGTAAAGCAGATAGCATATGGTGCTAAAGACGTAGAGTATTTATTACAACTAAGGGAGAAACAAATCCCACAACTTGGTATTCTAGAATTAGAACAAGTGGCTGATCTCGAAAACAGAGCAGTCATTGTATTTTCTGAGATAGAGTACGAAGGGTTAATGATTGATAGAGATGCTTGGGAGGAACTTGCTAAAGATAATATGCAAATAGCTAAACAAGCTGAGCTAGACTTGGATGACTTTGTTCTTAATGACCAAAGGCTAGAACATTATAAGTTACCTATTCAGTCTGATATGTTTATTCCTGCAGAGGAGTTACGTAAGACACATATTAATTGGAACTCACCTAGTCAAACACTAGAGTTGTTTCGAAATCTAGAGTCTTCACTTGAAGATGTTAACGGTAAGAAGCTGTCTAAGTTTAGACGTAAGCATGATTTGATTGATGCGTATGTTACATACAAAGAAAAATCAAAACTAGCTAATGCCTATGGTACAGGCTTCTTTAAGTTTGTTAGCTGTGATGGTAAGGTTCATACCAATTTTCAACAGATACTAGATACTGGGAGAGTAAGTTCTAGTTCCCCTAACATGCAGCAAATCCCGTCAGATAATAAATACAGGAATTGTTTTATTGCACCACAGGGATGGAAGTTTGTGTCTTCAGATTACTCGTCACAAGAGTTGAATGTAATTGCGTACGGGAGTCAAGATCCTGTGTTCTTGTCTGCTCTTGAAAACAATCAAGATTTGCACAGTGTATGTGCTGACCTTGTGTTTGGGGAAGAGTGGACAAATGCAGCTGATGATGACTGTGCTTACATGGAGTCAAAGAAGAAGTGTAACTGTAAAAAACACAAACAACTTCGTACTCATGTAAAGACAATTAACTTTGGGTTGGCCTATGGTATGGGTCCACACAAATTAGCTGATACATTGAATATATCTATTGATGAAGCTAAAGAGTTGATTGAACAATACTTTCAAGCATTCCCATCTATTAAGAGTTTCTTAGAATCTCTTGGTGACTTTGGGAAGACTAAAGGTTACATACGTACGTTTAGACCATTTAAACGTAGACGTTGGTTTAGTAACTGGTACCCTAAAATGTATAACAATAAATCTGCTATGATGGAGCTCGGTAGTATAGAGCGTGCATCTAAGAATACCCCAATACAGGGGTCAAGTGCAGATATGACTAAGCTTGCTTTAATTAAAGTCTTCGAAGAAATCAAGACTAATTGGGTAGATGACGTTAAAATTGTGATGACTGTACATGATCAGATAGATACTATCTGTAAGGAAGAAGTTGCTGAGCAATGGAAAGTTAAAATGACAGAACTCATGGAGAGTGCTGCTAAATTAATAATTAAAAACGGTTTGCTTAAGGCAGACACAAATATTTCAAACACATGGGAGAAGTAAGTGACTGTTGTGGGGTGTCATGTCCCATACCTGAATTAGGTATATGCCCAGAATGTCTGGAGCATTGTGAATTTATAAACGAAGAAGAATAGCTATGGCAAAAAAACAAAAACAAATGCCTGGTGTAAAGATGTCTCTTGAAGTCAAAATCTTCATAGTAGGAGCTTATTTTCAAGAGCTGCTTGACGAGGCTGAATATGATACTAGGTTTAAACACGGATTAAAATACAATATTAAAAACATACAAGTAAGTCTTGAAAAAATGTTAGATGTTGTAATTGAAACCGATGAGCTTAGTATGTATATATCGCAAGCTACAAGAGCATTAGAAAATGCTTTTGAATACGAATATAGTTAGTAGTTTTGGTTAAACTATGTGTAATACCTCGTCTTTAAGACTGTTCTTAAGAAGCAGCAGGTCACCGACACCTGTGAGGTATTGCATAAACCAATTTAATTTTTTAATAATAAAACAAATGAAAAAAACAATTTTAATACTTGCAATAGCTTTAGGAGCTATAAACCTATACGCACAAGATAGTACATTTATGTATTATTTCTCAGATGAACTAGAAAGTGTTACTTATTATATGCCTAGTTCAGATTTAATAATAGCAAACTCAGCAAAAACTGAAGGAGCTAAGATTGGGTTTCATTTAACTTATGAAGGAGAGTTTTCATTCCTTACGGCTACTTTAATAGGTTTAGGAAACTGTAATGAAAAAGATAAAATGATAATACTATTTGAGGATGGTTCAAAGATAACTTTAACTTCTTGGAATAAGTTTAACTGTGATGGAGATGCTTATTTTAATCTAAACGATAAACAGAAAGAAAAACTTTCTACTTTACCAGTAAAAACTATTAGAGTTACCAATGGACATTCTTATGAATCTATAACATCTTCAGAAGGATACAATAAAAGATATTTTATTCAAGCTTTTTATTCTATTGATAACAAACTCTTTACGTTATTTAACAATGATTAAAAATGAAAAAACTAATTAAAAAGTTTAAAGCCTGGTTATCATGTATAACTAAAACAGATGAAGTTTTTGTAGTTTATAATTATAACATAGTTAACGCTCAAAGCGCAAAAGTTTCAATATTAATAGTAACTTATATGCAAGAAGATGCTATTGAGTACCTTAATTTATATAATAAAAACAATAAAGAATCAGCATGGTTAACAAAAAAGATAGTTTATTAAAAGAGCAAACTACTATTGTAAGTTACTACAGCTACCCAGGATTAAAGTACTCTACAAAACTAAAAGTTATTGACCCAGATTCAATAGCTATTAGTAGTAGAGTAACTACAGATGATATTGCAAGAACTGTTTCTACAGTTTTTACAATAAATACTAAAGAAATGTTTAGTAAAAGTAGGCTACATGATACTGTGTGTGCTCGTAGAGCTTTTATAGCAATAGTGTCAGAGTTTTTTAATCTAACATTATCAGCAATAGGGAAACTAACAAATAGAAATCATGCTACTGTACTTCACAGTAACAGGCAGCATCAAAATTGGATGGGCACATATCCTGAGTATACTGTTCTATATGAACAAGCTAGAGAAATGTGCATTAATATTAATTTATACGAAAACGAAGAAATAGATGAAAGTAACTTATGATGGCGGCATAGAATTAACACTAGACGCAGTTGATATTGAGTTTGATTATTACTCACATGATGCAGGAAATTACTACACACCTGAAGAAGGTGGGTATGTAGAGATTACATCAATTAAATATAATGGTGTAGAAGTTATGTCTTGGATTCCTGAAGATGATTTGGAATATATACAAGAGGCAACTTATGAAAGAGAAAAAGATAGAGATGGATATTCTGAAGATTAAAACTGAAGAACAGAAGAATGCTCTAAATAGTTGGGCTAAGAAGGGATTTGTGGGTTCTATTATTGCAGGTACTGGATTTGGGAAAAGTAGATGTGGTGTATTAGCCGCAGCTCATGCCATTGAAAAGTCCGGTGGGAAAGGTTTACTCCTTGTTCCTACAACTCAATTACAAACTCAATTCGAAGACGAATTTAGAAAATGGGGTAAAGAAGAAGCACTAGATAGTATGGATATTATATGCTATCAGTCAGCGCACAAACTACGAGGAGAACATTACTCTATAGTTATTTGTGATGAGGTTCATTTAGGGTTAAGTCCTGTATACAGACAGTTTTTCGAACATAATACGTACGATAAACTATTATGTATGACAGCTACTCTGCCAGAAGAAGATGAATATCGTGAACTACTAGTTAATTTAGCACCTATCTGTTATTTAATATCATTAGATAAGTGTGTACAAATGAAGTTAGTTGCTCCGTACGAAATATATTGTATCCCTGTCTCAATGACAGAGGACGAAACAACAGCGTACAAGAAAGCAAACAATACATTTATACAAGCTAAGTATAGACTAGGGCAGTTTGATGCCTTCAACATGGCTAAAAAAGTTTTAGCTGCTACTGTTGATGGAGATAAAGCTGCAGCTGCTATGTTTTACAACTCTATACGAGCACGTAAACAAGTTGTTCAACATGCAGAAAATAAAATAGAGTACGCAGATAGAATTGTTGCTGAGTATGAGGATAAGAAAGTCCTTGTTTTCTCTGGGACTAACTCTTTCACAAATGATATGGCTAAACACCTTAAAGGAAACGCATATCACAGTGGGAAAAGTAAGAAAAAGAGAGAACAAATACTCGAACAATTTAAATCAGGGGAGAATAAAATCCTGTGCTCTACTAAAGCTTTGAATCAAGGCTTTGATGTTCCTGACTCTGAAGTTGGGATCATTGCAGGTCTAGATTCTAAAGCACTGCCTATGATTCAGCGTATAGGTAGACTACTTAGACTATCAGAGGATAAGATTGGTAAAATCTTTATACTGTACGTAGCAGATTCTCAAGAAGAAAAGTGGTTAAAAACAGCTGTAAGTAAACTAAGTAATATTAATTGGTTAAAATCTATTAAAGATGTTAAATATTAAAATTATTTATAAACCGTTTAAATCTTTGGTATGAACATAGAAATTAGCACAGAAAGTCTTACAAATCTTTGTATTACTGCTGATGAATATTTATATTTGTACCTACTGCATAAAGAAGCCTATGATATTCTATCTACTTTGACTTTAAAAGTAGAAGCAGAAACATTGCAAACCAAAGGCTATTTGAAACTGGGTCAAGAGATCTCAGATCACACTGTGCGAGAGCCATTCTATTCCCATTTAGAATCGCCTTTCTCACAAATGTGGTCTGAACTTTTGGCCCATTTTCCTCTTAAAGTAGGTTCTCGTGTTCTTAGAGCCAGAGACGCTAACGCTAAAGCTAATGAAAAGCCTCGTATTAGATACGAGAAATATCTTAGTGGGAATGTTGGTAAACACAAAGAAGTTATTAAAGCCCTACAAACTGAGTTAGATATGCGTAGAGGAGATGACTCTCTTAAATTCATGCAACAACTAACCACATGGGTAAATAATTACACATGGGAAAAGTATATAGGAATAACTAATGAACAGACCGATACCCCCTCTAGAACAACCAGACAACTCTAAACTCCCTCAGCTTAGACATATCTCAAAAGAAGTAGAACGTTCAATTCAACACGTAAGTGATGGGATGAATGGTAGGAGAAATGTGCTCCCTACTAAATGGGATAGGTTAAATAAGAACCTGATGGGTGGTTTACAGCCTGGTAAGATGTATGTTATTGCCGGTAGACCTGGCGTTGGAAAGTCAGCGTTTAGTAATCAATTAATTTTTGACTTGTTAGATAAGAATGCTCAGAAAGAAATAATGGTAGTCTATTGGAGTTTTGAAATGCCTGGAGATCAGCAGATATTACGTGCTGGATCAAAAGACACTAAGCTTCAAACATTCGAACTATTATCAGTTGAGCAGAAACTGTCACAAGACAAATTTAAACGTTACGTAGACGAGACACAAAAGTATAAACAGTACCCAATCTATTTCTGTTCTATCCCTCAAGACATGGAGATGATGAAAAAAGTTAATAACCAGATCTTTCTTAAACATCCTAGAAAGACTATAGTTAACTTAATTGATCATTCACGCCTTGTTTCAGGGAGAGAAGACACAGAATTGCAAAGACTAAATACCTTATCAAAAGGGTGTATGTGGATGCAATCAAAGATGCAGTCTGTTACAATACTATTGTCCCAACTTAATAGGAATATCGAGCAAGAGCATCGAGCTAAGAATCAATACCAACCTCTCCTTACGGACTTGTTTGGGGGTGATTCTATAGGGCAAGATGCTCATGTCGTGATGATGCTACAGCGTCCTTATGATCTATACAACCTTACTGAAAAGTATTGTGGTGAAGATCCCGTAGGACTATTAGCTGTACATATAGAAAAGAACAGAGACGGATTATTAGGTATGATACCGTTTCAAACAGATTTATCAACATTTACAATAAATGAACGAAAACTTAAAACTTCCTAAGAAGAAGATAAAAGCGCTTCGGAAATCACCGAAGAACATGGTACTTTATGGACCACCTAAAATTGGTAAGACAACAGTTCTAGCTAAGCTAGATAACTGTTTGATTCTTGATCTAGAAGATGGTAGTGATATGATTGATGCTTTGAAAATTAAAGCAACTGATCTTAACGAACTATCTCAGATTGGGCAATCTATTATCAAAGAAGGTAAACCATATAAGTATATTGCAGTAGACACTATTACCCAGTTAGAAATTTGGTGTGAATCAGAGGCTAAGGTACTCTATAGAAACACACCAATGGGTAAGAACTTTGACAGAGATAATAAAGGTTTGTCTGTTCTTACTTTGCCAAATGGTGCTGGGTATTTGTATTTGCGTATGGCGTACAAGAAATGGTTAGATAGACTTAACAAGCTAGCTGATCATGTAATCTTAGTTGGTCATCTTAAAGATAGGATGATTGAAAAACAAGGTAAAGAGGTAAGCTCTAAAGACCTTGATTTGACTGGTAAGATTAGAAGTATTACATGTTCAAATGCAGACGCTATTGGGTATGTCTTCCGTGAGGGAGATAAAACAATGATCAGCTTTGATGCTGGTCAAGATATAAACGCTGGCTCTAGATGTGACCACTTAAAAGGTCAAGTAATGGAGCTAGATTGGACTAATATTTTTATAGATTAATTTTTAATTATTATGATTGAAGCAAAAGTAACTGAACACCAGGAGGTTCAGACAAACCCGACTCCTGAAGTTATCACTATAAGTGGTATAATTAATGACTTAGATAATGGTATAGACCGTGATGGTCTTGCTGCTAAGTATGGTCTGACTAAGACAGAAGTTAAAACTATGTTCATGCATCCTGCACTTAAAGGCAAACGTGTAAAAAAGAACAAAGTAAAAGAACTTCGTTTTACACTTGTGGATGATGTAACTCCACATGTTAACCCTAATCAAACAAGCATCCCTGTAGATGACTTAACTCCTCCTACTATGCAAGATACTTATGCAGTAGTAGAAGAGCAGAAAGCTGAGCAATTTGGTTTTGACGATTGTATTGATTGTCCTGACATTGCAGAAACTACGTCAGAAATAGGTATGGGAGCAGAACTAATAAACACAAAGTATTCTGAGACAAACTCAGAAGCTGAACACGAATTCAATAATTTTTTAGACAATGGCAATAGCTAGTAATAATTCACAAGAACAAGTATCTGGAGGTGGAGTACCTATGTATGTAGGTATTGCAGCTTCACAAATAGTAGCAGTTAACCCAACACAAGCAGAGCTTGCTGATATGGGGGTTAACTTGAAAGCAGCACCTGAATACAAGGTAACTCTTTCAGAAAAAGAATACCAAAAAGTAACCTTTTGGGTAAAGCACACAGGTCCTGATTTTGTTACAAGATTTGATATATTGATGATGCCTACAATTAGAGTATCTAAAGATGGTAGTAAGTCTATGTGGACTAACAGCCGTGGTCAAATTTCTTGGAGTGATACAGATCCTTCAGCTAAATATGATTGGTATCATGGAGAAGGTGTACGTAAAGCTTATGTTGGGGAGGATACTCTTCTAAACTTTGTTAAAGCTTGGGCTAATGTATCTAATGGTGGTGACTGTTACCTAGAAACAATTGAAAAGATTGTTAATGGTGATGTATCAGAACTTAAACAACTTATCGGAGCTCTTACAGAAAACAAAGTACGTTTACTAATGGGTGTTAAGGATGAAAAGTATCAGACTATATACACTAAGCACTTTGGTAGATTGAAACCTCAGCGTAATGACTTATTCATTAAGGAACTTAACGGTGACTATGGATCATTCAATGCAGAGTATAATACTGATTTAGTTCTTCGTCGTTGGGAAGCTGCTATTATAGCACCTGATACAGAAGATACTACTTCAACTGCTACAGCTAGCACTGACCAAGCACCTTGGTAAATAAATAACAGGGCTAATGGGAGTTACTACAAGAAAAAGTGAAGACTATCTTCACACGGATGTTGTTCTCTCTAAAATTACTGAGTACGATATATTTAGATTTTACTGTCCCCACTTTAAAAAGTTAGGGGTAAAGTTTAAATCTGAATTACGCAGTGATAGCAGCCCTACTGTTAGTATTATTGTATGGAAAGGGCGTCTGTTGTATAAAGACTTCGGACGTCCTGACCATACTTTTAATTGTTGGGGGTATGTTATGCATAAGTACTCTCTTGGTTTTCGAGAAAGTTTACGTGTTATTAGTGCTGATTTTAATCTTGGTCTTACAGGTCAAGATACAAGCAGTACAAGTATTGCAAAAACTTACGGAGAGCAAGAATTTGAAGAGAAGAAACAATCACGTATTCAGATAAAGAAAAGAGATTGGGATATAACAGATAAAGAGTTTTGGAAACAATTTTGTATTGGTAAAGAACTTTTGCTTAAATTTGGGGTATCACCTATTAAATACTTTTGGATAAATGAAACGCGTTTTAAATGCTATAGTAACAGTTATTGCTTCGATTTTAATGGCAATAGGAAAATTTATTGCCCTTATGAAACAGATCATAAATGGTATAGTAACACGAATAAAGAGTGCATACAAGGCTACAATCAACTTCTTCCTAGGGGTAAGATTATATTTCTTACAAGTTCCCTCAAGGATGTTATGTGTTTGGCAGTGCTTGGTTACCAGGCCATCGCGCTACAAAGTGAAATGCAAATGCCAGAAGAAGTGCTCATCAAAGAGCTAAAGTCTAGATTTGTTAGAGTTGTAGTATTATATGATAATGATTTTAATTCTAAAGATAATCCTGGCCAGATGATGGCAGGGAAGATCTGTGATGAACATACGCTCATCAATATATATATCCCAACTGAATATCAGTCTAAAGATATCTCAGATCTAATAAAGAATTACGGTCTAGATGTGGCAAACAAATTTATAAAAAACAGTTTACCCCATGGAATCTCCATATTACAATAACTCAGAAATAAAAAGCAAGATTGATACTATTTTAAAAAAGTGTTCTCTTATGATGGCTAACTTAGGGACAAACACCCCTTTAGATGTTAACACTAGAGAGAATGCTAAAAATTTAGAAAAAGAATGGCTAAAAGAAGTAAAGGAGCTGGATTCAGAAATGTATCAAAGTCTCGTCCCAAGACAGGGAATAGAGGAAAAATAAGATCTATACAAAAAGAAGTAGATGGGATTAAGTTTCGATCATTACTTGAAGTTTTTTGTTATAGTAAACTTAAGGAAGCAAATATTGAAAACGATTATGAAAAACATAAGTACGTGTTATTACAAGGTTTTCACTATGCTAACTCCTTCTATGAAGACAGTGGTAAGTCTGGGTATCAAGACAAAAAGAAAAATAAAATAAGGGATATAACTTATACCCCAGATTTTGTTGATCCAAAAGGCAGATGGATAATCGAATGCAAAGGATTTGCTAACGAACGTTTCCCACTTAAGTGGAAGATGTTTAAGAATCTCCTGATGCAATCTGATGACCCGCCTGTGTTGTTTTTACCCAGGAACCAGAAACAGTGTCTAGAAACTGTAAAAGCCATTCTAGAATTAACCGCCCTAACTGAATAAGTTGGGGCTTTTTGTTTAATTAAAAATTTAAAATCACATGGATTTTAATATACAACCAGGAGACTTAGTTACAATCTGTCACTCAAATGAGTACAGTGTTTCTATGTTTCTTAAATTTTTACAAGATGGGCAAAGAGCTCATTACAAAACCATTCATTACTCCTATAAGTGGTACAATAAAGACTATCGTAAAGCTTGTATGGAAAGACTACAAAAACAAATAGATGGGGATTCACCATTATATACACATGTAGACTATATTAATTCAAGAGCTGTAGATAGGATCCTACCACTAGATGAAAAGTATGTAGATGAATTAACTAAATCGTATTTAAATTTACTTAGAAAAACTTATAAAATTGAGTATAAAAACAATAGACCAGTCAGTACGTTCTAACACAGAAGGTGTAAAGAAACGTATCAATAAGAGTGCTGAGAAGATGGTATTTGACATTCTTCAATCAACACAGTATTCTACACCCATTCCTTCAACCGTGCGTGAGCTAGTGACAAACGCCTGCGATTCACAAAGAGAGAAGGAGATGGCTATAGAAATTTTAAAAGGGGAGAAACAAGAGTCTGACTACTACATTCGTCGTAACGAAGAGCAGTATGTTGATTCTAATTTTGATCCTAGCTATTACAACTTAGACCATTTAGATACAGAAACTAACTCAATAACTATTGAGTATCACCGCAACGAAGGTGTAGGGTTCTGTGACAAAATACGCATCATAGATCATGGTGTTGGGATAGGTAGTAAACGTTTAGAGGGTGTCCTAGAACTAGGTTATTCTACTAAACGTAATACTTCACAGAACTTTGGGGCCTTCGGTTTGGGGGCTAAGGTAGCTTTGTCTACAGGTGTAGATTTCTACACTATAGAAACTGCGCATAACGGTAAACGTTTTAAATGCAGTTGCTATCCGTATAAGACAGACTTCTTAATACCAAAGTTTAATCCTAGTATTGAATTTTCTGATGGTACTAAAGTTCATTATGAACCTACTACAGAAAAGAATTATACTATTATTGAGTTTGGGGTTAAGAAACATAACCGTAACAGATTTGAAGAAGCTATTACCGATCAACTAAATTATCTAGATAATGTAAATCTATTTATTATAGAAGATGGGGATAGAAGAGAGAAAGGTTTTCAAACTAGGGTAATACATAACTCTAAGACTATGTTGGTTGCAGATTCTTACATGTACAGTAAGCCACACATTATCATTGTTAAAGAACCTGGTGCTGATACTGGTATTAACTACGGTCATGTAGATTTCCGAGAGTTGGAGATGCAGCAGTTGTACGGTAGTGTAGGTTTGAAATGTCCTATGCGTCAAGCTATTAAAGATCCTGATACAGGAGAAGAGATAGTTTTACAGGACGGTGTAGAAGTTACTCCATCTCGTGAGAAAGTTATCTGGAATGAACACACTAAGAATTTTATTCAAAGTGTTATTGAGCAAGCCGGTAACGAAGCAACTGAGATGGTGGAGGAACACCTGCAAGAGAATGATTTCTTGAAGTGGGTACAATCTTGTAGAGATGTAATGTACAAATCTTCTGTAATTAGTGAGGACAACGCACTAAGACAGATTAGTCAAATCATTGATACAAATAAACTTTCTCCTAAGTATCCTTTAGATAAATCTATTAAGTTAATTGGTCCTAAGTCTTTACTTGAAGGTTATAGCCCTAAGTCTGTACGTCAGTACGTTAAGGCAGGTAAGCTTCATGTTGAGTCTGAAGATTTAGTTTCTTGGGGTAATGTAAAATTTGATGCTATTTATATACGTAAAGATGTTGGTAGAAGTAGAACTAAAGATCTATATCTAACTGATGGTGGAAAAACGTTTGTAGTTTTAAACTTTCAAAAAGATGTACCTGAGTTCACTATCAACAAATTCTTAGAGGAATCAGAGTTGCTAAAAAGCTATGATGATCTAGAAGTACCTGAAGATTGGATTAATGGACTAAAGGATAAAGAAGAGGCTATTGAGAATACTGATGCAATGACAGGTTTGTCTGATGCTGAACGTCGTAAAGTAGAGCAACGTATTGTAGCTTACACTTTACGTAAAAATTATAGTTATCAACCTTATTCTGGAGATCACCCTATGTTTATACGAGATAAAGTAGAACCAAAGTTATCTACTGTTATGTCTTCAGATAGATTGACTTATTATGGTACAGAAGCTGATTACGAAAAATTGTGTTTAGCTGCTATTATGCTATTTAATCAATCTCCCTCTATAGAACAACTAGTAGATGGTGGAGTTGCTTATAGAGTTTGGGATCGAGATAGAGGTCCTTCATTTTATGTAGATGAATTCCCTAAACGTTTATCGTATTTAGATAATACACCAAATGTTACAGTTACTTCTTTTGATGAAGATAAACTAAAGATGTATTCTACCCCACAATTACTTAAAGTTAGTGAAAGTAATGTTAAGTATATAACTAGAAATAATAACTGCAAACATATTGATGACTTCTTTTGTCAATGGGATGCAAAAACAAACACAATAAGTATGGACGAACATGCATCTAATTTTCTTACAGGAGAAATTGTTGAATATTTACCTGAATGGATAGAAAAATGTAGTTTTATCCCAGAATGGGGCAGTTTATATGAAACTCTTAATAAATCAAAGTGCAATTATTATCGTGTGACTAAGAATGATATTCCTGCACAAGAGATGCTTGACCTTTGTATGCGTATAAAAGAGTTTCAGCAATATGCTGATTCTGTGCACAATGACTCACAATTATTGGCTGAAAAGTCTAGGGAATTGTTTATCTTACAAGATGTAAAAATAGCAGATGCTGTAGATACTGAAGTTGTAAGATTAAATAAAGTAAAAAATGAAATTACAGATCAAATAGATGTGTTAATGACTAAAGTATCTTTCCCTTATTCAGCTGATTCTGAGTTTGAACAAGAAATAACACACTATCTTAAGTCTCGTGGTAAGCTTGAGATAGTTATTACTAAACCACAATAATTTATTTTACATGATTCACATTAATGTGAGCGAAGGACTAATTAGTGGTTCATATGGAGAGACACCATTCTCTGTTACATATGACCAAAATTTGTACGACGCTATGATTAAAGTTGCTAACGCAGCTAACGATGCTACTGATATGGAGACATACAAACTACATTTAGATGAGTTTGAGTCCCTAACAGTAGAGGATTACACTAAAGTAATCCAAGACAAGTGTGAGTTCATCTACGTTAACCCATCTTCAGGAGATTTCTTCCTGAAGGTTGGTGATGTAGTGACTAATCAACCTATGCCTAAAGCTCTTGTAGATCGTATCTACGAGTCTATAGATATGGGTATTGATTTTGAACCACTTGTAAAAATGTGGACGCGCTGGTTGCGCAATCCACTTCTTAAAGAAAAGGGTCAAGACTTTTCTGAACGTTTCTTTAACTTCGTAAACATGAAGTATGTGCACCCTAAACTTATGAAAGAGTTAGTAGAGGAGCAAGGTCTTACTGAAGAGGTTGCAGAGAGAAGAGCTACTATGTATCAAATGAAGATAACCAAAGAAGGTCTTCTGAATGGGTATAAAGTATCTAAAGAAGTTCTGCATAAGTATGACGCTGAATCTGGGGAAAGGGTAGATCGTTACAAACGAACATTTAACCCTGATACAGGTGAGATTGATTCTGAAGGTATACCAGAAGTTGTAGAAGATCGTTTATTCGAGCCTGCAATTATGGGTAGTGGAGGAGACGCTTTCTCTTGTGAGGGCTCTAATGGATTTAACTCTGATGGACACTTTATCAAGGTTGGTTGTAGCCACAGACTCCCAAGTTGGGATTGTGTAAACACTAATGACTATAAATCTTGTGTTAAAGGTTTACACGTTGGTGGTCTTAAGTACATTTCATTTTACTCTGGTGAAATACACAATGTATTTATTGATCCTATGCATGTAGGTGCTATTCCAGATGATGTTGATGGCGCTATTAGATGTCTTCAGTATTTTGTACACTCTTCTTTAGCTGGTGTTAATGGTTCTATTTATCATAGTTCTACTTACGCTGCTAAAACTGATGAAGAATGGAAAAATATGCGTAAAGAGATACTAGTTGACTACTTAGATCAAGTTAATCAAGTTCAAGAAAGTAGAAAACAATTAATGGAGTTATAATGGATAGTATAGAAAGAATCCCAAAAGGGAAGGATATATGTTTGATTGATGCGGATTCTTTGTTGTACTATGAGATGGGGAAACCTACGCTTGAAGAAGCCCTTGTAGGCTTGGACACGCGTATTTCACACATGCTTACACAATGTAATACAAATTATTATGCTGGGTTTTTAACTATGAGTAGATGCTACAGATACCAAGTAGATACTGAGTATAAAGCTAGGCGTAAAGAAAGTAAAACTAAACGACCAATTATATTTCCTGCATTGCAGGAACATTTGAGGCAACGTTGGGGATTTACTTACATGACTGAAGTGGAGGCAGATGATTTAGTGGCTTATTATTCGTATAACACGGAGCGTAAGACAATCATTTGCTCCCCAGACAAAGATGTATTATATCAATGTGTTGGTATGCATTATAATTATCGTACAGCAGAGTTTGTTCATACCTCCCCCGAAGATGCGTTAAAGTTTCTTTGGAAGCAGGTACTTATGGGTGACGCTACTGATGGCATTCCTGGACTAAAAGGTGTTGGGGACAAGACATCAACTAATTGGTTAAAAGATAGAACTAAAGACTTTGAGAGTTTCGCTCTTAAAAAGTATGTAGAACAATGTGGAATGACTGAAGGAATCTTTAGATTTAATCAGACATTTCGACTTGTATATCTTTTAAAAACCGATGAAGATGTAAAAAGAGAGCTTGGGAATAAATGTATTCCTGAACTTGTAATTCTTGGAGACAAACCTTTAAAATCAGAAGAATGGTAAAATTAGATCAACTTGTATGGACACCTCAAAATGCGAGAGCAGTAACGGTGTCTGGAAATTTTACTGGTATTCATCACAAAGAAGAAAACGGAAAAATAGTAAAAATTTACGATGAAGAAGGAACATTGGCAAAGGTTGGGGGTACTATATACACTAAACCTAAGTCTCCTTTTAGAGTTAACATAATTAAATCATCTATATTAGGAGGAAGATTGTTAGGGTACAGATTTTACTCATCTCTCTTAACTACTTCTAGTACTTTTGTACTCCCATTTTTAGGAGTAAATCGTAAATGGTTTATGTGGGACTCGTTATTTATTAATTGTTTTATTGGTACTAACAAAGAAAATACAGGGAAAGTAATTGGACTTCTCTATAGATTCTCTGGTAAACCCGAATTCTTAAAGTTTGAAACAGCTATGTGTGCATTTAGAAATTTTGTTAAACGATACGATCCAGATCCGTATCATGTAATGTTTATTTTTAATGTACCTTCAGCTGCCTCTGTATCGTATGACCATTTTGTTAATGGTAGATACTCGCAGATAGATGATATATGGAAATTAAAAATACTAGAATTTCATGGCTTTGATATAGACGGCATGACTGGTAAGATTTTGTTTCAAGCAGATTCTTTACGTACAAAAATCGAAAGAAAACTTGACGCAACGTTACCGCTTAATGCAGAACTTCATAGTCTGCCTAATTTAGAGCTTGAAGTATTTAATCCAGATTATTATTTACCGCAAAAAGAGGTATTAAGTAAATAAACTGAAAATATTAAGGGGGCATATTGTCCCCTTAATTTATTTTATTTTTAATGTTAAAAAGAGAGGGGCTATAAGCCCCCCTTTTTACAGCCCACTTCTGTCAAACCACTTACTAGCTTGTTCTGCATCTTTAAGTAATCCATTTAAACCAGGGGTAAGTTGAGCTCCTATTTTTCTAATTTTTCTATCACCTGCTTCAAAATCTCCTGATTTACGTTGATAAAATAACTTTTTTTCTAGGTTTTCTTTTTCTGAAATATGTAACCCACTTTGATACTGTGCTTCTAAAAATATTAGCCATATTGCTTTTAATGAATTTTCAAATGGACGAGCTGTTGCTGTTGGACTTCGTACTGCAATAGTGTAAAATTCTAATGGGTTTACATAAAACATTAACTCTGATCGTAATCTTCTTAATTGATAAAGAGCAAAATGATTTGCAGGTTCATCATCGTCATCATCTCGAGCAAAAAGAGGAGGAGCTACTATTGTTGTAGTTAATGATATTAAACTTTGTATTTGTCTTCTAATAGCTACAGCTTCTGCATCACTATACATACTATCTCCTTGAGTTTCAGCTAATGGATTAAGTACTTTAGCAAAATCTCTCCAAGCTCCCGCATCTTTAAAATTTTCTATAAGTTTATAAAAATATTTTACTGTTGCTGCGTATCTAGGTACTTCTACCCTACCTAACTCTTCACTTAAATGTTGATTAGTTTTACCTAAAAGAGTATCTTTTAATGCTCTTAACGGCTTTCCACTATATCCCCACCTACTTTGTATACCTCCTGGCATAAATCCTCTAAATAAAAATGTAGGTCTAAATAATGTACGGGTAATAGCTGGCTTATCTACACCTGCTTCAATTTGGTTGTTTCGTCTAGAAATACCTCTGAATATATTAGTAATTCGTTGTTGATCTACAATGTTAGGATCTACTTCTTTAGACATTTCAAATATTCCATCACCTCTATCTTGAAAGACATCAAATATATCTGCAGGTTTACTGTCTTCATTTAGTATTAAATTTCCATTACGATCTTTAAGTTTTCCTTTGTACGAAGCTAGTAACCCTGATAGTCTAGTCATTTTAATTTGTAAGTTGACTAAACCTTGAGGAGCTAATAGTAAACTAGGGTTAGCTATTTTCCCAATTCTGTTACCCGTAGAGTACCCACTTCCTATTTCAAATGCTTCAAAACGTACATCGAAATATCTAAGCAGTTGTGATAATTCATTTTTTGGGGAAAGTGCTTGAAAGTCCCCAATAAAATTAGAGTTTAACATTAACTTACTCATCTTAGCCATGCCTCTTAATTTGTCTGCACGGTTATAAAATTGATTAGCATATGTTTCTCCAGCTTCTGCTAAATTATCAAGTACAAATTGGTTCCCAGTTTGTAGCATGTTAAAACCTAATAAATCATAAGCTGTAAAACGCATAAGTTTATTAATAATCTTATTAGTTGTTACGTTCCCACTATTATATTTTTGACCATAAAAGTTTGCATTAATATAGGATTCAATCATCTGTTGTTTATTAGATGGTGTTTTTACCCCAAGAGAATTTTTAAATCCACGTACTAATTTTGCAAAACCTATTTTTTCACTAGCTTGTCTAATTATCCCGTTCCTATTAATTGCTTTAGGACCTACTCCTGTCTCTGATGATTCATATAAAAATGAGTACAATTCAACAAATCCTAAAATTTTATTTTTTTCTTCAAAATTATGAGCCATATCTCCATATAACATTAAAATATCTCCTAAATCTTTAGATACTAATTTAGATGGGACAGCGTTATTAAAATAAATAGGGACTACTTTCATACCTGATTCTCTAAGGTAGTGTCCCCCATAATCCATTTCTTGAGCTCCAGTATTCCCAAAATTATCCATTATAGATTCTTTTACACCACCTATACTTAATGCATTAGTAGTTTGTATTTTATTCATAAGAGTAATACGAGCACTAGGCACCATGTAAGACATATCTTCGTATAGTTCTTTTACTAATGAATCATCTGGGAGAAGCTTTTGTAATTTTTTTGTTTCTTCTATATAAAACTGATAAAAAGGATCATTTTTTATAGCTTCATATTTAGGATTAGTATATAAAGATTTTTTAGGTTGCAGTAATTCACCTTTAAATACACCTTTAAAAGTAACTAAAGATGATAATTTACGTTGTGTTTCTGCAATTACTCCTTCTTGGGCTATAATATCATACTCTATTTGATCTAGTATAGCAGGATTACCTTCTCCTGTATCTAATTTTTCTTGTTCTTTTGTACCAGCAGTTTGAAGTTGAGTAAGTTTTGCTTTTGATTGAGCAAAACTATCTTGTATTTCTTTTAATTTTCTTTTTGCATCAGGCATTGGTTCTGATATACTATTAATATATCCCTCTAACGCTGAATAATAAGATTTTAATACTTTTTTAGGTGCAACATCATATTTAGCGTTAGTTTCTATTTTGTATTTTTTCTTTAACTCTCTTTTTTTATTTATAATATTAAAGTTATATCTTTGTTTATCAAAAGGAGATATGATATGACTTACTTTTTCAGTTTTACCATCAATACGCATATCTATTTCTTCAGTAAATTTTTCATATAAATCTGCAGTAGATAATTCTAAACTCCCTAACAAACTTGAAGTCCTACCTTTTAGTTCTCGTATTGCTGGATCTAACCTGCTTGCAAGGTCTCTAGTTCTTTGTTGTTTATTTGATTGAGATCTAGCGTAGATAAGTTGAAATCTTTGAAAGTTTACGTCACTATCTGTAATAGACGAAGTATACATTAAAGACATAAAACTTTTATCTACATAATCTTTTCTTAATTCTTCTACTGTAGTATTATAATCTGCGGAAGCTGAAGATAATAAAGAGCTTACTTTAAGTTCTAAAAATAATTGAGAAGCTTCTGGGCTATCTAATTTAATTTTCTTTTTTTCTATGTATGATAAAGTATCTAAATACTCTTGAGAATTTTTATCTAAAGATGTAAATTTTAATTTACCAGTAGCTTCAAAATTCTTTTTAATAGTTTCAATTTCGTTTTGAACTCCTTTTAATAACTCAGGATTTTTTTCTGATAATAAAGTAGCTGCTAGAATAGGAATAGCTATATTTCTTATTTTTAAATCTAAAGAAGCACGTTGTAATATAATTTTATTTAAGTCTTCTAAAAGTTTTTTCATCCCATCAGAATCTTTATCTGATTCTGGGGCAATGTCTGCGGCAGCTGCTATTGAAGAAATAATATCTCTACCACTAAATGGATCTTTAAACATCCCCATTAAATTTATAGCTCTAGATGCAATATGAGCTATATCAAATTGCGCATCTACACCCCAGTTACTATCCCATTTATCTTTAAGTAGCTCCATATGCCTAGTAACTTCATTAAGTACTTGTATAGATTTAGTAGTATAGTTTACAAAATCTTGTACTCTTGTAATTCCTTTAAGAGTTCCTTCTAGTTCTTCTGCTTGTTTTAGTATGTTAGCAGTCATTCCAGTAGCTTTTGTTCTAGCTTTTAAATTACGTGTAGTATCTGCAAGTACAGTTAAAGCCGCTTCTGCAAGTTCTTCAATTTGTTTTGTTTCTCTAGATTCTTCTAAGTAATTACCAAGAGTAATGTCTGCAGTTTGTCTTAGTTTACTTGCAAACATATCTTCTGCTAAAACTGCTGCTGCATTAGGAGTAATACCAAGTATTTTACCTACAGCACGGAAAAATTTATTTAAAAGTATTTGAAACTTAGAAGGATTATCTTTTATAATTTTAGACCCTTCCTTCCCAATCTTATGCATAAATACTTCTTTAGCTAACGAATCTCCAGTTTTTTCTGGGTAAGCAGCTTTAACCTGTTTTACAAGAGTAGAATCCTGCATAGCTTGCTTCATACCTGCACGTACAATAGAGTTATCCTCTCCAAGCATATCTACATACAAGTGCCCAAATTCATGGTACAATCCCTCTGCATCAGATATTCTTTCTGGGTTAATAGATACTTTTACAGACTTTGGTCCTATACTTTCAATCCTACCTCTCTGAGGGTTGCCTTGTGCATCTACTAAGTTTTCATCACGTACAATAGTAGACCCAATTCCAGCCTTACTAAATGCGTTAATTAGTGATGTCTCCATAGCAGGAGCTTTTACCTCCCCAGTTACAGCTTCAGGAGTTTCTTTAATTTCACTTATTATTTCCCCAGCTATAGTTGCACCCTCTTCTTCACTAGCAGGAAGTTGTGATTCTGATAAAACAGTACCATATACCTCATCTAAAAAATGAGGAGATATTGGGGCACTAGTTAAATTTTCTTCATTAATTTCTAGTTGGTATAGCACACCTTCTTTTAATCTGCGAGAAGTAACTTTTACTAGATCTCCGTATTGCTTATTAATATCTTTTATACGAGATACATTATCTGCTTGATACTCATTTTTTATAATATAAATACTATCTAAGTGCTCTACTGCAACTCCAGTTTCAAACAGTTGTTTAGTAAGACCTGCTACATTCCTTTGGTTTGCTGGTGTAGTATCTATGTACTGGTATATTTCTGTAAGAGGTTGATCTATTTTATTCCCCTTGTATATTGAACATTTTCTTGCCATGATATTATAGTCTTATACAGATTTTTCTAGAATCAAGTCCTTGATCGACTGTTTTAATTCTTTTTTTCTTGAGTACATTTTTCTCCATAAATGCATCCATTGTTTGACCTTCCTCATTAATTAATGATTTTGAAATCATTTCCCCGTTTGCATCTCTAATACCTAATTCTAATAATTTAAATTGTTCAGATTTTTCATTTGCAAAATCATACACTGCAGAATTTTTAGAATCAAAACCTCGTAGTCTCATAAGCCTAGACTCTCTTTCTTTTCCTTCTCTAATATCTGCAATTACATATCGTGGGAAACCTTTGTTATCAGAATACATTCCTGAATGTACGTTTAATTTTAATACTCCCCCACTTATGTTTTTACCTTTTACAGAAACTGATGGTACTAATCTTCTTTTACCTGCTTTAAATTTACCTACAGATTTAATAATGTGGTGAACCATTTGATCTAATGCATCAGGTCTTTTAGCAAGTTCTTCAAACTTTAAATTAAAAAAGTTAGTAATGTTTAAAGTTTCCCCACCTTCTAAAGTTATTGGTTCAGATACAGCTTGTTGTACATCAAAATGTATCATATCAAAATATGAGAATGGGGATTTAAAGAATCCACCACTTAAGAAAGCATTAGCTACTACATCTTTCATAAATGTACGTATTTCGTTTTGTCCATCTATAGTATCTATATATTCTTGCGGTTCAAAGTACAGTCTGTAAGAATCTGTTTCTATTTCTTCACGAATTTCTCCATTGTAGTCTTCCATATTTTCAAACACTATTGGGAAAACTTTATTGTCTAAATTTGCGTTTGTTGGGTGTGGAGATAATCTACGGAAAAACTCGTTATTCATTAAGTTTGGATACTTACTTTTTAATTCCTCTAATTTATAAGAAATATTGTTATCTCCCATTAAAAGTTCTTCAACATATGAACGTTGGTACATAAAATGAAAAGGAGATTGTTTGTCTGACATAAGTATAGTGTACACTGCTCGATCAATTAATCTATGTTGGTCTACGTCTAGTATATCGTAGTTAAGCATATTTCTTATATCCTGTTTTAGTTTTTGCGCAGACTGTGTAAATTCTACGTATCCAAAGTTTGTAGACAGCTCAGCTGCTTTTACCATGTTTTCATAGAACTCTTTTTGCAGTGGATACGAATTACCTTCTAGTACATTCTCAGCCCCAAATATTAATCTGTCCTCATTGTTAGAATCTAAAACATAATCTACAGAATCAAAGTATGCGTTAATACCAGCTGGCTCGTTTACTCTTTCTAAAGTATCTGGAGTAATAGCTGAATTAACTTTTCTATGCTGATCTGCTGCTATAAAATGTTTATAATATGTTATTAGATAATCTCCCTGCATAGATTTATTTTCTGTTGTAGTTATAAGATTATCTTCCATTTCTGATAGCTGTAATGGGATTGGGTCTTGATCTAATGTTTCTTCAGTAGCTTTAGTTTTATATTTTTTTAGTTTTCTAAGTACTATATCTTTCATACTGTTTACCCCACGTCCTTTTTCTCTATATTCTGTAGACACCTCTCTAACAGCAGGCATTTGCAGCAGCATGTAACTCTCTTGTTCAGGTACTCCGAATGATTGTAAAAAACTAACTAATGTAGAGTTAAATGGATGTTCATTTAATTTATATAATTGCTCAGGAGTTTTTTCAGAATCTACTGCTCTGTTTAGACCTAGTGAAATATTTCTACCTGTAGTTTGTGTATTTGTATAGTCTCTTTGTATTACTGTATCTAATAGCAACACAGTACCTTCAGAATTTCTAACTCTTGGGGCATGTGAAGGTGCTACTGTAATATTACTTCCTATAGCTGTTTGAAGACCTGCTAATGCGTTTGCTTTTAAACCTCTCCCTATGATACCAGTTTTATTAAAAACTTCTACAAGTATAGGGGTAATAGGACTATTAATTGACAACTCAGGTGCCAGCTCAATTCCTTCCGCATTAAGTTTTGTTTCTACTTCTGATAATGTATTTTTCATTAATTTTAACCCAGCATCAAGAGGCTCCATTGTTTCTATTAAATGCACTGGATTAGTATATACTGCAGTATTAAGATCTATAATTAAATTACTTAACATTGCATCTGTAAAACTTTTTTTATCTCTAAAAGCTCTACTTAATTGTTGCAAGTCATATCCTGTACGATCTAAAGTATCTGTGTTAGGGAATATTTTATTACCTTCTGTATCTAACTCTGGGAATAATACAAATAATTTATCAATATCAAAATCAGATCCTGATTGAGTAGTAATAGCTCCTGGAACTCGTACTGATTTTGGGTGTGATTCTGGGAGGAAATTCCTAACCTGAAGTATAATAGTAGATGATGGACCTTGATTAGGTACACGATACGCAATTAGAAACTTTCCTTCTTCGGTAGTCATTCCCATCTTCATAGCTGTACTTCGTTTAATATCCACTTCTGCATGCGCTACAGCTACATTTCCTGCCTCATCTTCTTCTACATGTAAAAATCTAAGTTCCCCATCTCTTTCAGTCCCTCCTAATTCAGACACTTGAACAGCTTCTACTCCTCGTGTTTTAGCTTTATGTGTAGCTCTACTAAATCCACTAAAGAATAATTGACCCATTTTATTAGCAATAGGTGGGTAAGACATTGGTAATTTATATGAATACCCCCCAATAGTACTAGGTACTATATCCATAGCTGTTAAGTACAGATTGTTTAGATCTTGTAATTGACCATAAAAAGAACTTTTTAGTTGTTTTAATGTTTGTAACCTATCCTCAGATTTTTGTCTTGCACCTTTATTTACACCTCTTAAACCTGTTTTATTTAAAAAGTTAGTAAAATTTCTAGAGGCAATTTCTACATTAACTGCTTGCAACAAATTAATTAATTGTTCCCCTGACAGATTTAAACGTTTTTTAGCATCTTTTAAATATCCATTAACAGAATATTGTTCTGCAGGTATTACAATACTTAATAACCCTTTTCTAAACTGTCTGTTTATAGTTACTTTTTCTTCAGCTTTATCTCTAATCTCTTGACCAATACCTAAATTTTCTGATAAATGAGTAACAGTAGCTATATTTTGTAACTGCCCTTGTGCGTAAGCCCCATTCTCAGCGTATAATGTATGAATACCAGATCTACTAGCTTTTTCTGCAGAATCCATATTAAATAACTGTACTTTACTTAAGCCAGAATAAGTACCTACAGCATTCATTCTATTATATATATCTAATAATACTGGAGTTTTAGATGCTAATTCATTTGTAAGTGTTACAAAAGAGTTTTTACCAATAAATTGTTGAACTCTCCCATCTTTAAGAGATGCTTCTCTCATAAATGGTTTTTGTGGTAAAAGAGTAGGTACATTTCCATTGTTATCTATAAACCTTCCATTTGGTTTAAGATCATTTTGATAGGCTTCTTCATGAGAAGGTGTCCACTCCTCTTTAACCTGCATCATACTCTTTCTAAATTCTACAGATATAATACCAGTAGCATCAGTTTTATTTACAATAGGTTGATTATTGTCATCTCTTCCTGTTTTATAACTTTCTTCAATAGATTGTATTTTTTCAGGAGTAACTAATAAATTACCTTCTACTTGAGATTGAAGTTCAGATACAATAGTTTGAAGATCTTGAGCATGTTGTAAGACATCTCTTGCTTCCATACCTAATTCTACATCATTTAGTACAGCTTTTGTAAATTCTTTAGGCATACCAAAATTACTGTCTGCTGGTAATGTTCCTTGAGCAGACATTTGGTATACAGGAGTAGTTATTGTTGCCATCCTTTTATAAAAATCATTAGTATTTTTATAATTGTAAATACCATTAGCAAATACTTTAGCAAACTCTACAGACTGCCAAATTAAATCATGTTCTACATACTGTGTAATTACTTGCCCTAAATTTGAAATACCTAGATTTTTTAAATACTCTGGATTTAAATTTTTAAGAGTTATTCCTCCTTTAGCAATATATGCAGCTACTTGCTTTTCAGATTTTGCTATATGTTCTGCTACTTTTTCCTCAGCTTCTTGTATAAATTTTTCTACAAATGCAACATTACCTGTAGGATCTGTACCAATACCTTCTAAATATTCTTCTAGATAATGTGATGGATTTTCACCACCATCATCTTCTGGTAATTCTAAAAACTCAAAGCTCATAGTACGAAACTTTTCCTGAGTATGATACACTTCATCGTATGCTGACTCAGGATTATTTATCATAAAATTTTCAGCCTGTGCTATACGAGCTAAATCTTGTATAATAATAGCCCTAATTTGATCCGCTCGACTGTATTCAATACCAAAGTTTTCTTTTATAGTATTTAATCTAGGTATCTGAATAAAATCATTTCTACTTCTACCCGCTTGAGTTGGGATAGCTATACGAGTAAACTTTGAATTACCTGCATTAACAAAGTGATGCAATCTAACTTCAAGGGATTGAAACTCATCTTGATTTTTGTAATCTATTTTAGCTACGGATTCAAACTTTTTCTTGTACCCATCGTACATAGTCCTCTCAAAGTTGGCTCTTATAGTTTCCCCAAACTGAGGGTCTGTAAGTACTTTAAAAGTTAAAGACATTAATTGATCAGTCCCATTAGGATTAAAAGCTGGATCTGCCATATACATATCTACAATGTCTCGGAAGTATTTAGTGTCTGTAGAAAGCTTAATAACCTGTTTACCTAAAAATGTATATTTATTATTTGGGAATACTTTATTTCCATTAGCTGCTACAAACGCTTCAGATTTAGGTTTGTTAAACATTTTAGAAACTTTAGAAAATTCTCCTAGTAATCTTCTGTGCTCATCAAATACATCAATTTGTCTAGTTTTTGCAGTAACGTTTTCCTCTATTAAACTTAATCCAGATGCTTTTACATTAGCAATTTTTTTAACTAGTAATGCAAGTCCATTTTGATTTTGATTAATTAATTCACTTAGCAACTCTTGTCCCTGCATAGTGTATACATCATCTCCACGGAATTCTTTTACACCTACATTTATATAAGTTTGTAATGCTTGTTCTGAACTATTTTTGGTATCCATAATTTTAATACCCATACCCCAAATCAAATTACTAAGTGCTTTTATAGGAGCTGATATAGTCTCAGAAGAAGTTGTTACAGGATCAATACCACCCTTTCTTTCGTTTAGTATACCTTTTAGTGCTTCATTATATTGTTTTACAATTTTTTGAGCTTTTGTATCTGTAACAGATAAAATTTGTAATTGAGTTTCTGGATCTATTGTAACGTCGTATAAGTAATCTGTTACAAAAGTATTAGGTAGCTTTCTAGAAGATCTTTTCCACTCATGTAGTTTAGCTTTAGTTAAAGATCCTTGGTTTGATGCATAGAACTTTGTCCCATCCTCAGTTACCTCAACCATCATAAACTTATTGTAACCAAGTCTTAAATGGTAATCTATCTTAGCTTGAGTCTCTACTGGTAAACTTTTAATAGTTTCTACAATCTCTCGTATTTCTGGTCTAAATTGTGCCGCACTTAACATATTTGAGAGCCCTTCAGAAAAAGATAGTGTATCAGATAAATAAGTTTGAACCTCTCTCATAACTTCTTGAGGTGCAATTATTGTTCTATACCCTAAAAAGTTTGCATCAAGTCTTTTAAAATTATTAAAGATTGGTCTTAATGCAGCTGTCCCTTCTAGCATTGGATCAGTCTCTACTTGAGGTTTGTCATAGATCTTAGTTAAAAGTTGGTTATCTTGATCTTCTAAGTCTTGAGTATCAATAAGATCTTCTACAGCTTTAATACGTAAAGCTTGTGTAGCCATTCTATTTTTTAAAGCTTCTACCCACCCTTGCTGTACAATATTATCAGTTTCTTTTTCAATTTTAGTATCCCAGTTTTTATATACTTGGTAAAATATACTTGATAATTTTTGTTTAGTATCAGCGTCATTTTCAAATTGAAAAACATTTCCTGAATCATCTCTATCTGGTAGAGACAAAAAGTTAGTAGGATCTATTTCTGGATTGTTCTTTAATATTTCCGCACCTTTTTCTTTGTCTTTATTTTGAATAGCGTCAGCTAGCTCCATAGCAACATCTGCTTCTAAAGGATTACCTTCTTTATCTCTAAATGAATGACGTAGCCACCATACAGGAATAGAGTCTTCATCTGACTTATTTAATAATCCATCAGTTTCTGTTCTAGATTCTGCTAAATCCATAAACTGTGTAGCAATAGTTTCTACTACCATTTTCTGAGCGTTGACTCCAAATCCTTCCATGTGGAAGAAAAGAGGATTATCTTTCCCAGGTTTATATTTATCTATACTACGTTGAAGTTTTGGTAATTCTCCCTCTTTAAGTTGAAGTTTTTCTATTAAAGACATAGCAGTCTCTATTGTTAAATCTCCTTCACTTAGTTTTTTATTAAAATCTACTAAGCTTAACATTTCTTTATCTACAACTTCTCCCCCAAACTTAGATGTATCAGCTGCTTTTACTTGTCTATATACTTCAGCTAAAAACTCTTCTGCAGCTAAATCAGTTGTTGCTTCTGATTTACTTTTTGCTTCCGCAAGTAATTTCTTTTTAGTAGATTCATCAAAGAATAAATTAAATACTAAATGAAAAGCTTCATGATACGCTTGGTCAATATTATTACCAGCGCTCATGTGAATTAAACCATTCTTAAAATATGCATATGGAATTAGTCCACCTATGTTAGCTAACCTGTCTGCTACTTGTACAGCTTCTTTTCCAAAAGTAGTTTGTAAATATTCTATTGCTTCATCTGTTTTATCAAATCTTTCTGCAATATTTTGCTGTGCTGGTTGAGATAGAGTTTTTTGAGTTAAATTTTGCACTTCTTTAATGCCTTTTTGAGCCTCACTAATAGGAAAATCAACTGAACTTTCTATTAGATTTCCAGCACCGTCAAAAGCCTTAGCGTATTCTAATGTTTTTTCACTCCTTAAGTCTGTAATATTTAACGGCTTTATAACTCCATCAGTATTAACATTCATTAAGTAGCTAAATCTTCCTTTT
>PAUP01000102.1 GCA_002712765.1 Cytophagaceae bacterium | reverse complement strand
AGCGACCAGTCATTTTTGGGAGTTGGGATAGATAACATCGAGACTATGGCCTAGGCATAGCTTATGTTTTTCTTATAATATTTTTCTTTCAAGTGTTTCATCTATGATGAGATGTATGGCTTTTGTATTTAATCCTTTCACACGAAGTGATTGGGCATTTATTAAACTCAAAAACAAGAAAAATGAGTACACAAAAATTTGCAACTCAAGCGTTGCATGCAGGACACGACACAACACTTAACGCAGGTACACGTGCCGTTCCTATCTATCAAAGTACCGCATATGTTTTTAACGATGCAGACCACGCGGCAAATCTTTTTAACCTGACAGAACCTGGCTTTATTTACACCAGGTTAAACAATCCAACAAACGACATACTGGAGAAACGCCTTGCTCAAATTGAGGGAGGACTTGCAGCCGTAGTAACTGCCTCTGGAACTGCTGCCATTAATACTACATTACTAACACTTCTCAAAGCTGGTGATCACATTGTTGCATCTAGCAGTCTGTATGGAGGAACCTACAATTTGTTGAGTGTTACGCTTCCAAGATTTGGTATTACAACAACCTTTGTAGATCCTTCTAATCCAGACAATTTTGAACGAGCGGCTCAGGAAAATACGCGAGTATTTTTTGTAGAGTCACTTGGGAATCCAAAGTTGGACGTACTAGATTTAAAGAGGATTTCCGCTTTCGCGAAAGCGTACAAAGTCCCTTTAATAGTAGATAATACAGTAGCGACACCTGCATTGCTCAATCCTATTAAGCACGGAGCAGATATAGTTATTCACTCCTTGACAAAATACATTAATGGCAATGGTACGGCACTAGGCGGAGCCATTATAGATGCAGGGAAATTTGACTGGTCATCTGGGAAATTCCCTGAATTTACAGAGCCCTCACCAGGATATCACGGGCTTGTATATCACGATGCCTTAGGAGAAGCAGCGTTTATTGCCAAAGTCCGTATCGAAGGACTCCGCGACCACGGTGCTGCCTTGAGTCCGTTTAATGCCTTTCAAATATTACAGGGATTGGAAACCCTCCAAATTCGAGTAAAAAAACATTCAGAAAATGCGCTGGCTCTTGCAACATGGCTGGAAGAACGAGAAGAGGTCGCCTGGGTAAACTACCCAGGACTTGAAAGTAGCCCGTACAATGATCTAGCTAAGGAATATTTGCCAGAAGGACAAGGTGGTATTGTGACCTTTGGTGTAAAAGGAGGTTTTGAGAGTGCAAAAACGATTGCAGACCAAACAAAACTCTTCTCATTGCTAGCAAACATTGGAGATAGTAAATCGCTTATCATTCACCCAGCAAGCACTACCCACCAGCAACTTACCAATAAGGAACAGCAAAGTACAGGGGTAACAAAAGATCTGATTCGGCTTTCGGTAGGCCTCGAGCATATCAAAGACCTCAAAGAAGATCTGGCTTACGCATTTGCAAAGGTGCCTAAAACAGTATTAGTGTAATCTGTCTCCCTCTATCTTCTCCTATTTGGGGCAGTTAGAGAGAGTACTATTTTTTGAGTGATGAAACTAAAAACATATACAATTAAGAATTTTCAGACCCGCAGTGGATATATCAGTCACATATATGTGACTTATCAATTATTTGGACAGCCGCTGGGAGCAGCTCCAGTAGTTTTGGTAAATCACGCGCTTACAGGAAATTCTACAATTACCGGTCCTAATGGTTGGTGGAAGGCCTTAATAGGAAAAGAATTAGCGATAGATACAGATTGTTTTACCATTCTTGCTATCGATATCCCTGGGAATGGATATGATGACCAGGCTCAAAATTTAATAACGCATTATAAGGAATTTACAGTTTTTGATATTGCCCGAGTTCAATATGAGATTATTAAAATTTTGGAAATAAAAAAGCTATTTGCTGTGATAGGAGGATCGCTTGGAGGACAAATTGCTTGGGAACTTGCAGCACAACAGCCTCATCTTATTGAGCATCTTATTCCGGTCGCCTCAGACTGGAAAGCCACAGACTGGGTACTGGCACAATGCCACATTCAAGATACCATTTTAAATAACTCCTCACAGCCTTTACAGGATAGTAGAAAACACGCAATGACCTTTTATCGCACACCAGCTTCATTCAAGGCAAAATTTAATCGCACTAAAAAGTCAAAAGAGGTATTTCATATTGAAAGCTGGCTCGTTTATCATGGGCAACGCCTTAAAGAACGGTTTTCAGTAGCATCGTATAAAATGATGAATCACCTACTACGTAGCGCAGATATCACCGCTGGAGTGTCTTCTTTTAAAGATGTTGTAAAAGATATATCGGCCAAAATTCACCTCGTTGCCATCGATACAGATGGATTCTTTCTAGCAGATGAAATTTACCAAACTCATCTCTCATTGAAAGAAGCAGGAGTAGATACGCATTATCATGAGATACAATCTATTCACGGTCATGATGCTTTTCTAATCGAGTATAAGCAGCTATCGGCTATTGTTCAACCTATTTTTCAAAAGCAGTTATGTTACAAATAAATATTGCCATTTTTGGTATTGGAAATGTAGGAAGCACACTCATAAAGCAGGTGATCTCCTACAACAAAAAAGAGCTAGGAACAGCTCTTAATGTTTTTGCAATTGCAAATTCTTCAGTCGCACTTTTACGAAAATGGAGCAATTGATCAATGGACTACAAATTTTAAAAACTACGCAGGCCCTTATACTATTGAGGATTTATATGCTTTCGCGAAAGCAAAAAACTACCACAACTTGATCGCTGTAGACGTGACTGCAAGCCCCGATTTTGTAAATCATTATATCAACCTTGTGGATAATGGCTTTCATATTGTAACGGCGAATAAAATAGCCAACACCTTGCCTTATGAGTTTTACAAGGATTTGCGAGATCGTTTAGAGACCAGAAACAAGCAATTTTTGTACGAAACCAATGTAGGAGCTGGTCTTCCTATTATAGAAACCATAAAAAACCTTCACGCTAGCGGTGAAGAAATACATAAAATACGCGGTGTATTTTCAGGTTCTTTGAGCTACTTGTTTAATACATTTTCGCAAGAAGAAAAACGCTTTTCAGAAATCCTACTTGAAGCAGATGCTCTTGGACTCACAGAACCAGATGCGCGCGAAGACCTTTCTGGTAAGGACGTCGCGCGCAAGCTGCTTATCTTAGGTCGCGAGCTGGGCATACGTAAAGAAGTAGAAGACGTAGTCATACAAAACCTGGTGCCACCAGAACTCAATGGTAGGACCACACGTTCCGAATTCCTAGGCAGTATCAAAACCTTAGACGCCATTTTTGATAAAAATAAAGCAGAGCTAGATCATAATCAGGTACTGCGTCATGTGGGAGAACTTGATTTGCCCGCACAATCTCTAGAGGTAAAGCTGGTTAAAGAAAACAAAACAACAGCCTTGGGACAAACACAAGGCGCCGATGCCGTTTTTGAAATATATACAGCTTCCTATGGTGAACAACCACTAGTAATTCAAGGAGCAGGAGCGGGCAAAGCGGTTACCGCTAGAGGGGTTCTAGGCGATATTATTAAAGTAGCACAAAGTTTAAATTAATAGATGATAGACAAACTCAAAAAAGCATTACAAAACCGAATCCTTGTTCTTGACGGCGCTATGGGTACCATGTTGCAGGCCTATTCATTTTCAGAGTCCGACTTTAGGGGGCAACGTTTTAAAGACTGGTCGCAGCCCTTACAGGGCAACAATGATCTGCTCTCTATTACTCAGCCAGCGGCTATATCGGAGGTGCACAGCGCTTACCTTGATGCCGGGGCCGATATAATTGAGACCAATACATTTTCTTCGACAAGTATTGCCATGGCCGACTATGGGCTTGAAGAGCAAGTATATGAGTTGAATTATGCTTCTGCCCAAATTGCCAAAGCACTCACCCAAGCATATACCAACAAGCATCCAGACAAACCTCGCTTTGTAGCGGGATGCTTAGGTCCTACCAATAAAACAGCCAGTATGTCTCCAGATGTGAATGATCCTGGTTTTAGGGCCATAAGTTTTTCTGAGTTAGAGCAGGCCTATAGAGAACAGGCCAAAGCATTAATTGATGGAGGTGTAGACCTCCTTATGGTAGAAACGGTATTTGATACCCTCAATGCAAAAGCAGCCTTGTTTGCTATAGATAGACTCAAAGAAGAATTACAAATCGAAATACCTGTCATGGTTTCTGGTACCATAACCGATGCTTCTGGTCGTACCCTTTCAGGACAAACTCCAGAGGCCTTTTTGATTTCGGTATCTCATATCCCGCTACTGTCTATTGGCTTTAATTGCGCATTAGGAGCAGCCCAGTTACAACCACATCTCGAGGTAATTGCAGGTCGTTCTTCAATGGCTATTTCTGCCCACCCCAATGCAGGCTTACCCAATGCTTTTGGAGCTTATGATCAAACACCAGCGCAAATGGCAGCACAGTTACAACCCTATATAGATAAAAGGGTTGTCAATATTTTGGGTGGCTGCTGTGGTACCACACCAGCGCATATCAAAGCTATTGCCCAATTGGTAGAAGGTATAACCCCCAGATCTATACACTACTTATGAAAGCCTTAAATCGCTATTTACAATTGGCCGGTCTGGAGCCGCTAATAATCACCCCAGAGAGTAATTTTATCAATGTGGGAGAACGTACCAATGTTGCAGGTTCTCGAAAGTTTTTGAGACTGATCAAAGAAAACGACTTTGAAACGGCCTTAGAGATAGCGAGAGAGCAGGTAGAAAACGGTGCGCAGATTATCGATATCAATATGGATGATGGGCTTATTGATGGTAAACAGGCCATGGTGCGCTTTTTAAAACTGCTCATGGCCGAACCCGATATTGCCAGAGTGCCCATTATGATAGATAGCTCCAAATGGGAGATTATCCAGGCAGGGCTTCAAGTCGTACAAGGCAAATGCGTGGTCAATTCTATAAGCCTGAAAGAAGGCGAGGCTACATTTATAGCCCAGGCCAAAGAAATACGACGCTATGGGGCTGCTGTTATCGTCATGGCCTTTGATGAGATTGGACAGGCCGATACCTTGGCTCGAAGAATTGAAATTGCCCAGCGTTCCTATCGCATATTACTTGATCAAGTAGGGTTTCCTCCAGAAGATATCATTTTTGATCTCAATATTTTTCCTGTAGCCACAGGTATGGACGAGCATGCTACAAATGCTATAGATTTTATTGCTGCAACACGATGGGTACGAGAAAATCTACCGCATTGCTCTGTGAGTGGTGGAGTGAGTAATGTATCTTTTAGTTTTCGTGGTAATAATACGGTGCGAGAGGCGATGCACTCTGTGTTCCTATATCATGCGATTAGAGCAGGAATGAACATTGGGATTGTGAATCCAGCCATGCTAGAGGTGTATGATGATATTCCTAAAGACCTATTGGAGCATGTAGAAGATGTAATTCTTAACAGGCGTGATGATGCTACAGAACGTTTATTGACTTTTGCAGAAACGGTAGGGCAAACTAAAGCAAAACCAACCGCCCAGTTAGCATGGCGCGACGACAGTTTACAAGAGCGTATTACCAGAGCGCTAGTGAAAGGAATAGACACTTTTATTGTGGCCGATATCGAAGAAGCCCGACAAGCCTCCCAAGCTCCAATCACAGTCATAGAAAAGGAATTGATGACGGGTATGAATGTAGTGGGAGATCTTTTTGGCAGTGGTAAAATGTTTTTGCCTCAGGTGGTCAAGAGTGCCAGAGTCATGAAAAAAGCGGTGGCCTATCTCTTGCCATTTATCGAAGAAGAAAAGAAATTACATGGGAATACCAAGTCTCAAAATGCAGGAAAAATCTTAATGGCTACCGTCAAAGGGGATGTGCACGATATAGGTAAAAACATCGTTGCCGTGGTATTGGCTTGTAATAATTATGAGATTATTGATTTGGGAGTGATGGTTCCTCCAGAAAAAATTATTGAAACAGCCATTAAAGAACAAGTAGACATTATTGGCCTTAGTGGTTTGATTACACCTAGTCTGGATGAAATGGTCTATCTGGCCAAAGAATTGCAGCTGCGCCAGCTTGAGATCCCATTACTCATAGGTGGAGCAACCACTAGTAAAGCGCATACGGCTGTAAAAATTGATACTCAGTATGCCCATGCGGTGGTACATGTTAATGATGCTTCAAGAGCAGTGACTATTGTGGGCGATTTGTTGCAGTCAGCATCACAAACGCATTTCAAACAACAATTAAAACAGGACTATGCCCGCTTTCGCGAAAGCTTTAACAAGCGTCAACAACACAAAGAAATGCTCCCCATAGCCGAAGCCCGGAAAAGAAAATTCCAAATCGAATGGAAAGAAGAAGACATACAGTCTCCTAAAACGCTTGGGCGTCGTGTGCTTTCAGATATCGCCTTGGAGGAGCTTGTGCCTTTTATAGACTGGACACCTTTTTTTAGAAGTTGGGATTTGCATGGGGCTTATCCAGCCCTATTAAAAGATCCTGTTGTAGGTGCACAAGCGTCAGAATTGTTTGCCGATGCACAAGAAATGCTTAGTGCTATTGTAGCTCAAAAATGGCTCAAGGCCAAAGCAGTTTTTGGTCTCTACAAAGCCAATGCACAAGACGATGATATTATAGTGACTACCCCAAACGGCGACCACTATCCCTTTTTGACCTTGAGACAACAATCCAAAAAGGCCAAAGGACGTCCCAATTTGGCGCTGGCCGATTTTATTGCACCGGCTACTAGTGGTCTTCAAGATTATATCGGATGTTTTTGTGTAAGTACTGGTTTTGGTACAGCAGAGAAGGCCAAGGCTTTTGAGCAAGACAATGACGATTATAACGCCATTATGATAAAAGCGCTTGCCGATAGATTGGCAGAAGCCGCTGCAGAGTATCTACATCGTGAGGTACGCCTTACTTATTGGGGCTATTCAAAAGAGGAAAATTTTTCCAATGACGATCTCATCAAAGAAGCCTATAGAGGGATCAGGCCCGCTCCCGGTTATCCTGCATGTCCTGACCATCTCGAAAAAAAGACAATTTGGAAACTTCTGGATGTACACCAAACCATAGGGGTATCCCTCACCGAAAACCTGGCTATGTGGCCAGCCGCAAGTGTAAGTGGTTATTACTTGGCACATCCCGAGGCGCGTTATTTTGGCGTGGGAAAAATCAAAGAAGATCAAGTAGCCTCTTATGCCAGGCGAAGAAATATATCAATCACCGAAGCCACCAAATGGCTGCGTCCCAACATAGCCCAATAGTATAGGCTTTTATAAAACTAATTCTATGACAAAAGTTAGCGACCATATTACACAGGCAATTGCAGCAGAGAAAACTGCGTTTTCTTTTGAAATATTACCCCCTCTTAAAGGACAAAATATCGATACCATATTTGCCAATATCGATCCTTTAATGGAGTTTGCCCCGCCCTTTATTAATGTGACCTATCACCGCGAAGAGTATATTTATAAAGAGCACCCTGACGGCTTATTAGAAAAAAAAGTAGTTCGTAAACGTCCTGGTACCGTTGGTATTTGTGCCGCTATACAAAACAAATATGATGTCGATGCGGTGCCTCACGTGCTCTGTGGAGGGTTTACCAAAGAAGACACCGAAAATTTCTTAATTGATATGGATTTTTTGGGTATTGAAAATGTAATGGCCCTTAGAGGTGATGCTGTAAAAAGTGAGATTTATTACAAACCCAACAAAGATGGCAATGTTTACGCTCAGGATTTGGTAGCACAAATTATGGATCTCAATCAAGGAATATATCTCGATGACGACCTACAAAATAGCTCGGCCACCAATTTTTGTGTAGGTGTCGCAGGATACCCTGAGAAACACCTAGAAGCGCCCAGTGTAGAAAGTGATATTCATTTTTTAAAAAAGAAAGTAGAAGCTGGAGCCTGTTATGTGGTTACTCAGATGTTTTTTGACAACCAGAAATACTTTGAATTTGTAGACAAGGCGCGTGCAGCAGGTATTACAAAGCCTATTATTCCGGGTATTAAACCTATTGCAACTAGAAAGCAGCTCAATATGATACCTCAGCGTTTTAACGTAGATCTTCCAGATGAGTTGGTGCGAGAAGTTATAAAGTGTGATACTACACAAGAGATCCGTCAGGTGGGTATAGAATGGGCGATCGCTCAAAGCAAAGAACTAATGGCAGCTGGCGTGCCCGTGATTCACTATTATTCTATGGGCAAGTCTGATAACATTCAAAAAATTGCCAGCGCTATTTTCTAGGGATTAGCTATTTTAGCGCGGTGCGGCAAATTATCATTTTACTTACTTTGAGTTTTTTGCAAGCCGGTCTGTTACAAGCTCAGGAGCAACGGTCTGGCCGCAGTTGGAGCTTATTCTATCACAATGGCCCCATTGTAGAGCATAACCCCGATTTGGGACAGCTTATCGATAAACATACACGGGGGTTGATGTTCCAATATAACTTTCAAACCTCAGGTGCTAAAGACTGGGAGCAACGTTATAATTATCCTGATTATGGAGTGTCTTTGTACTATGCCGATTTAGGAAACGAACTATTGGGTGAAAATTGGGCTGTATATGGGCATTACAACTTTTATTTTGCCAGGAGAAGACTAATCTTGACAGCCGCGACAGGCATAGGCTATAATACCAATCCTTATGACCCCAGAACCAATTTTAGGAATATTGCCTTTGGGAGTCATTTGATGAGTTCTACTATGCTAGGGCTTAAGTATGCCAAACCTCGGGTTTTGGGTCGTATGGGAATAGAGGCAGGCTTACAATTTGTTCATTTTTCAAATGGACGTTTGCGCACTCCAAATACCAGCGCCAATATGCTGTCTCTAGCCGTTGGATTCAACTTCTCTGCTAAAGATGCTCGTAATTTTGAAAAGAACAAGAACGTTTTGCCAGTTCGTGATAGGTGGCGCTATAATATCGCCTTGCTGGGTGGACTCAACGAGATTAATGTTATAGGGTTAGACCGAAAGCCCTTCATAGGACTCCAAGTTTTTCTAGACAAGCGTATTTCCTATAAAAGTAGTTTTTTATTTGGTGTCGATATGGTCGTCTCTGGAGCTATCAGGGAGTTTGTAAAATACCGAAGTGTTGCCTTTCCAGAAGAGGGGATTAAGGCCAATGACAACAATAAACAAGTAGGTGTTTTTGCTGGCTATGAATTACGCATAAGTCAAACCGCTGTTTTTGCCCATTTGGGTTATATGGTGTATTATCCCGTACCTTTTGAAGGACGCGTATACAACCGCCTGGGTGTAAAGCGATACTTAGACCGGCAGTGGTATGCTATGGCATCTGTAAAGGCACATGCCGCTAAGGCAGAAGCATTAGAATTTGGGGTGGGGTATAAATGGTAAGAACAAAGCAGATATAATCATGAATTATTCTAGGTATATTTTGATGAGTGTAGGGTTGCTGCTTTTGCTTGGATGTGATTCGGGTAATCCAAAGTGGTGTTTTGATCAAGGCGATACCACGGCCCAAAAGTTTATTGAGACTTCTGCGTTTAATGAGATAATTGTGCGCCAAAACATTCAGCTTTTCTTGGCAGAAGGCCCTCAGCAAATTAAAATTGTAACTGCACAATCTCTAATAGATGAGGTGAAAGTTAGTGTTCAAAATGGTGTACTCACCTTAATTGATCCCAACAGGTGTGATCTGCTCGTTGCGAGTGAGCCTACCCAAGTCTTTGTTACAGCACCCAATATTACTCGCATCAGAAATGCGTCTCAATATGAAGTGGCCAGTATAGATACCCTGCGTTATGAACGTTTGGTGTTGGTAAGTGATAAAAATGAAGGTGCTCAATACAGTATCGCCGATTTTAGACTTGAGCTAGAGGTTCAAGGCTTGGAAATCATTGCCAATAACTTTAGTAATTTTTTCCTTTCGGGAAAAGCAGATCGCGCGCTCATAGGATTTTATGGTGGTGCCAATCGCTTTGAAGGCGAGCATTTTAAAGTGAACGACTTGCGAGTGTTTCACCGAGGCAGTAATGAGATGATTGTATATCCTTTAGATCGCATAGAAGGTCAAATAGTAAGTAATGGGGATGTCATTGCCAAAAATAGACCAGAAGTCGTAGATGTTGAAGTGCTTTTTACAGGGAGACTTCGCTTTGAAGACTAATGACTTATGGTTTGTACGCTCATAAAAAAAGGCCGCCCCTAGGCAGCCTTTTTTTATAAGGTATAGACCTGTTATTCTCCTAAAAAGGGATAACGATAATCTGTTGGCGTGACAAAGGTCTCCTTGATCATTCTCGGGCTCACCCAGCGCAGCAAATTAAGCGCCGACCCTGCCTTGTCATTAGTACCAGAAGCTCTAGCACCTCCAAATGGCTGTTGTCCAACCACAGCCCCAGTAGGTTTGTCGTTGATATAGAAGTTTCCAGCAGCATTTTTCAAAGCTTTGGTCGCCTCTTGAATAGCATAACGATCTCTGGATAGTATCGCTCCTGTTAAGGCATACTCTGAAGTCTCATCAACCAATTTGAGGGTGTCGGCCCAATCTTGGTCTTCATATACGTAAATTGTGATTACAGGGCCAAAAAGTTCTGTACACATGGTTGTGTATTTAGGATCCTTGGTCAAAATCACAGTAGGATTAATAAAGTATCCTTTTGATTTGTCATAATCGCCACCTACAACAATTTCTGCGTTGTCATCGGCTTTGGCCTGATCGATGTATTTGGCCAATTTATCAAAAGAACCTTCGTGTATAACAGCCGTTATAAAATTACTCATGTCTTCTGGCGATCCCATTTTAAACGAATTGACATCGGTCACTACATGCTCTTTTACGCGCTCCCACATACTTGCTGGGATGTAGGCTCTACTGGCTGCGCTACATTTCTGACCTTGGAACTCAAAAGCACCTCTTGAAATGGCCGTAGCGACTTGTTTAGGATCGGCAGATGGATGTGCAACGATAAAGTCTTTACCACCAGTTTCTCCAACGATGCGAGGGTACGTTTTATAGTTGTGTATGTTGGTTCCAATTTTTTTCCAAATATCCTTAAATACATGGGTAGAACCTGTAAAGTGCAATCCAGAAAAATCGGGACTGTCCAAGACCGTGTCGGTTATCATAACAGGGTCACCGTGAACCACATTGATAACGCCATCGGGTACACCAGCTTCTCTAAAAATATCTACGATGATCTTGGCAGATAGCATTTGACTATCAGAAGGTTTCCACACCACCACATTCCCCATCATGGCTGCACTTGCTGGTAAGTTTGCTGCAATGGCCGTAAAATTAAATGGCGTTATCGCATAAATAAAACCTTCTAATGGGCGATATTCTAAACGATTCCAAGCTCCAGAAGTAGATTCAGGTTGATCGTTATAGATATCGGTCATAAATTGTACGTTAAATCGCAAAAAGTCGATCAGTTCACATGCCGCATCAATTTCGGCTTGGTGTACGGTTTTAGATTGTGCTATCATCGTAGCTGCATTAATACGAGCTCTGTAAGGGCCAGCAATCAATTCGGCAGCTTTTAGAAAAATACCTGCGCGTTGTTCCCAAGGCAATTCGGCCCATGCTGTTCGCGCAGCCAAAGCACCTGCTATGGCATCGTCTATATGTTTTTTCTCGGCCAAATGATAGGCGCCAACAATGTGTTGGTGATCATGTGGAGCAGACATTGTATTGGTATTACCCGTGCGTACTTCTGCTCCGTTAATAAACATAGGAACATCAGTATGGGTGTTGAAAAGTTCTTTATAGGCTGCGGCAACGGCTTCTCTTTCTGGAGAGCCAGGAGCATAGGTTTTTACCTCTTCGTTTACAGCGATTGGTACTTGAAAAAATCCTTTTCCCATAATAGGTTTCGTTTTTTAATTAGTTGAGCGAAGGTACAAATTTCTTAGGGTTTTTGTGATGCCATTTAGATCCTAGTAAGGGTAAATTAGCTGCTTTTTCCTTTTTATTTTGGACAGATAACTCAGGCGTAGTGTTTCGTCTAGGAGCACTAGTGATTCAAGATATTCTATCATATTTTTTGTAAGTTGCAACTCTCATATCTGACCAATAGACCCAATGTGCACCGTTACCTATATCCCGCAGTCTAAAGACAGCTTTTTATTAACCTCTAATCGAGATGAAGCCATAGGACGTACTACCATTCCGCCTAGTTTTTATAAAATAGATGGGGTAAAAATGTTGTTCCCTAAAGATGGAGTAGCAGGTGGAACTTGGATTGGTATATCTGGTCAACAACGACTAATTTGTTTACTCAATGGAGGCTTCACCAATCACTTGCGCGTAGATACTTATCGACATAGTCGTGGTATTGTAGTCAAAGAGCTCTTGAAGGCTAGCTCTTTAGAACAATATTTGGATACTATTGATCTTACGCAAATAGAACCTTTTACAATTATAGCCGTAGATTGGTCGAATACCCCTGCTGCCAAAGAACTAGTTTGGGATGGAGAAAAAGCACATATTTCTAATTTGGGGACTACCCCTAGAATTTGGTCGTCGTCAACCTTGTATACCCAAGAGATGAAAGCGCAACGTGAACAATGGTTTGATGAGTTTTTGAAAAAGCAAACCCCTACGGCTTCAGAGATCTTACATTTTCACCAAACAGCGGGCACAGGTGATCCCGATACCGATGTCCATATGAACAGGGGTCATTTAAAAACAGTAAGTACAACACAGGTTATTAAAACAGCTAGTGGGTGTGAGATGATGTATCACGATTACGGGAGCGATAAGATGTATTCGGCTACTTTTGAATTTGAAACCATTGATTTATAACGGCAAAATAATAGTTCTCGCTTTTCCCGATACCTTTGTACAACTATCGGACGAATTGATGTGCAAAATCTTACCCTTGGTGGGTTTGGGTACGCGCACGCATATCAAAGCAGGGCATGCGGCTTTAGTGCTTATTGAAAATAAAACGGGCAAAGCACAGTATTTTGATTTTGGACGTTACATCACACCACCTGGCAAAGGCAGAGTTCGAGGCGCGATTACCGATATCGAATTGCATATACCTTTTCTAGCCCAGATCGATGAGCAAGGGCAACTCAAAAATCTAGATCAATTTTTATTATGGTTGGATGCACATCCAGACAAAACACATGGTTCGGGGCGTCTGGTGGCATCGCTTTGCGAGCATATCAATTATGAATTGGCCTTGCGTTATATTTTAGAATTGCAATCTCTGGGAAGTATTCCTTACAAGGCATTTGGCAAAGTAGGAAGTAATTGTGCACGCTTTGTCACAGAGACCATATTGGCAGCCACCTCAGAGCCTCAGATAATAAAACGTCTCAATCACAATAAAAAGTTTACCCCTAGTACCGTTGGTAATGTAGAGAAGAGCGCCACCGAAAAGATATTTGAAGTATCTCAGGGTAGGGTCAGATTATATCACTCTTCTGCTTTACGCGAAAATCTAACCAATTATTTTGATAAGAGAGTCCCAAAGACAGACAAACAACCCTCTGTATTAAGGGTGCCCGACTCGGCGCAATTGCTCAGGGGTACTGGAAGCTCTGCTTGGTTTGAGCTTACTCAAAATACAAAAGGCGAGGATGTCGTTAGAAGATATACCGAATCAGGAGCGCTCGATTTTGAAGGGAACACCGTGCTTCCACCAAATTTTGATCCCAAACAGCCCTACGCCTTTGTCTATGATTCAAATTGTGCCTTTTGCACGGTAGAACAGGCAAATACGAAATTTCGCCTTGAGCTTTATGTTAAAAGTAGTGTGAGGTCTAATTTAGTGCAAAGGGTGCACTCAGCTTAAAAGTGGGTACTTTTACTCTAAATTTACGGGTATTGGTAAAATTGACCATGTGATAATATCCAGACATCGCTCCAAATGGTGAAGTGAGCAAACATCCAGAACTATAGGAGTGCGACTCACCCGGCTTAATTACTGGCTTTTTACCGATGACTCCTTCACCATCTACCGTTTCTGTAGCGTTAAGCGAGTCGTAAATTTTCCAGTGTCTGGCCATTAATTGCACCGAATCTTTACTCTGGTTTTCGATGCTAATCTTATAACCAAAGGCATAGTGCATTTTATAATTTTTATAAAATGTACCTTCAAAGGTAGTCTCTACCGATATTTTTATGCCTCTTGTTACTTGTTGTACCATGTCTTAATAAAATGCTGCGGTCAATGCAAAGAATATCACCGCAAAAATCGAGGTTGAGATAAAAAACACAACATTTAAAAATACGAATTTTATTATTGTGATGAATCTGTTTTGTTTATAAAAGTTTCTTAATGCTTTATAGAAGTAGAACGGTCCAACTAGTGTTAATAGTATGGCCGCTAGCATACCACCCCCAGGTAAAAATGAATCTATGGGTAAACAAAGCAGTAATATGAGAAAAACCCAACTAAATATATGGAAGATAAAAACCAGATGTTCCATATAATTAAACTTCTTTTTAGAGTAGATAATCCAGAAAATTAGCGCAAAGAAAGGGGCAAAAAAGAATATAAAGAAGGGTGTTTTGGACAGCATATATTGAGCAAATCGTACAGGGTTTTTTTGAATGCGTTCTATGGTGTCATTTTTTTCATACATCCAAGTGTTCATGCGGGTATGCTCGTATTTTAAGCTATCTAGAGCCTCTACAGGATTTTCGATTTCAGTTTCTTTATAAAAATCTCTAAAGAGTTCGATCTTTCGAACAATAGCGTTGATGTTACTTAAAGTGTCGATGTCTTTTTCGGCAATATAGTCATAGGGGTCATTGACTTGAGTCGAGTCGTCTTTGTTGCGCGCGGCGCTTGTGTTTTGGTTGCGCTCTTCAACGGCCTTTTGAATATCCGCGTTTAGGCGGTCTTCTGCCTCTTGACCTACTATACTGGGTAATTCTACTCTATCGGGTTTAGGTAAGGAATCTGTTGTTTTTATTTGAATCATCGGTTTATTGGTGCTGGTTGAAAATTCTGCACCATCTTGTTCAAAAAAACTCACGATACCAATAATTATAAAATAAAAGATAGAAGCACTTAGAAAAAACCGAAACGGATTTGCATAATGAAATCGTTTGCCATCTACGTAATACCGCGTTATAGTTCCTGGCTTAAACAGTAGATCCTTTAGGGTGTGTCTAAATCTAGAATCATAAGTAAAAACGCTCAACATAAACTCATTGAAAAAGTCAACAAGTGTAAGCCGCTTAGTGGTATTGAGCTGGCCACAGTAAGCGCAAAAGCGATCGGAGAGATCAAGTGGATGCCCGCAATTGAGGCATTCGACCCCTCTATACTGCATCGCCTTGCGGCTATTTGACTTTACCGGAGTTTCCTTCATCCGATAAATATAAATGAAATTGTATTAATTCGTGATGTTTTGCGAATTGGTCGTTCCGTAACCCAGTAATTCATCAAAGCGACCTCCCGGTCTTCTGTAATAGACTAAAATTTGATATTCGTTTTCGGTTTGCCAGAAATTTCCGCTAGGCTGATAATTCTGATTGATAGATCCGTCTTCTTCAACAATCATAAAACGGTAGTTATAAAAACCTTGTTTGAGTAATATGGCATGAGAAAAGGTGCGAGACCTTTCATTCCACCTCATTCGTGTTGTTGGGGTAGTAGCATAATTATTAAAATTGCCATAGACGTGCATTTGTTGCCCTGGCTTAAGCGGTGGGCTTTGTACCGAAAAATGAATCCAGACATACTCTGCCTCAACATCAGGATTTTGCCCCTGTAAGGTAGTAATCACAAAATTGCCGTTGATGTCGGGATTATAGGTGTAGATATCGTCTCGTCTCCAAGGATTGGTAAATAAATAATTGTGGTATAGACTTTTTAATTCAATACGCTGTACCATGGCCGTGGCTGCCCGAATATCCTTATTCTCAAATCCAAAAAACTCGTTACCAGCCCAGAATGAGGTTTCTTCATCATAGCGGTATTCGAGCCTATTGCCTAGTAAATATTGGGGTTTTATTCCTGTAATAGCCGTTTGTAGGTTATTGTTCTGGAGCAACACTGTTTTTATGGTTTGCTTGGGGTTGATAAGTGGAGTGTCACCACCATCTATAAAAAACCGAAGCACTTGTTTTTTGTCTACCAGACTGAGATCTCTTGCTCGCTTCACTTGAGCGCCTACTGCAAGTGCAGGGCTATAAATCATAAATTTTCTGGAAAAGACCAATTCCTGATCTTCGTTATATACACTAAATAGGTAATTCCCGGTCTTTTTTAAGCGGCGTACGTTTCTGTTTGGGATTCTAAGTCTATAATGCGTGTATAGTTGTAGTACAGCTACCGAGTTTTCATACTCGATGATACGCACATTATCCATACCATCCATCCATTCTGATCTAGCGAGATCTGAGGGTGTCCAATCTGCGTTGTGATGGGTGATTTTGTAAAAGTAATCTGCCTCATCTCCAATAATATCATCAAAACTGATTTCCAATCCTGTACCTAATTGAATGATAGGTAGTTGTGCTAGACGTTGCCCTCCAGCGCTAAATTGTACGGTCTTGATATATGGCGGTGCGGGCACCTCTGTAGCGATTTGCCCTAGGGTAATTATAGGTATAAGTAAGCTAAGTAATAAGAAAAAATATCGTCTCATATCAAATGGTTATAAGTCAAAGATAAGCAATTTCCATACCGAGAAATAAAGCTGATACAATAGGGGGAGATCAACTAAAACTCAGGCTTTGTTCAAAGACCCAACCCTTATTTAAATTGTTTCTAAAGCTGATTCGAGCTATCTTAAAACAAAAATTTAAAAAATGGCTATTAAACTTGCACATAACTGTAGTAACTGCAGTCAATTTACAGAAGGAAATTATTGTTCAAAACACAAGGTACACATTAGTGCCAAATACACCTGTGATAGTTTTGAAATGAGAGCGGCATTAAAGGATGAACGCAATTGTGTTTCATGTACACATTATGAAGAAAGCGATTGTGCAAATCCTTCAAAAGCGGCCCCAGGCATGCTATGTGCTTCTTGGGCACCACAAGGTGACGCTTAGGCTACCTTTGGCATAGGTGTATATAATTACAATTTTACTTGAAGGGTAGCGTACCAGGTTAGGGGTTCTGAAGGGATGATGCCAGGACCAGGATATCCTGTGGCTCTTCTGGTAAAATAGACTTCATCCAAGAGATTATTAATACCTGCTTCTACGCGATAACGCCTCCAGCTATAGGCCAAAGAGAAGTCCAATATGCTATAGGCAGGAATACTTCCTTCTATACCCCTTTGATTGTCATTGACGTCTTGAGGGGCATTGGTCGCATCTGTAAATTGCTCTGACAAATAAGTGTATTGCAAGCTCCCTGTCAGGTTTTTATACCCAAAATTTAATCCCGTTTTAAGATTAACCTCAGGAATAAATTCGACCTGATTACCAACCACACCCACTGCATCAGAACTGAGGTACTCAGATTTAGTAAGAGCAAGATTGGTAAAGAACTTCAATTTGACATCTGTGAGGTCATCAAAGAAACTATTTTTAATATTCCAATCTCCAAAAAATTCCAACCCATAAATAAAGGCATCTCCTATATTACCGCGGCGTCGTTTAATACTATTATCTGAGTCTACAAATAACACTTCGCCTAATCTATCGTTATACCTTATCCCAAAAACACTAACATCATAGGAAAATAGGTTATCCCATTGCCCTCTTATTCCCAAATCGGCAGTATAACCACTTTCGTCGTCAATATTTTCGTCTATGACAAAAGAAGGATTGACAATCCTTATATCGTTAAAGGTAACCGAGCGATAGTTTTGACTAATATTTGCATACACTTCTGGGCCAGAGCTCAATGTATAGGTGATTCCTGTGCCTAACAATAGGAAGTTGCGGTCAAAACTTCGATTGTCTTCAATAGATTCGTTAAGTAATGGATTCCCTGCGAGATCGAGGACAATATTTTTATAAGCTCCCTCGCTTTGGGTTTTTATATACTCATATCTAAAGCCTGGGGTTATGGTAAATGCCTCGTTGATGTTAAAAATGTTTTCACCAAAAAAGGCCAAGTTGCGATTGGGTAAATCAAAAGCGGCTTGTCGTTCATAGTTTGGAAATGACGCTGTTGCGAAAGAAAAATTAGCATCTGCCGCTGTTGTTCCGGGACCTTGTTGCTGGCTATTTTGAGCGTCATAGTATTTGGCACCCAACAGCAAAACACCTTGGTTCTGGCCTAAGTTATAGCGGGTGAGTACACGTGCCTCTGCTCCCCAATTAGAAAAGTTGTCAATCAATACTTCACGGGGTTCAGAAACGTCATCGGGTTGGGAGACGCGATTGGTTCTAAAACCTACGGCACTGCGCTGGGCATCTAGACCAAATAGTTGTAGGCTCACATCTGTTTTGGTGCTAAGTTTGTGATCCAATCGCAAGGCGTATACCTTCCAATCTACATCAAACCAGTTGCGATTGCGATTACTAAAGGTTGGATCTTCCAAAAATTGCGCATCTGTAAGCCCACCAGCTTGTTTGGCCAAATAATTAAACAGTGTCACCTCACCACTAAGTGTTGTTTTTTCTGAGAATTGATAGCTTAGATATGCAAAAACATTACGACTATTAAACTGGGAGTTGGGGCGCCAACCGTCTCCTTCTTTGTAATTAAAGTAGGTGTAATAGCTCCATTTGCCAGCAGTACCACTCAGACTGTTAAAAGAGGTGAGTAGGCCATAAGAGCCGGCAGTTTGCCTGCTGACTAGCGCTATTTTCTTATCTTTTACTGGTTTTTTAAATGTAAAGTTGATCAAACCGCCAAACTGTGTTCCATATTGCAAGGAGGCAGCCCCACGAACCACTTGAATTTCTTCTAATGCCTCGGCAGGAGGAGTGTAGTAGCTTTCTGGATAGCCCAAAACATCGGCGCTTATGTCATAGTTATTTTGCCTGATATTAAAATTAGCCGATCGGTTTGGGTTAAGCCCTCGCCCTCCAATGTTGAGCTGTAAGCCCGCATCTGCATTTTCATAAATATTAAGACCCACTACCTGACTGTAAATCTGTCTCGGGGCGTTGGCCGCCAGATTGGCCGTCAATTGATCTAAGAGTACAACTTCACTCTTTTTTCCAGCATAAATGGCCGTGCCTTCCACTTTTTTAAGTGACCGCAAGGCAAAAAGCTTCTCTCGTCTACTGGTAAGCACCACTTCGTTTAAAGCATCAGACAAAGGTGCGAGCTCAAAATTTCTAACCTCATCTTGGTTTAGTGTAATGACGATTTCTTTCAAATCATAGGCAAAGCCAAAAACAGTCAGACTATAGGTGCCGGGGTCTAAATTTTTAAACTCATACATGCCATTAGCACTGGTGGTGGTCATCGTATTGGCTTCGGCTATGTAAATGTCGACATCGCCTAAAGGAGTGTTATCCATGGTGGTGACGCGTCCACTCAAGGAATACTGTGCCCAAGAGAAAAGTGGAATAAAAAGAAAAATTAGTGTTTTATAAACCTTTGATGTCATCTGTAAATGGTATGATCCACTTTTTGGGAGCGAATGATTCTTTAATAGTTGCTAAATTTACGCTAGGGTCAATAAATGTCGTGCTCAACCTGCCATTTAGGGCTACTCGAGCATCGACATAAACTGCTATATTTTTATGGCCTTGAGCTGCAAAATGATCACGCAGATAATGTGCGTATTCTAAGATAAAGTCTGGCTGAAAACTCATTTGCTTTTCTTGTAGGGGGGTCAAAAAATCGCTGTTGTCTACATAGAATCGTTTTTGACTTACCTCATCTACAATTTTGAATTGTGCATATCCTGATTTTTCCATAAGCATGACCCGCCACGAAAAACGATACCCTTCTTCTGTCCAAAACAACTCTCCGGGGTAAAGTAAATAGCGCCAAGGTATGGCGATTTGCAAACAAAAAAATAAGGCAATGATTCCTAGCGATAGCTTGTGCAACCCCTTAGATTTTGCCGTCAAGTAGATGCCGCTTTCCAATAATTGTTTGGGATATGAGACCGCTTTCGCGAAAGCGTAAACAACTCTTTTATGCCATTGAGGGTCAAAAAATATCAAGGCGCTCACAATCATGATATAGGGAAACATACCGATGGGGAAAAGCACACGGGTTAAGATGTGAAAAATAACTACCAACACAAAGGCGAAGCTACGCGTACGTTTCCAGAGTAAAAGAAAAGGAATCGCCAGATCATAGCCCGCTCCAATCCAACTAAAGGCAAAATGTACCCACTCTTGCCCCATCAAATCGCCGATAAGGGGGATATTAAATTTTGAGGGTAACCAAATTTTTAGCGGCATCGCCTTGAATAACCAATCGCTGTTTAATTTGGCCAAGCCCGCGTAGAGATAGATGATGCCCAGTAAAAGTTTGATACTATCGATACTCCAGCGTGGCACGTATTGTATGTTAGTATCTACTGTTGCTGTTTTGTGTTTTGCTTTTCGCGAAAGCAAAAGTGCGTCAAGTGAAAAATACTTCCCAGCTGGTAAAAAGATCATCAAAAAACTAAGGACACTCACAAAGTAATAATGATTGAGGTACATGGTCTTGTCCATGAGCTCGATGTAGGTAAAGCTCAAAAAAAAGCTAACGATGGCCAGACGGTATTTATATCCTAAGGCTACCATAAGGGCACTTAGCCCAGAGATAAAAAAGAGGAGGTAGGTGTATTGCCCGATGGGTTTGACCCACTCAAAACCGTAAAAGGAGAAATGAAAGCTAGGACTAATATAAAATTTGTCGATCCAGCCGTAACTCCAAAACCGAATGATGCTTAGTAGCATAAGCAACCCAAAGAACAGACGAAAGACCGCTAGTGGAGCGGCCTCTTCGTGGCTATTCAAATAAGTGTTTATGCGTTTGATCATAAATAGGTTGGCTTAATCGCCATCGGCATCGGCAAAGTCTATACTTATACTCATGGCACTTACCATATCAACTTTGAGCAGTGGTACGATACGTTGCACCTCTTCATAAGCATCTAGAAAGGCTATAGGCGGATTGTTTTCTAGTTCGTTTGCAAAACTGTCAAGTCCCGTAACTGCTGCGCGTGCTGTATCAAATTGAGTGTTGATGATGGTGTTGAGATCGGCACCTTCTTTTACCGCATTAAGCGCATCGAGATAAGCACTCAAACTCTCGTCTTGTGTCGATCCATCATAGGAAACACCATTAAAGAAATCTTGAACTGCTTGCAAGCCTTCTAGAAAATACATCTTAGAACGATCGCCAGCATATAAGGCTTCGATAGTATTTGGAGCAGGAGTACCCGAGAAAACACCACCAGGAATACCCATCTTGCCTGCGCGCAAGTGTTTTTCATAATAGAAAATAACATCGTTGACTAGGCGATCTGTAGAAGCCGTTGCCGACGCGCCACTGTTTGATACAAAAGTAGCTCTATAAGTGGTGTTCCAGTTGGATAGTACCTCATCTGTTCTAAATTTCATATCGTTTATGATGTCTAGAAGGTATTGTTTGTAAGCAGCACCATTGGGGCCATTATAAACCCCAACGATAGCCGTTGGAGAATTTTCTAGACCAAAAAGTATATAATCCAAACCAGCAAATCCCTTGGCCGCTCTGTTTGATGACAAGTCTAAATTATAATCCCCATTGGCGATATTGTTTTCTATAATGGTTGTATTTGCGGGATAAATATTGACATTAAGACGCAAATTAACCGTCTCGGCTGGGCCAATTTCGAACATAGAAACTCTTTGCCAGGTGAGATAGGCGTTATCCCAAGCGGTTTGTAAGGCAAGAAGGTTAGACGCATCGGTAGCTGTAGTAAAATTAGTCGCTGCTGTATTAAGAGCGGCTACTTTTGTAGCAAAATCTTCATATCCTGGTATGATAATCGCATCGGCCCAGTGCGCGAGCATCGCCTCGCGGTCAAAAGAGACTTCGCTTGGCCCGTTATCACCATTAACCGCAGGGTCATCACTATCTGAACAGGCGATTAGGAATAGACAAAAACTTAAAAGTGCAATTAATTTTTTCATTGATATTCTCGGTGTTTGTTGGTATTAATTAGCAGCTTGTGCTACTGTAAATTCAAAAGGAGCCGCAATAGTTTCAGAAAGCTGATCAAGGGTAGCAGGAGTGATATCCCAAAATCCATCACCTTCTGTGAGTTGATCTATAAAGTCTAAAACTTCGGCTCGAGAAAAATACGGTTGGTTGGTGTTTGAGTCTTTTGTGAATTGCAGGCTGTGGATAAAACCATAACCCTCTGATAGATCGTGAAAGGCAGCGCCCAAATCGTTATTGGCAAAGGCAATTTTGGCTTGCTGCAAATAATAGACAGATCTGATAGCGATAAGTTCAGATAAGATGTTTTGAATACGGTTAGCTTGTGCATCTCGCAAGTCATAATCCTTTGCTACAATGGCAGCTCTACCCAGCTTAAAAGCATCAAATAGCGCTGTAGATGTACCGGCAAAATCTTCATCACCTTCTAAGCGGCCCAAATACTTGTTGATAAAGCTATCATCGGCTCCAACCGTTGCGTTGGCATTGGCAGGATCTGGGCTTGCGCCATAGACATAACCAAAAGCTTCATCCCATTTGTGCTCCATAGTTGTGTAGTTTTTACCCTCAACCAATATACCGTTATCATTATCGGCTCTGTTTGTGGCTTGGTCCAGTACAGCTGGACTCAAATAATTGTTGAGTGTTTGGTCGAGCATTAAGGCCCCAATGAGTCCTTTGGCGACAGCTTGATCGTATTCCAGACCAATAGCATTGACATATCTGGTACTAGACCCATCGTCGATCTGACCTGCGACACCAGGAGCGGCCACAGTCATTTGAGCAGGAAAAACTTCATTGACCTGGCGTAAAAAATAATCTTCAAACTGAGCACGTATGGCGGCAGAAGTAGCTGCTTGGGAGCTAAAGTAATCTTGAGAAGCCGCTACTTTACTTTTAATATTTTTTGAAGATTCATTTAAGGAAGGGTCGGTAAAAGGATTATTACTGTTAGCAAACATATCGCGCAAGCTTTCGGCTGTTGTTGCGTCAAAATCATTCATGGCAGTTACTAAAGCTTCAGCCATTGCTATACGGGTGGTTTGACCGTCAAATGCAACTGTGCTTTCTCCATCTCTTATAAAACTGTAATTCGCAGGGGTTTCAAGAGTAACCGCAGTGGTAGTTGCGTCGTCATCTGCACTGCAAGCAATTAATAAGAAAACAAGTAATGGTAGGTATAAAAGTGTACGTAATTTCATTTTTATTTAGATTTAATTTAAATAAGGATTCAATTATGGCGCAAAAATAATGTGAAGTAATCGTTTACACAACCTTATTTAGAATTAATTCAAATAAAGATACTGTTAAAATTGAGCTGTTAGAAAAGCGGTTGCACCTAAGCGTATGATTATCATGTGTCTAAGAAAATTAGGCGCTGTATCATTTTTTTATGTGTCAATTTGAAGGAAGCTACTCAAGTATTCAAAAAGAGGTGTCTTTATTATTAATAGCCAAAAAATGTTTGTTCAAAATAACGCTTGCTATTGTTGTTAAGTCTTGTGCCCAAAGTCAGTAATACGTTGACTGTTCAAAGTGTTGCTACACCTAAACAAAATGTGGTAAAAAGATGTGAATTTTGGAAGTAATTGGCATAAAGTAGTAGGGGAATATTAATTTTGTTTAAGATTGGATATTGATACTTATTTAGAATCATTATAAATAGTTATTTCCCGTTTTTCCGGCTGTGATTTTACGAGGTGGAATTTGTAAATTTGCACACCCAAAATAATGGGATTTTAGATAACATAAATCTACTGACATATGTCAAAAGACATCAGAATCAAAAAAGGTCTTGATATACGATTGGTAGGCAAAGCAGAAAAAACAATTTCTGAAGGGCCTAGATCGCGTACCATCACTATAAGACCTTCAGATTTTCACTTGGTGACGCCTAAGATGGTAGTCAAAGAAGGTGCTATACTTCAAGCCGGTGATGAATTATTCTATTCAAAGTCACAAGAGTCCATCCGATTTGTATCACCTGTTGCCGGTACGCTAACCGAAATTAAGCGTGGGGCACGCCGTGTCATCACCGACTTAATCATCGAGGCCGATTATAACGGTGGAAGCAAAGATTTTGGCAGTTTGTCTGCTTCAGCCTCCAGTGATGATGTGAAGCAAAAATTGCTATCCAGCGGCTTATGGCCATTTATCAAACAACGCCCGTATGACGTTGTAGCCAATCCTAATAGTGAGCCTAAGGCGATCTTTATTTCAGGGATGGCCACCGCACCGCTAGCGGCCGATCTCAATTTTACCCTTGCAGGTAAAGAGAAAGAGTTGCAGGCTGCGGTTACTGCTTTGAGCAGTTTGACAGCCGGAAGCGTTCACGTTTCAATTTCTGGAAGCGAGTCACCATTTGCTGGGTTGAGCCATATCAAAACACATGTCGTTAAAGGGCCTCACCCTGCTGGGAATGTAGGAACCTTAATCAACAAGCTAGATCCTGTAAATAAAGGGGAGGTTGTTTGGACGGTAGCGGCTCAAGATTTGGTAATTATAGGAGAACTATTATTGACAGGACATTTTAATCCAGAGCGTATCATTTCTGTTGCTGGGTCTTCGGTAAAGACACCAAAGTACTACAAGACCATCATTGGTGCTGAGGTCGCCACTTTTGCCTATGACGCAGGAATAGAAGGAGAAAATAACAGATTTATCTCAGGAGATGTACTTACAGGAAATAAAGTAGATCCCAAAGGAGCACTAGGGTATTATGCCAATTCCTTTGTTGCAATTCCTGAAGGAGATGACTACGAATTCTTTGGGTGGAACAAACCTGTGTTTGACAAGATTTCGCCTTCGCGCGCTTTGACGTTTTCATGGATGCAACCTAAAAAGCGTTACGATCTCGATACCAATACTAATGGAGAACATCGTGCATTTGTGGTGACAGGTAACTACGAAGAGGTATTTCCTCTTGATATTTATCCTATGCAGATTCTAAAGTCGTGTATGGTAAATGACCTTGACGAAATGGAAGCGTTAGGTATGTATGAAGTGGCGCCAGAAGATTTTGCATTGACAGAATTTATATGTGTTTCAAAACAACCACACCAACAAATTATCAGAGAAGGATTAGATCTTATGTATAAAGAAATAGGATAAGCTATGGGATTGAAACAAAATTTACATAAACTCAAGTTGAAGTATGAGGGCAAGAAAATGGCCCCTGCATTTAATGCACTTCACACATTTTTATACAGCCCTAATGAAACAACCCATAGTGGGTCACACATCAGAGCTGTAGACGATTTAAAGCGAACGATGAATACGGTTATTTTGGCCTTGGTTCCTTGTTTGCTTTTTGGAATCTTTAATGCAGGGTATCAGCATTACTTAGCCACTGGCGAAATTGAAGCTGCAGCCGGATTTTTTAGCACCAATTTCTGGAATTGGGACAACTTTGCCATGGGAGCCTGGACGGTCTTGCCATTAGTGGTAGTTTCTTACGGTGTTGGACTACTTGTCGAATTTATCTTTGCCGTTATCAAAGGTCATGAGGTAGAAGAAGGATACTTGGTTACAGGTATGTTAGTCCCTTTAATAGTTCCAATTGATATACCGTTATGGATGCTTGCCGTGGCTGTTGTTTTTGGTGTCGTTATAGGAAAGGAAGTATTTGGAGGAACAGGAATGAATATTCTGAACCCCGCTCTTACCATTCGGGCTTTTTTATTCTTTGCCTATCCTACTTGGATGTCTGGTGATAAGGTTTGGGTACACCAAGCTGTAGAGAGAGCTGGCACACCAGATGCTATTTCTGGAGAAACTATTTTGGGAAGCTATGCGCAAAATGCGACCGTAGACTATGACTATATGGACATGTTTTTGGGATTCATTCCAGGATCTGTCGGAGAAACTTCTAAGTTGCTGATCATTTTTGGCGCGCTATTTTTAATCTTTACAAAAATAGGTAGCTGGAGAATCATCTTGTCTACCCTTGTAGGAGCCCTAGTGATGGGACTTATTTTTAACGGTGTTGTAGATGCGGGATGGATTGACAATACGAGTAAGTTTTACGGTTTGATGAGTGTACCGTTCTGGCAACACTTAATTATTGGAAGTATTCTCTTTGGCGCTGTTTATATGGCTACCGACCCAGTGACGGCTTCTCAAACGAATAAAGGAAAATACATATATGGCTTTTTGATCGGATTTATCTCTATTATGATTAGAGTATTTAATCCGGCCTATCCTGAAGGGGGATTCTTAGCGATATTATTGATGAACGTTTTTGCACCTACTATTGATCACTATGTAGTTCAAGGTAATGTGAAACGAAGAATGAAACGTTTAAAAGTTAAAACAGCATAATCATGGCAAAAACTGACGGAAACGTATATACAGTTGTCTTTGCTACCATCATGGTGGTTGTAGTAGGCGGTGTACTAGCAGCAATGGCCCAAGGGTTAAAACCTGCCATTAAAGAAAATGAGCGTTTTGAAAAGCAACAAAACATTCTTTACGCTATGGGTGTAAATGAAAATGTTGAAGGCGAAGGAGGAGTCAATTTTATTCCTACCGACCGTGTAGAAGCTGAGTATCAGAAATACATTAAAGAAAGCTACATCATTCAAAACGGAGAAATTAATGCTACCGATGAAGCTTTTAAAGTAGATATGAAAAAGCAGAGTAAGCTTCCAAAGAGTGAGCGCAAACTGCCGCTTTTTGTAGGTGAGCGTGACGGCCAAGCTTTTTATGTAGTTCCTATGTATGGGAAAGGTCTTTGGGATGCTATCTGGGGCTATATCGCCTTAGATAAAGACCTAGTGGTACAAGGTGCTTTCTTTGACCACAAAGGTGAAACCCCTGGACTTGGTGCTAACATTAAGGAGCGCTACTTTATGGATGATTTTACTGGAGAAAAGATTATGGACGGCGATGCCTTTGCTGGGATAACCGTAGCCAAAGGTAATAACGATCCTAAGAATTTAGAGAAAGACGATTTTGAGGTAGATGCTCTAGCCGGAGCCACCATTACAGGTGACGGGGTGAGTGCAATGATTAGAAGTACCTTAAAATCTTATGTTCCTTTTATTAAATCAATGCAATAATTATGGCATTACTATCAAAAAAAGATCAACGACTTATTCTTGATCCATTAGCAGATGATAACCCAATCACCATACAGGTACTCGGGATTTGTTCGGCACTTGCTATTACGGCCCAATTAAAGGCCTCAATTGTAATGTCTATATCCGTAATATTTGTACTTGGTGTTGGTAATGTGGTGATTTCGCTTATGCGAAATATCATACCTTCAAAAATTAGAATTATCGTGCAGCTTATTGTGGTTGCGACCCTGGTAATTGTCGTAGATCAGGTACTAAAAGCTTATGCCTACGAGCTCAGTAAGGAGTTATCGGTTTTTGTGGGGCTAATCATAACCAATTGTATTATCATGGGACGTTTTGAGGCTTTTGCTTTGGGTAACGGTCCTTGGAAGTCATTCTTGGATGGGATTGGAAATGCCCTAGGATACGGTGTAATTCTAATTATTGTTGGGTTTTTTAGAGAGCTCTTAGGTTCTGGAACTCTATTAGGAATTCCTGTATTGGGAGATCCAATTGAGAAGACAGGATTATATAGTATCGGTTATGAAAACAATGGTTTTATGCTGTTGTCGCCAATGGCCTTGATTGTGGTAGGATTAATTATATGGGTACAACGTTCACGCAATAAAGCCCTCATCGAAGAAAACTAAAATGAAGCAAAACCAGGTGAGTTTAGACTCCCTGCAATTTTGATCAGAAAAATATAGCATATGTTAGAGCACGTTGAATTATTTTTTAAGTCAATTTTTATTGATAATATGGTATTTGCGACATTCTTAGGAATGTGTTCTTACCTAGCCGTTTCTAAAAAGGTTACCACAGCTGTAGGTCTTGGAGCTGCTGTTATTTTTGTATTGGCTGTAACCGTTCCGGCAAACTGGTTCTTGGATCAGTATATTCTAAGAGATGGTGCCTTGGGTACTTGGTTAGGCCCAGAATATGCCGATTATGACTTGAGCTTTTTATCTTTTATCCTATTTATTGCAACTATAGCCACTATGGTACAGTTGGTAGAGATTGTGGTAGAAAAGTTTTCTCCCTCACTTTACAACTCACTAGGAATCTTTTTACCACTTATCGCGGTAAACTGCGCGATTCTTGGGGGTTCATTATTTATGCAATCAAGAGATATTCAATCCGCGGGATTGGCCTT
>PAUP01000101.1 GCA_002712765.1 Cytophagaceae bacterium | reverse complement strand
CCATTAGTACCCCCTATATAAGAACCCGTCGCTCTAATATTGTGAATAGATAACCCAATACCTCCCGCACTTTGAGAGATCTTGGCAGTTTGTTTCAGTGTATCATATATTCCTTCAATACTGTCATCTTTCATAGTGAGTAGGAAACAAGATGACATTTGAGGCTTGGGTGTACCCGAGTTAAATAGTGTAGGCGTTGCATGTGTAAAATACTTTTTAGACATCAACTCATAGGTCTCTTTGGCCGCGTCCAAATCATTGAGGTGTATCCCAATAGACACACGCATCAACATATGTTGAGGCCGCTCTGCTATTTGCCCATTTATTTTTAAGAGGTAAGATCGCTCCAAGGTTTTAAATCCAAAGTAATCATAACCAAAATCACGATTATAAATAATCATCGAATCTATGGCATCCTTGTTATCTTGGATCACTTTATAGACCTCATCGGCGATAAGCGGCGCCTTATTTCCTGTACGAGGGTTGACATACTCATAGAGGTCTGTCATCACCTCACTAAAAGACTTTTTGGTGTTCTTATGCAGGTTAGATACCGAAATACGTGCTGCAAGCTTGGCGTAATCAGGGTGTGTTGTAGTCATCGAGGCGGCCGTCTCGGCAGCGAGATTATCGAGTTCACTTGTGGTCACCCCATCGTACAGCCCCTCGATAACACGCATCGAGATCTTTACAGGATCTACAAAGTCACTTAATCCATAACACAATTTTTTTACCCTGGCGGTAATTTTGTCAAACATGACCGGTTCCTGACGGCCATCTCTTTTTACTACATACATACACTTAAAATTTACTTCCCCAAAAAGTAATTCCCCACTTTTTAAGAATTTAGGTTAGTTGGTTATTCAAAGACGACCCCAATGATCATCTCTGTTATTGATACTATTATTTACTTTGAGTTCGCTTTCGCGAAATTACTGCCAGCTCAGACAGTTGGTATTTGTTCTTACTATTTAGAAAGAAGCGTCAAAACTAATCGTCTGCCCTGAACCGTCATCATCCTTATCTACGGCTACACCCGCTTTTTGATATTCTCCTACGCGTTTTTCGAAGAAATTGGTCTTTCCTTGTAACGATATCATATCCATAAAATCAAACGGATTTGCGGTACCGTATACTTTTTCACAATCCAGCTCGGTCAGAAGACGATCGGTTACGTATTCTAAATACTGTGTCATAAGATTAGCGTTCATTCCTATCAAACTCACAGGAAGTGATTCGGTGATAAACTCACGCTCTATATCTAAGGCATCTACAATGATTTCCTTGATACGCTCTTTTGGCACTTTGTTTACCAAGTGGTGATTGTGTAAATGCACCGCAAAGTCACAGTGTACTCCTTCATCACGAGAAATCAACTCGTTAGAAAAAGTAAGTCCTGGCATTAAGCCTCTTTTCTTTAACCAATAGATCGAACAAAAGGCCCCAGAGAAGAAAATACCTTCTACAGCAGCAAAAGCGATCAATCGCTCTGCAAAACTTGGGCTTTCAATCCACTTTAATGCCCAATCAGCTTTTTTCTTAATTGCAGGAAAGTTTTCTAATGCATTAAAGAGCTGATCTTTTTCTCTCTCATCTTTTACATAAGTGTCGATGAGTAAAGAATAGGTTTCAGAATGGATATTTTCCATCATAATCTGAAAGCCATAGAAAAATTTGGCTTCAGAATACTGTACCTCGTTGACAAAATTTTCGGCAAGATTTTCATTTACGATACCGTCAGAAGCGGCAAAAAAGGCCAAAATATGTTTGATGAAATAACGCTCATCATCATTTAATTTTTCCTTCCAATCGGTAAGGTCTTGGTGTAGATCAATTTCTTCAGCAGTCCAAAAACTGGCCTCCGACTTTTTATACCATTCCCACAGGTCGTGATGCTCGATAGGAAAAATTACAAATCTGTTCTTGTTTTCTGCTAAAATTGGTTCTACTACACTCATGTCCTTTCGTTTTTTTAGTTTTCTTTTTCATTCCACTTGGGACTAACAAATATCAATAAAAAAGAACCTGAGGTTGTGGAAATTAGCCGATGGTTATTCACAAAGTTTTCAACACAGAATTTTTTTGGACACCATTGTGAAAATCATCACTAAACCGTTTAAAACACTGTAATTATGCGGGTTACGACGTTTTGTTATGGTTATTAACAGTTGGCATTTTAATGGTGTAAAACTCGCTTAGCAAGGCGTTTTACACTTGCTCGCATCGATATTTCATAACGTTTTGATAACATTATTTGGAGGTCAAAAAACCAGTAAAAACGGTTCAAAAAATTATAATAGAAATCCTGATCCTTTATTTTTTTACCGCTTTTCGCGAAAGCAAAAACAATATGCATCACAGGCTTTATCACCTCCATTTTGAAGCCTGGCAAGGTCTAAAATCGCAAGACAAATTCTTGGGGTATCTCAATAAAAAACCCGAATGAGACAGCTCATTCGGGTTGTTTGATAGTATCAAAAATTGCTTAGCCCTTTAAGGAGGCTGCAAGATATTCTCTGTTCATACGTGCAATATTTTCTAAAGAAATTCCTTTAGGACACTCTACCTCACAGGCTCCTGTATTGGTACAATTTCCAAAACCTTCTTCGTCCATCTGTTTTACCATGTTTAGAACTCGGTCTGTAGCCTCTACCTGTCCTTGCGGCAAGAGTGCAAACTGACTCACTTTGGCAGAGACAAAAAGCATGGCACTAGAATTTTTACAACTCGCTACACAAGCCCCACACCCTATACAAGTGGCCGCCGCAAAAGCGTCATCGGCATCTTCTTTTTCGATAGGGATTGCATTGGCATCTTGGGTATTACCCGAAGTATTGATCGAAATAAATCCTCCAGCATGTTGTATGCGATCAAAAGAAGAACGATCTACCATTAAATCTTTAATGACAGGAAAACCTGCTGCACGCCAAGGTTCGATGGTAATGGTATCACCGTCATTAAACTTACGCATGTGCAATTGACAAGTTGTTACCAACCGATCTGGCCCATGGGCTTCCCCATTGATAAACATAGAACAAGACCCACAAATACCTTCACGGCAATCGTGATCAAAAACTACAGGATCCTCTCCTTTTTGGATCAGCTCGTTATTAAGCACATCCATCATTTCTAAGAAAGACATATCCCCATCAATACCATCAATTGGGTATGTCACCATTTGTCCTTTTGCTTGTGCGTTTTGCTGACGCCAAATTTTCAACGTTAGTTTCATATATCTTTCTTATTTATAGCTTCTTTGTTTCAATTCAATATTCTCATACTCGAGCTCTTCTTTGTGCAATACAGCATCTTTAGGTGCTCCAGCATACTCCCAAGCAGACACAAAGGTATAATTCTCATCATCGCGCTTGGCCTCGCCCTTTTGCGGTCCGTCCTCTTCTACAGATTCTTCTCTAAAGTGACCCCCACATGATTCGTTTCGCGTAAGCGCATCCTTGGCAAATAACTCACCAAGCTCTAAAAAGTCTGCCACGCGTAAGGCTTTGGCGAGCTCCTCATTAAATTCATTTTCTGTACCAGGTACACGCACTTCTTTGTAAAACTCATCTCTCAAAGCAGCGATCTCATCTATAGCTGCAGTAAGATCTGTGGCGTTACGAGACATCCCACATTTATTCCACATTATCTTACCTAATTTTTTGTGGAAATAATCTACAGGCTTTGAACCGTTGTTATTAATGAGTGCGGCAATCTGATCTCTAACATTTTTCTCTGCCTCTTCAAAAGCCTTGCTATCAGTTGCAATGGGCCCAGTACGTATATCGTCAGATAAATAATCTCCAATGGTGTATGGCAGCACAAAATAACCATCTGCCAGACCCTGCATAAGCGCAGAGGCTCCTAATCTGTTTGCTCCGTGATCAGAGAAGTTGGCCTCTCCTATGGCAAACAAGCCAGGCACAGTAGTTTGTAGGTTATAATCTACCCAAATACCTCCCATGGTATAATGTACCGCAGGATAAATCATCATTGGTGTTTCGTATGGATTCTGATCTACGATCTTCTCATACATCTGGAACAGGTTGCCGTATTTGGTCTTTACAACCTCCTGACCTAACTTTTTAACTAAGGCTGCATCATTGGCATCCAAACCTTTGACATAGGCCTGTTCTTTACCGTATCGTTCTATGGCGCTAGCAAAGTCTAAGTAAACGGCTTCTCCCGTTTTATTAACCCCGAAACCTGCATCACAGCGCTCTTTGGCGGCGCGAGAAGCTACATCTCTTGGTACGAGATTACCAAAGGCAGGGTATCTTCTTTCTAAGTAATAATCGCGATCCTCTTCTTTTAATTGTGTAGGTTTTAAACGCCCTTCTCTAATGGCCTGCGCATCTTCTTTTTTGGCAGGAACCCAAATACGTCCATCATTACGAAGTGACTCTGACATTAAGGTCAATTTGGATTGATGGTCTCCCGACACTGGTATACAGGTTGGGTGAATTTGCGTAAAACACGGATTGGCAAAATAAGCCCCGCGTTTATGCGCTTTCCAAGCAGCTGTCACATTAGAACCCATCGCATTGGTAGAGAGATAGAAAACGTTACCGTATCCTCCCGTTCCTAACACTACGGCATGGGCAGAATGACGCTCGATCTCACCGGTCACTAGGTTACGTGCTATGATCCCTCTGGCTTTACCATCAACCACTACGACATCTAACATCTCGTGACGGTTATACATTTTAATTTTACCTCGGCCTATCTGTCTATTCATGGCCGAGTACGCTCCTAGCAACAATTGCTGTCCGGTTTGCCCTTTGGCATAAAAGGTTCTACTCACCAATACTCCTCCAAAAGAGCGATTGTCTAATAACCCTCCATAATCTCGAGCAAATGGCACTCCTTGAGCCACACATTGATCGATAATATTGGCAGAGACTTCTGCCAAACGGTACACATTAGCCTCTCTACTTCTATAATCACCTCCTTTTACAGTGTCGTAAAACAGTCGGTATATCGAATCTCCATCTCCTTGATAATTTTTGGCCGCATTGATACCTCCTTGGGCAGCGATAGAGTGGGCTCTACGCGGAGAATCCTGAAAGCAGAAGGCTTTTACATTATAACCTAATTCGGCAAGGGTGGCAGCAGCCGAGCCTCCAGCCAGTCCTGTCCCAACCACAATCACATCAATAAGACGTTTGTTAGCCGGGTTGACTAGATCTATAGTATTTTTATGATTTGTCCACTTTTCTGACAGTGGTCCTTGAGGTATTTTTGAATCTAATGCCATAAGGTTTCTTTTTTTAGTGTGGAAGTTGATTAAAGTGATGATACACCGCTATAAAAATGAATCCCACAGGTATAGCAACGGCCCATAGCTTTGTAAAGCCTTTGAGCGCCTTTGAATATTTATTGTTAAATCCAACAGACTGGAAAGAAGATGCAAATCCATGCCATAGATGTAAGGCCAATAGCACAAAAGATATAGCATACAAGGCAACTCTTACAGGACTTTCAAACTTGTGCACTGTCTCTGCATAATAACGCGTTGGATCTTCTGGAGCAAATTCGACGTATTTGTGTACCATTTCTGGAATCCAAAAATCGTAAAAGTGCAATCCTAAAAAGGCCAAAACAACTAATCCTGTAATAATCATATTTCTCGAAGTCCAAGGAGCAGCTGCACCACCCTTAAACTGCACATAATTAACAGGACGTGCCTTGCGATTTTGCAACTCTAACACTATACCCATGATAAAGTGAAAGAACACCCCAAAGATAAGTACGGGTTGTAAGGCAAATTGTACCAGAGCATTGGTTCCCATAAAGTGAGACCAACTATTGAAAGTCTCAGGAGAAATTACCGATGATAAATTAATGACAAAATGCTGTGTTAGGAAGACTACGAGAAAAAGACCTGAAAGGGCCATAGCCACTTTTCGGCCTATCGAAGATTTTAATAATCCGCTCATTTAGTTTTGGTTTGGAATAATGTACACAAAAATACGGCGCAAACGTTTTTTTAACAAGCTTTCACGCTTTTATTCGTTCTTATTTAGAATGGATTTAACTAGCTAAAGTATTGTGTTGAAGCGATGTTTTTAATTATACCCTAAATACCTAGAAAACTTCAACACTTTCAAATAATATGAATGATTTTTAAGAATTTTTTTAAACCCTTGTAATGGGTACTTTTACAGGTCATAGCGTCTATAAAAAACTCAAAATAGCGGTCAATCCCTGTTGTTTGCCTCAACCTTCACATCGCAGTGGGCATCTTTTAATTCAAATTCGAGCGTGGCGTGTTCTATATTCGAATCTTCTAATTGTCTGCGTATTTGTTTTTTAAGAGGCTCAAGAGTGAGTAGGTCAAACTTTTTGCTCAAAACCAGGTGAGCAGTCATTACATTGTACTGACCATCCATAGACCAAATATGTACATCGTGTACTTCGGCTATCTCATCAAATGCCAATAGGGTGTTGGTTACTTTGGCTAGATCGGCATCGTTAGGCACACCTTGCATCACGATCTGAATGGTCTCCTTTAGGTTTTTGTACACATTAAATAAAATAAAACCAGCAATACCTAGAGAAAGTATAGGGTCAATAATTGGGATGTCATAAAAATGCATTACTATAGATCCTATCAATACTGCCACCCAGCCCAAAACGTCTTCCAACAGGTGCAAGGCCACCACGCGTTCATTGATACTCGAACCTTTTTTGAGACGCAACACCGCAGCACCATTAAAAAGTACTCCTAGCACACCAAGAATGATCATACCAAAAGTGTCTGGTTGTTCTGGTGCGATAAGTCTTGGTATGGCTTCTGTAAGAATAAAAATACTGCCCACCACGAGCACAATCGAATTAATAATCGCTCCCAAAAGCGAAAAACGTCCATAGCCATAACTATAAGATGAACTGCGTTCGCGTTTGGAATAGTTTTGAAAATACCAGGCAAGTCCTAAAGAAAGACTATCGCCCAAATCGTGTACCGCGTCAGAAAGTATAGCCACGCTATTGGTTAAAACACCCCCTACTATCTCAATAATTGTAAAGACTAGGTTGATAAAAAATGCAACCTTGATATTTTTAGTATCCTGTCCATGCCCATGATGATGATGATGGTGTCCCATCTCACTAAAATACGAAAACCACTTTCATTTTTAAAAGAAAGATCCCCTCCAGCACACTGAAAGCAATAGCGTTACATTCAAGCGTTTTCAAACTAGTTTTTGATGTCAAAAAGAGCTGTAACTCTCGGATAGCTTATGGCTTGATAGTTGGCAGGGGTCAGCGTTTCACCACTACTTGCTGGGTGTACATCTGGTATTGAGGTATATCAGTATTTGCCATTGAAAAACGGAGAACCTATTACACCTCCATCGGTCAAATTTACGCTGATGGCAATAATAACGGTATTGATCATAAGTTATCGTTAGGAGTAATGTTGATCGGTACTTCAAAAAAACTTACCCGTACAGAATAGGTAAAAATGCCCAAGCAAGTATCAACCCATATCACCCCAGAATCTTGGAGTGTTTGATGGAGCTGCGGCGTATCTAAATCAAACTGATCCAAGTAGTAAGCAATTGGAAAATAAGCATTGTAAGGCTAAAAAGAAGGCGACCAAAAAAACCGATACCCCCTAAGTAGTATCGGTCTTATTGTATATAGAAAAAGGCTTATTTTATTTGGAGGGTTGTAGTGGTTTCTACATCTGCATTACTCAATTTGAGGGTGTATTCGCCTTTAGGCAAATAATACTTCCCATTTTTTTGTTTGGTGATGTTTAATTCACTGTTGGCTTTTTCTAAGGCCTTTTTTCCTTTTTCGGTAATCGTGAGATCATAAGCTACTCTTTGCAGCCCTGTACCTGAAGTAAGTGGGATGCGTTGCAACTCTTTATCATCTTCACTCAAAACGACTAAAGACATCTTGTTAGAATCGTTAGTGTAATAATCTAGCGATACACTAGGCTCGAAAGCAGGTCGCCACATATTAAAACTATTCCCCCATCGTCGGGATTGACGCACTGAAGCCACGTCAAATAATTGTAGCTGTTTTGAGGTATCTACCGCTTGTATTGCACCGAGGTCTGTAATGTAGATACTGCGCCCGTGAGTACCTAAGACCAATTCATTTTCTCTTTCTTGAATTTTCATGTCGTGTATGGCTACTGCTGGCAAGCCATTGGCAAAGGCGTGATACGACGCCCCACCATCCATACTGACATAGGCGCCATTATCGGTACCCACATAGATGATATTTTCTTTAACTGGATCTTCTACCAACACATTGACAGGAGACATGGGCACATTGGCCGAAATATCGGTCCAGGTCTGGCCATAATCATCCGATTTGTAGATATAGACCTTAAAATCATCCCAGCGATAGCCATTTAAAGTGGCGTACACCCGATTTTTTTGATGGGCAGAAGCCACGACCCGAGATACCCACAAGTCTTGAGGTAAACCAGCCGAGATATTGGTCCAACTGGCCCCTCCATCCTTGGTACGTTGGATGACCCCATCATCAGAACCCGTATAGATCAACCCAAATTGAAATGGCGATTCGCTTAGGGTAGCAATAGTTCCATAAGCAACATTACCCGCTTTGCCTCCCTTGGTCAGGTCTGGACTAATGGCTTCCCAATCGTCCCCCTGATTCATAGAGCGCATCAATTTATTACCCCCTAGATAAAGGATGTCCTGATTGTGCGGGCTTAATAGTATAGGCGTTTGCCAATTAAAACGATATGGGCTTTCCCCTAATTCGTGTTTGATATCAAAGCGTTTAACCTCTTCGGTCTCACGATTGATTCTAAAATAATTTCCAAATTGAAATCCTGTGTATACGATATTGGCATCTCGGCTATCCACTTGTACTTGCATGCCATCTCCGCCCATAATACTCTCCCAAGGGTACTGACCAGAAGACTGCCATCTTTTGTTTTCGCGTGAAGCGCTAGAACCAACCCAAACCCCATTATCCTGCAACCCGCCATATACATTGTAGGGGGTTTCATTATCGACTTGAATGGCGTAAAACTGACCCACAGCCGGGTCGTTTGCTTTGATCCAATTGGCCCCATCGTCATAGGTAATATTTACCCCACCGTCATTGCCGTTAATTAAGTGTTGCTCATCATTGGGGTTAATCCATAAAGCGTGGTGATCCGAATGCACATTGGCTGCACTAATATTTGTAAAGGTTTTACCCCCGTCTTTAGACTTAACAATTGGCACACCGTAGATATAGATGTCATTTACATCTTGTGGATTTACATTAATCTCTCCAAAATAATACCCATAACTGTAGTAGAGATCATCGATATAGCCTTCATGTGTCTTTTTCCAACTTGCACCGCCATCGTCAGATCGGTATACCTCGGCTCCTACCACAGGAGTGTCAAAAAGCTGTGAATTGGCCGTTTCGAGATACTTGGCCAAGTCAATAGGTTTGACAGTGCCCTGACGCACCATAGCCTTTACATTGGCAGCTCTGTATTTTTCTTGAAATCCATTTTGTTTTAAAAAGGCATCAAGCTTTTTGGTATCTAAGGCCAACAAGGCTTCCTTACTCATGGTTTTAAAATCATCCTTAGTCAAGGCTCCACTATTGTTATTTGAACTTGAGGTGGCCTTACGGCGAAATTGACTATCGTGAACCGCATATACTGTATTACTATCAAAAACAGCCAGGCCAATACGACCTACACCCTCTCCAGACGGAAAAGCAGATAAGGCCATCCAGGTATCACCACCATCGGTAGATTTATAGATACCAGAACCTGTCCCACTACCCCTAAAGTTCCAAGCCTTACGGTCTTTATCCCAGGCTGAGGCATACATCACCTTGAAATTGGAAGGGTCGCGATCAATATCAATAATTCCTGACGCCTTATTCACAAACAAGGTTTGTGTCCAAGTCTTGCCACCATCTTTGGTTTTATACACGCCTCGCTGATCATTTAAAGAATACAAATGCCCCACAACACCTACCACAACCTCATCAGGGTTACTAGGATTAATTAGGATTCGACCTATATGATGACTGTCTTCAAGGCCCATATTTTGCCAGGTTTTACCTCGATCTGTAGATTTTAGCACTCCAATTCCTGCATAACTCGAGCGGGATGCATTGTTTTCTCCCGTACCTACCCAAATGGTACCACTATTCCAATCTACGGCTACTTCTCCCACATTTTGCGTAAGCGAACTATCCAACACTGGGCTAAAAGTGGTGCCGTTATTATTGGTATACCATAAGCCACCACTAGCATAGCCTACGTAAAACTCTGATGGCTTTTGTGGGTTGACATCCAGATCTACCACCCTTCCACTCATGATGCTGGGTCCTATATTTTCAAGGGGAAGTTGCGCAACCACAGATGATTGTAATAGTGCTTCTTTTTGTTGTAGCCCTTGCTTCACGGCTGTAGCAGTCGAGGCGGGTTGTTGGGCATAAACTATTGGAGACATTACTACGGCTGCCATACTAAGACAGATCGCAGCGACAAAAGACGATAATTTCATTGGTTTGTTATTTTGGTGGCTTGAAAATACGCAAAATCTATGGGGATCAAAAAATGTCGAAGAGATATTAACAAAATGCAAAAAACCGAGTAAGCTAACGCTCATCTCGGTTTTTTCCCCCTAAACTCAAAATAATAAACCGGAGTTTATCATTTTATAAAATTTTGTTGAAACTGTTTCCCGACAGTTGTAATTCAACAAACTCAAAAAATTCATAAAGATGCAACTCAAACATCTTTTTAACACTAGTTAAATATGCGTATAAAAATGAGACTAAAAAGGTATCGATTGCTGAAATGTTGATTTGGGTTGCTGAAACTTCTTTTTCATCCCCTTTATCCACTCATCAATTGTAAAAATTCATCTTTCTTGTCTTTAGAAATAGAGACAATATTCCCAGTTTCCATGACCACATAACCCCCGTCAGATTTTACGTATTGATCGATGTATTTTAAATTAATTAAGTAAGATCTATGGGGTTTATAAAAAGTATGAAAGCCCGCGAGCAGGCTCACAAAGTGCTTTAAGGGCTTACTAATGATAATATCACTAGAGTCTTTCATTGTAATTTTTGTATACATCCCGTCTGCCTCAAGAACCGCCAATTCGTTAATGGTAACAAAGCGAATCCCGTCAGATACTGGCAAGGCAATTTTTTTAAAAGTAGCCAGCTCAAACCCTTCTTTTATCACATCCAACTTCTTGTTTATATGCGACTTACCTATCAATTTTGAGGCTCTAGAAACCGCTTGCCTAACTTGTTTAGGGCGAATGGGTTTGAGGATGTAATCAATAGCTGCTAACTCAAATGCTTTGATCGCATATTCGCTATAGGCAGTCGTGAAAATAATTTCGAACTGGAAGGCATCTTTATCGATAAAATTGACGATTTCTAGCCCAGAATGCTCTGGCATTTCAATATCTAGAAAGACCAATTGTGGTTGCTGTTCTTTTATAATGGCCACGCCACCTAGCAGATCTTCGGCCTCAAAAATAGTTTCAATTTCTGGACAGTTCTCCTCCAATAATATGCGCAACACATTACGTGCTTTGGGCTCATCGTCAATTATTACTGCTATCATTAAGTGTGTAAGGTATATGGTATGGTTAAAATTACTTTGGTTCCTTTGGGCTGTCCCTGTTCGTCAAAGAGATCCTGAATGCGCACCCCCACCTCTTGTGGGACATTTTTATTGATAAGGTCAAGTCTAAGTTTGGTCGCTCTGGTTGCAAATGCTTTGTGCAATCTAGCTCTTTTGGCCCGTAGTTCTTTGGCTTTAGAGCGTCCTATACCGTTATCTCGTATAACACAAGTCAATTTACCCGATTCGTCTACGCTTCTTTTAAAAGATACAAATAACTCACGATCTTCCTTTTTATGGAGTAAACCGTGTTTGATGGCATTTTCGACATAGGGCTGTACCAACATAGTAGGAATCTCGTAACGTTCTGGAGTACTCAATTTGCTCATATCAATAGTGTAGGCTAATTTTTCTTCAAAACGCAGCTTTTCCAATTCTAAATACATGTCCAAACACTGACACTCCTCAGCCACCGATATAAAACCTTTAGACGAGTGATCGAGATAGGTCCTGATCAAATCGGCAAATTTACCCAAGTAATCACTCGCTTCTTCTTTGCGGTTGAGCACGATGTATTCTTGAATAGAGTTCAGCGCGTTAAAAATAAAGTGCGGGTTCATTTGCGTCCGCAAATTCTCAAGTTTGAGATCTGTAATCTGTTTTTCGATAGCCAGCTCCCTGAGTTGATTGTTTTTTGCGCTTTCGCGAAAGCGCACCCTTCTCCATACCAGCCATACCGAGACTAGCAGACCACCTAAATACAACAGTAGCAAAAACCAGCTTTGTTGCCAAAACGGCAAGGCTACGGTAAAGGGCAAGCGCACTAGATTGCCACGAGGATTGTCTAGCGTATTTTTGGCCGCCACCTCAAAGGTATAGTCTCCCGCAGGCAAGCTATTGTAGACTACATTCCCCAATCCATTGGTGAGGGTCTGCCATTGATCGTCATAGCCTTTTAAGCGGTAATCGTAAATCGTATATGCCCCAGATTGAAAACCATTACTGTGAAAATCGATTGAGAATTTATTTTTGTCATATGGCAGAGTGTATTCTAACTGCAGCGGCTGTGCGACATCAGCAATCTGAACACCACTAATATAGACATCTGGGATAAAACGCTCCTTAAATACTTTGTCCTTATCTACTTTTAAATAACCCCGTTTTGTTGCAAAATACAACTGTTCTCCTATGATTTCCATATCGACAATTTGATATGGGGTAAGTCCATCCCTCGATTGAAGGCTTTGCCATTTTTGCAGGTCACCATCAAAGTGTTGCACACTCTTATCACTTACAACCCACAAATCCTTACCATCGGGTTTAATCACAGTTATATCATTAGATACCAAGCCATTTTGAGCGGTGTAGTGAAAGCGTATATCATCGGCTTTAATCCCATACAAACCGGCACCGTACGTTGCTACCCAGACTATACTATCTGTCGTTTGCTGAATGGTTGCGGCAAGTATTGGATCTAGTGTATCTCTTATAATTTTGGACTCAAAGTTCTCATCATACCGTCTTAGATGATCCAAGTTTCCAACATAACTCACCTTATTATACCTGTCATAGTGAGTGGCGTATACCCTTTTATACAACAAGGTTTTTTCTTCGGTTATTACATGATCATCTGAGAAAGAGAGCCAAGCACTATGTTTATACGTGCCATTTAAAATATGGGTATTATCGATAATAGACATATCCTTACTCACCCTAAAGGCAGGCGACTTAAACTCTATCTCCTGTGCATGATCAAAGACACTAGCTGTAGACCATTGACTTATATAGCTGAGGTCTCTTTCTTTATGATACAATATCCTGTTAATTATACCACCAGACTGCAAGGTATATGTTTTAGCAATACTGTCATTAAGGAGCGAATACCGCATCATAGTACCTGTCGAAGTTCCGAAGAGCAAAGTACTGTCATTGTATTTGGTCATGGCAGTAATGGCAGCATCGGTGTTTAAATCGTATTGTCTTAAATAAATATTGGGTATCACATAAACGCCATCTCTAATGGTGGTGACCCAAAAGTTTCCACCTTCATCCCTGTTTATTTGGGTGGTATAAATTCCTTCAAATAAGATTTCATTGAGTACAAAGGCTGATCCTTCTATTTGACCTTTGTAAATTCCTATATCAGAGATGATCCACAGATCGTCTCCAATGGTTTTGACACGCGGAATATTTCGATTTGCTAACCCCTGGGGTAGAGCAACTTCTACATATTCTTGGGCTAGCTTATCTACATACAACAAGCGATTACCATCGAGTGTACGCAGCAAGATATAATCCTTATTTCTGTGCGAAAACAACAACCGTCTATATGGCGATGCAAAATCTAGCTCCTTGTCAAAAATTGGTGTATACTCTAAATCAAAAGATATTCGTCCCACCCCATTACGTGAGGCAACCTGAAACCCATCTGATTGCATAGTAAGGGCACCCATTTGATTATTACTGGTGGCTATAGTAAAATCGCGACGCTGTTCTTTGGTGTCCAAGTCTACCGCTACAATTCCATTAATAGAGCTGGCGTAGAGTGTATTATCCCGAACGTAATAATAGGCGAGTTCACTTTTTAAAAAGTCATTAAGCTCGGTAAAAAGGTGTAATGCTCCATCCTCGTAATAGAGAAATTGCCCCATAATATTAGTGCACCAGACCCGTCCTTTGTCGTCTTCGACCAGATGAAAGACAGAGCGGCCTTGTTGCTCTTTGTTTGAAAAATAACTAAAGGTTTTACCATCATACCTGTAGAGTCCTTTATTTGCGGCCAACCATATAAACCCCTTACTATCTTCTAATACATCATAGAACTCTACATCTGGTAAACCATCGGCCTCATCCAGATGTATAGCCACGGGCTGCTGAGCAAGCAAGGAGCAACTTAGCAAAAGACATCCTAATATGTATACAAATTTATGCGACAAGAGTAGTTGGTCTGGTGTACAATGTAATAAAATACTAGGAGTCACCTACAGCTATACTACTAAGTTTTTATGGGATCTATTGATTTGTTTAAAAAGGTGAACAGTCAATTTTGTACTTTTGAATAAAATCCCATTTAGATGAAATACCACCCAATTAACCGTGAACTCTTTATCAAAAACCGCGAGCAATTTGCCGCGCAAATGAAATCAAAGAGTCTGGCCGTTTTTAACAGCAATGATATCTACCCTATTTCGGCAGATAGCACTTTGCCTTTTGAACAACATCGTGATATTTTTTATCTCAGCGGAGTAGATCAAGAAGAGAGTATTCTGGTTCTGTTTCCCGATTGTCCCAAAGAGAAATATCGAGAAATCCTCTTTCTCAAAGAGACCAATGAGCACATCGCTGTTTGGGAAGGGGCCAAACTCACTAAAGAAAAGGCCTATGAAACTTCTGGTGTAAAAACGGTTATCTGGTTGAAGGATTTAGAAAAGACAATGTTTGAATTGATGACGCTTTGCGAAACGGTATACATCAATACTAATGAACACTATCGTGCCTCGGTAGCGACCGAAACGCGAGAAGATCGATTTACCAAATGGCTAAAAGAGAAATATCCTGCGCATACCGTGGCAAAGAGCAATCCTATTTTGCAACGGCTTAGATCGGTCAAAGATCCAATCGAAATTGACCTGATGCAAAAAGCCTGTGATATTACCAATAAAGGATTTAGACGCGTTTTAGACTTTGTAACACCCGGTGTTTGGGAATATGAAATAGAGGCCGAATTTTTGCATGAATTCCTGCGCAATCGCTCTAAGAAATTTGCATACACCCCTATCATAGCTTCAGGAAATAACGCAAACGTTTTGCATTATATTGAAAATAACCAGCAGTGTAAGGCTGGTGAATTAATTTTGATGGATGTAGGGGCCGAATATGCCAACTACGCGAGTGACATGACACGCACCATACCCGTAAGTGGTCGCTTTACCGACCGTCAAAAGGCAGTATATAACGCTGTACTTCATGTCAAAGACGAAGCCACCAAAATGTTGGTTCCGGGTACACTATGGGAAGAGTATCACGTTGAGGTAGGAAAGCTAATGACTTCAGAGTTGATAAAATTAGGACTATTAGACAAAGCCGATGTCCAAAACGAAAATCCAGATTGGCCTGCATATAAAAGATACTTTATGCATGGTACCTCTCATCATATTGGCCTAGATACGCATGATTACGGCCTATTGCACGAACCCATGCAAGCCAATAATGTCTTTACAGTAGAACCAGGGATATACCTCCCTGACGAAGGCTTTGGGGTACGTTTGGAAGACGATGTGGTCATTCAAAGCGATGGAGCTCCATTTAACTTAATGCGTGATATCCCCATCGAAGTAGAGGAGATTGAGGCATTGATGAATCAATAAGCAATCCTTTCAAGTAACTAGTCACATCCTAAATCCTCGCGAGCTGTAGGATCATTTGCCGGAAAACAGAAGCCTGAATTGACGGCATCTGGCACGTAGCGTTCCAAGTTTGGATCTCTTAAAGCATTGGTCAAAAAGGCGGTCAAATCTTTGATTTGATCTTGACTGAGGTTTAAGGTGGTAAAAGCATCAGATAAAGCCGATCTAGGGACATTGATATTTTGAGGATTTCCTTCATTTTTATAAAGGACAACATCCTCTATTGAAGAAAAGGTAGCGCCATGACCATACACACCAATATCTAAAAGATTATACAAGGTTGGGGTTTTAAACCTATAGTTATCGTCGGGGTTTCCAGTAAAACTACCCCGACCTCTCTGTACTAGTTCCATATTAACATCCGGTTTGACGATAGCATCTGGACTGTTGTCAAATTCTCCAAATCCAAATGCATGAAAAGCTTTATCTTTTAATGCTGGTCCCGTATGACACTGCACGCATTTACCTTCGTTTAAAAATACGATAGCCCCTCGCTTTTCTTGTGGAGTCAAGGCTTGGAGATCATTTTTTAGATAAGACTGCCAAGGCGCCTGATTTGAAAGTAGCGTACGGTTAAAAGCTGCAATAGCTAAGGCTGCCGTCTTTCTAGTATATCTTTGATCTTGTGGAAGCTCACCAAATGCTGCATCAAACATTGCCCGATACCCATAGGCATCAACAAAAGCCTCATCGACCAGCAAGCGGTGTTCGTCCTGACCTTGCATGGCTTGAACTTCAATACCTTGAAATCCTTCATAATTTTCGGGGATCAAATCCCATCCGCTCTCGGTTCCCGCGTTGGTTCCTGTACCGCCAAAACGACCGTCCCACAAAGCAACATCCTGATACGCCAAATTAAGCAGCGTTGGCGTTTTAATAGGTTGTACATCCAAAGAATCTAAGGGCATCTCAGGATCGACAAAACGACCTTCTCCTTGGAGACCAAAGCCGATACCGCCTTCACCGATACCTTGACGTCTTCCAGATGCAAAGGCTGATGCCACAGGGTGACAAGTAGCACAGGCATATTGAAACACACGCTCTTCCATTTTGGGACGCCCTCCCATAGCGGTTTCATGTAACAATAATTTGCCTAAGGCCACCTTGGCAGGCGTGATAGGATTTAAAGGATCTTGAGGGATTGCAGCATAATCATCACTTTCTGGCAATATAAAAAAGCCATTGCCTTCTCCTGAAGATGCAATATCTATTAAGACAGCAATCTCACTGTCGAGCTCGTCTGAAGTGAACAACTCATAGTCGTCTGCATCTTGGGCACAAGAGCTCATTAAAACGACAAGACCTAGAAAAAATGATCTTCTTAACATAATTGGTGTTTGCAATAAAAATTGGGGGAAGATTACTGTGTTAAATGTAGCCCAATTAATCTGAAAGTACAAAATGTTGATAAAGATTGCATAGCAGAAACACGCTTATTGCGGGAAGCAACCAGCCCAAATTGGCAGCACCCAAGGGTATAATTTCTTGAAGTTCACTCATTTGATCGGCCATACCCAATTTTGCCAAAAAGTCTGGAAAACTAAACAGCACCACTGTTATAATCACCGCTCTAAAGACAAAGACCGAAGCGTAGCGCTCTGGCAAAACATTTAAAAGAATTAACACAATTGTCACAGGGTAGATGAGCATCAAGGCTGGATAAGCAACCGTAATTATACTGTGCACGTCCAACTGCCCCATAACAACACCCAGAATACAACCTATAATAGCTGTTATCTTGTAGGCACGTTCACTCTGATTAAAAAGTCCTTTAACAAAATCGGCGGTACCAGCTACAATTCCTACTGCAGTCGTAAAACAAGCCAGTGCGACCAAGACACTTAAAGCGGCTTGCCCCATAGCGCCTAGAGAAGAAAGACTCAAAGTTTGTAATAATTCAACGCGATTATCTACCGTATAACTACCACTTACCAAAGCACCTAGAGCAATGAGCCCCACATAAATGAGTACAAATCCTAAACCTGCAATAATGCCAGCTTTAGTAATGACATGTCTGCTCAATTTTGGTGACAGCCCTTTTAATCGCAATGAAATCACAACTACTGCTCCTACGACAACACCGCCTATGGCGTCAAAGGTTTGATACCCTTCTAATATCCCACTACTCAAATTAGACGCATAGACCGAGGGCTTCATAGGGGCATAGTCTCCAAAAAGTCCTATACCAATGATGGCACTCAAAATGACAAGAATGCCCGGAGTGAGATATTTACCTATAAGATCTAAGATTTTTGACCTATTCCAGACCAGAAAAAGCACCAAGACAAAATATCCCAAGCTCAACACCCACGAAGGAATGTCTAAATAGGGTTGTATGGACATCTCATAGGTTACCGAAGCTGTTCTAGGACTGGGAAAGGAGATCGAGATGGCATAAACAATAATGCAATATATCAAGGCAAAAACTGGAGAAACCTTAGCCGCAAAATCCATCATCGTACCCTGCAAACGGGCATGAGCCACTACCGCCATTATAGGTATCATCACAGCAGAGGCTATAAATCCCAAAGCTACCCAGAAAAAGCCTGACCCAGCATTAAAACCTAGAAAGGCAGGAAAAATTAAATTTCCGGCTCCAAAAAATAAAGAAAACAACGCAAATGCCGTGACAAAAGTTTGTTTGGTAAGTTTCATAGGTTGCTTGATATTTGCGCTTGAAGATACTAGAAAATGACTTGCAACTACAAGGGTGTCCCTATTTTTTATACCGATCAAGGCAAAGGAGCTCCGGTAGTCCTACTTCACGGTTTTTTGGAAGAACACAGTATGTGGTCTTCTCTTATGAATGACTTAGTGTCTAGGCATCGCGTAATACGCATCGACCTTTTAGGGCATGGTCAGTCTGGTCATCTTGGTTATATCCACAGCATGGAGGATATGGCTGAGGCAGTAAAATGTGTCATTGATATATTGCAATTAAACAATATCACATTAATTGGTCATTCTATGGGAGGGTATGTAAGTTGCGCTTTCGCGAAAGCATACCCAGAAATCTTAGCGGGTATTTGCCTATTAAATGCCACGCCCTTACCCGATACGCCCGAGCGCAAACAATTGCGCAAACGCGCCAATCACATGGCCCAATCGCAATACGAAGCCTTGGTACGTATGTCCTTTGTGAATCTCTTTGACCCAATGGCACGTCAAGCGCATCAACCCGCTATTGATATGGCCCTGTCTAAAGCACTTCAAACACCAGTCCAAGGCTATATAGCCGCCAATAAGGGAATGGCTATTCGGGATAATTATACGACGGTCTGGAAAAACCTCAGCATAAAAAAAGCGATGATTTTGGGACGCACCGATTGGATTGTAGACGCCCAATTACACAAAGACAAATTTGAATCTTACTGTGATCTTTTTGATATTATTGAGGGAGGTCATATGTCACATATCTCCAATCAAAAATGTGTGCTTAAGGCCATACAACAGTTTTTGTTTTTAGAAAAGTAGTACCTTAAACCCATAGGTTGACGCCAGTTCAAATAAGACAAAACCACAGGTATTAAAAGACCTTGGCGGTTAGACCTATATCTTATGATGTCTTTCTAACTTTTAAAGTATTGCAGCGCTCCAAATGATTTATATAGGATATGATATAGGAAGTTCTTCGGTAAAAGCGGCCGTTGTCGATGCAAAAACAGGCAAAGCTCTTGCTGTTGCAACTTCTCCCTCCAACGAAATGTCTATTACTGCAACGCAACCTTCTTTTGCAGAGCAAAACCCAGAAATCTGGTGGCAACACCTCATTAGGGCGACCCATGAGGTCTTGCAAAACCCCAATGTATCTGGCGAGGAGGTTAAAGGCATCGGTATCGCTTATCAAATGCATGGATTGGTTTGTCTGGACGCTGGTCACAACGTATTAAGAGATGCGATTATATGGTGTGATAGTCGGGCTATCGATCTTGGAAATGAAGCCTATGTTGGTATAGGTGCCCAATATTGTAAAGAACACCTACTTAACAGTCCTGGTAATTTTACTGCCAGTAAATTGGCTTGGGTAAAAAAACAGCAACCCGAACTATACCGCAATATTGACAAAGTGCTTTTACCGGGAGATTATATCGCTTTTAAATTGACAGGACGAGTACATACGACGGTTGCAGGATTGACTGAGGCCATCTTATGGGATTTTACAGCGCATCAAACAAGCAAAAAATTGCTGGATCAATTTGGCTTTGACAAAGATCTCATCCCAGATATCGTTCCCACCTTTGGTGATCAGGGAGAAGTATCGGCCCAGGCAGCCCATATCCTTGGCCTCCCTCAAGGCACTCCTATTCTCTATCGCGCGGGAGATCAACCCAACAACGCCTTGGCCCTAAATGTATTTGAACCTGGCGAGATAGCCGCCACCGCAGGCACCAGTGGTGTTATCTACGCTATCACAGACTCCTTAAAAGCACCAGAGTTAGAAAAAGTAAATAGTTTTGCTCACGTCAATCACCGTAAAGATAGCGCCCGAATTGGTAAATTGCTTAACATCAATGGGGCAGGAAGCGCCTACAGGTGGCTCAAAAACACTGCTCAAATTAAAAGCTATCAAGAAATGAACGCCTTAAGCGATCTCGTGGCTATTGGCAGCGATGGGATTTGTATATATCCTTATGGCAACGGGAGCGAACGTATGTTTGAGAATAAAACAATAGGGTATCATATGCAAAATGCGCATTTCAATAGACATGACATTGCGCACCTGTGCAGAGCTACCCTCGAAGGTATTGCCTTCTCTTTTGTTTATGGTTTAGGATTGATGAAACAACACCATATAAACCCCCAAACCATAAGAGCTGGCAATGATAATTTATTTCAATCTCATGTTATGGGCACTACCATAGCCACCTTAACAGGATGTGAGATAGAAATTTATAACACCACTGGAGCCATAGGCGCGGCGAGAGCATGTACTATAGCTCTATTAGGCTATGACTCCTTTAAGGACTTTGTCTCACAAAATGACCATATCACTACCTACACCCCAGATCCTGATATACCGCCCTATCAACAGGCTTATGATATCTGGCTTAAAGGCTTACATCAATTACTCAAAACACAAAAACAAACGCGATGATCGTACTTGGCAACCAAGAATATTTTAAAGGCATCCCCCAAATAACATATGAAGGCAAACACAGTGATAATCCTTTTGCCTATAAATTTTACGAACCAGAAAAAATAGTGGCAGGCAAAAAGATGAAAGACCATCTCAAATTTGCTATGGCCTACTGGCATACCTTGTGCAACACTGGTGGTGACCCCTTTGGGCCAGGCACCAAGGTATTTCCTTGGGATACTCCTTTAGACGCTATTGATGCTGCCAAGGCCAAGGCAGATGCGGCATTTGAGTTTATTAGTAAGATGGGATTTGAATACTATTGTTTCCACGATACCGATCTGGTAGCTCCAGGAGATAGCTTTCGCGAAAGCGAAAAAAGACTCAACACCATTACCGACTATATCAAACAAAAGCAGGATCACAGTGCCATAAAACTACTCTGGGGTACGGCCAACTGTTTTTCTCACCCAAGGTATATGAACGGGGCGAGCACCAATCCTGATTTTAGAATTGTCTCTAGAGCGGGAGCACAGATAAAAACCGCTATAGATGCGACCATTAAGCTAGATGGTCAGAATTATGTCTTTTGGGGCGGTCGAGAGGGCTATATGTCATTGTTAAATACAGACATGAAACGCGAAATTGACCATATGGGACGATTTTTGGGCATGGCCAGAGATTATGCGAGACGTCAAGGTTTTACGGGTCACTTTTTTATAGAGCCAAAACCCATGGAACCTTCCAAACATCAATATGACTTTGACTGTGCCACGGTGATCGGTTTTCTAAAGGAATATGGCCTAGCCCAAGATTTTAAAATCAACATTGAGGTTAATCACGCAACTTTGGCGCAACACACTTTCCAGCACGAGTTGCAAACAGCTGCCAATGCCGATATGTTGGGAAGCATTGATGCCAATAGAGGCGATTATCAAAACGGATGGGATACCGATCAATTCCCTAATAATATTAATGAGACGGTTGAAGCAATGTTGGTCTTTTTAGAAGCAGGAGGGCTTCAAGGTGGAGGCATTAATTTTGACGCCAAAGTGAGAAGAAACTCTACCGATCTCGAGGATATCGTCTTTGGTCATATAGGTGGCGCCGATACTTTTGCTAGAGGCCTGCTCATCGCCGATCGTATTTTGAGTAGTTCGTCTTATAAAAAACTGCGTCAAGAGCGCTATGCCTCTTTTGATACTGGAGATGGGAGCGCTTTTGAAAACGGAAAACTTAACCTTGTCGATCTCTACGAGCTGGCAAGAGATCAGGATGAGCTTCCTTTACAAAGTGGGAAACAGGAATTATTTGAAAATTTGATCAACCAATATATCTAACAGTTCTTGCGGGTATAATATGTTAACATCCCTTTTTTTGCTACTAGCCTGAAAACCAAAGTAATTAGCCCTTTTTGACGGTGAAATCACTGCAAATCGCTTTTGAAATGTTAAAATTTTAGGTATTTCGTCGATATATTTGTGTATTTGGTAGATGTTTTGTTCATTTGAGTCAATCCCAAATAACTCTAATAGCATGAACACTACTACTTCTACTTCGACCTACTCGCCCTTTGCTAACTTGCAGTGTAAATTATTTGGACATAAGTATAGAATTACAAAACGTTATGAATCAAACATTAAAGAGTTTGAATGTGCGCATTGCAAAAAGCAATTTACCTTAGATGGTTATGGTCACTATACCCAATTAACGCCAAAATTACGTCGTATTAATGAAGTGTACGAAAATTTCTACACGCGCAAATTAGCACGCTAATTTATTCTTTTGGATCTAGCGCGTTCCAACCACGAGCAATCAAAGGAATTTTAGTATTGGCTCGAGTTATCAAATGCGCCCCTTCTTTTTCTTCGGTCATATGTCCGATAACGGTCAGATTTGGATTGGCCTTTATCTTAGGATAGTCATCTTGAGATATGGTAAAGAGCAATTCATAATCTTCGCCTCCACTTAGTGCAATGGTCGTGCTGTCTAGTTCAAACTCTTCGCACACCTGAATAACCTGTGGGTCTAATGGAATTTTGTCTTCAAATAAATTACATCCAACCTCAGAGGCCTTGCACAAATGTAAGATCTCAGATGACAAACCATCACTAATATCAATCATAGATGTGGGATGAACGTCTAATTGCGCCAACAAAGGCTTAATATCCTTACGCGCTTCTGGTTTTAATTGTCGCTCTACGATATACGAATAAGGTTCCAGATCGGGTTGATTGTTTGGATTGACTGCAAAGACTTGTTTTTCTCGCTCCAGGACCTGATATCCCATATAAGCGGCACCTATATCTCCAGTGACCACTAGTAAGTCATTAGGTTTAGCCGTAGCTCTGGTAGTGATTTCTTTCGCGACAGCGTGACCTACAGCAGTAATACTAATGACAAGACCCGTATTAGATGAAGTGGTGTCTCCTCCAACCAAGTCGACCTTGTAATTGATGCAAGCCGTTTGTATCCCCGCATACAAATCTTCTAAGGCCTCCAAGGGAAATCTGTTAGACACTGCAATTGACACTGTGATCTGACTAGCAGAGGCATTCATAGCATAAACGTCAGAAAGATTAACCATTACGGCTTTATAGCCCAAATGTTTAAGCGGCATATAGCTCAAATCAAAATGTACTCCTTCTACGAGCAAATCGGTAGTGATTACTAGTTGCTGCTTGTCAAATTCGAGTATGGCTGCATCATCTCCAATACCTTTAATGGTCGAGCTATGAGCTATTTTAAAATGTTCGGTCAAATGAGCGATCAATCCAAATTCGCCAAGTTCACTCAAGGCGGTACGCTGTGGGTCTTTATCTTCTAACATGCTGCAAAGGTAGCTAAGATATTGGTAATAGCGATCAGATTTTAGGGTTGAGCTGCGCGTAAGTAAGGGGTAAATGCTTATCGGATTTTGCCAAAACACTTAATTTCTTTTGTATTTTTAGTTCCAGAATATCATTCAGCAGTTTGAGTAGTAGATCCATTTGTTATAAAGGGTCTAAGATTTTACCGTATTTAGGTAGGAATCACCGCTATCAAACTGTTATATATGTAAGCACAAAAAGAAAATCCTATACCTCCACAACATGTTCAAAACTACCCTTTTAACTTTTGCAGTGACTCTATTTAGTTTTAGTGTATTACCTGCACAAACCCCTTGTGATAATGGCCAAGCCGATGGCTTCCCTTGCGAGGGTTATGACTTATTGTCAAGATTTACCCCTGGCGAGCTTTCGGCTTCTTTTGCCAATGATTCTTGGGGCTGGGTAGATCCTGATTCAGGTCGTGAATACGCACTCATTGGACTGGATAATGGCACTGCTTTTATAGATATCACCGATCCTATAGAACCCGTATGGTTAGGAAAATTACCTACCCACACTAGTAATAGTGTTTGGAGGGATATCAAAGTGTATCAAAATCATGCCTTTATCGTTAGTGAAGCTTCGGGTCATGGGATGCAAGTTTTTGACCTCACCCGATTACGTGATGTATCCAATCCTCCAGAAAACTTTTCGGCCGATGCTCATTATGACGGCTTTGGAAACGCCCACAATATTGTGATTAACGAAGATACGGGCTATGCGTATGGGGTGGGCACCACCACCTTTAACGGCGGGCCACACTTTGTAAATATACAAGACCCGATCAATCCCGTTGCAGCCGGAGGATATGCTCAAAACTCTTATAGTCACGATGCGCAAGTAGTTACTTATAACGGGCCAGACACAGATTATACAGGACGCGAAATTCTTATTGGAAGCAACGAAGACATTGTAGCGATTGTCGATATCACAGACAAAGATAATCCAGTAGAAATTGCTACGATCGTCTATGCAAATTTGGGATATACCCACCAAGGATGGTTTACAGAAGATCAACGCTATTTTTTGTTGGGTGACGAGACAGACGAGATTGGTTTTGGATTTAATACGAGAACCCTGATTTTCGATTTTGAAGATTTGGATAACCCTGTTTTGCACTTTGAATACGAAGGCACCAACACCTCTACCGATCACAATGGGTATGTTAGAGGGAACAAGTATTACCTAGCGAGTTACCGAGCCGGTATGCGAGTGATTGACATTAGCGATATCGACAATAAAAATATGGAAGAGATAGGCTTTTTTGATACAGTACCCGGTAGCGATCAAGTAGGCACCTCGGGTTTATGGAATGTTTATCCGTTTTTCCCAAGTGGAAATATGGTCTTGAGTGGCGATTCTGGATTTACACTCGTAGCCGATCCTGATTTCCTAAGTGTTGATGATTTTACCGAAGACGAAAACCTATCGCTATATCCTAACCCTGCCAACAAACAAATTACGATAGCACAGCGATCATTGGCCATAGGGGAGATACGTATTTACAATATTTTGGGCCAAGAAGTATTACAAACCTCGACCACAGCCTCCCGCCTACAACTCGATATTTCTAACCTACATGCTGGGGTATACTTTGTACAAACCGCCACTGCAACTCAGCGAATAATTAAGCAATGAGAAAATTGAGCTTCTTTCTTGTCTTTTTAAGTTTGACGACTGTTATAAGTTGTGGTGATGACGACCGCGATTTTGAAGCTGTTGTTCAAAACCCTGATACCAGTGATCAAGAGGAAGAGGAAGAGCAACAGCAAGAAGACACCAACGACGGGCGCATCCCATGCGAAGATGGTCTGGCTGGCATCTACCCTTGTAATGGTTATGATTTGATGTCACATTTTACCCTTACCCAGCTCAATGCAGAAGGAAATGGCAATGACAGTTGGGGTTGGACCGACCCTTTAACCGGCAAAGAATACGCGATAATGGGTGTGCGCAGAGGCACGGTATTTATCGATATTTCTAATCCTGTCGAGCCTATTATTTTGGGTAGACTTACTACAGCTACAGATGGCTCTACCTGGCGTGACATCAAGGTTTACAAAGATCATGCTTTTATTGTTAGTGAAGCGGCCAATCATGGCATGCAGATTTTTGACTTAACCAAGTTGAGAGATTTTCCAGGAAGCATTCAAGACTATCAGGCAGATGTGCACTACACCCAGTTTGGTAATGCACATAATATTGTCATAAATGAAGATACGGGTTATGCTTATGTAGTAGGTACTCAAAGTTTTGATGGTGGGCCCCACTTTATCAATATCCAAGATCCAAAAAATCCAGTTTTTGAAGGAGGCTTTGAAGGAGGCACCTATACTCATGATGCGCAAGTCGTTACTTACGCTGGCCCAGATCCAGACTATCAAGGCCACGAAATATTTATTGGGAGTAATGAAGACGAGGTTGTCATTATAGATGTGACCAATAAACAAGATCCTAACATTATTGCTATAGCCACTTATAGCAATATTGGTTTTACCCATCAGGGTTGGCTTACCCAAGATCAAGGTTATTTTATTGCCAATGACGAGTTTGACGAAACCAATTTTGGTTTTAACACCCGCTCTATCATATTTGACTTTACAGATTTGGACAACCCTTTTCAACAAGGAAGCTTTATTGGCCCAACAACCGCTACCGATCACAATTATTATACCAAAGAAAATGAACTCTTTATCGCAAATTACAAGGCGGGAATGCGTGTAGTAGACCTTACCGGCATCGCGGGTAATGACATTTTTGACATTGGTTATTTTGACACCTTTATAGATAGCGACACCCCAGGTTTTGACGGCGCCTGGACAGTATATCCTTATTTTGAAAGCGGGAACCTTATTGTAAGTGATCGCAGCGGAGGTTTTTTTGTACTTAGAAAGACAGGTACATAGAAGTCTTGGTGACTCACAACATATTAAAAAGAAAAATGCAACGACAATCTATACATATTTCTGGAGGGCTTGACGGGTTTTTTTGCTTTACGCGAAAATCAATACAGCTCCTACTCATACTTTCTTTAGTACTTATTACGGCCTGTAGCGACGACGATCCCCCAGTAACTCCTGATGAAGCAGAAGAGACAGACGACACCACTAACCCACCCGACGATACCGATCCGGCTAGTTTAGACTTGGCCTTTATCAATACCTATGGAGGAAGTCAGAACGATAGCTTTCAGGATATCATCGCTACACAAGATGGGGGCTTTGCGGCTTTAGGATATTCTCAAAGTATTGATGGCGATGTCTCAGACAACGATACTCAGGTCAATATGTATTGGCTCTTAAAGGCCGATGCCAATGGCAGTGTGGAGTGGTCAAAAACATATGGTGGCAGTGACGACGATCGCGGGCAACAACTCATACAAACCAATGATGGCGGTTTTGCGCTGGTTGGTTTTGCCAAAAGTGGTGATGGTGATGCCAGTGATAATGCCGGTTTTGCCGATCAGTGGATTGTCAAATTGGACAGCAATGGAAATGTGCAATGGCAAAAGAATTTTGGTTACTCGGGTTCAGATCAGGCATTTTCTATCATTCAAACCAGCGATGGCGGGTTTTTCACAGCGGGCTTCTTGGATGTCACAGCATCTGGCGGGCAAGGTAATGATGGTAGACATGGCGTAGGAGAATTTTGGGGGCATAAATTAGATGCCAATGGCAATTTGATTTGGCGACGCTATTTTGGAGGCAGTAACAACGACCGCGCCTATGGCGTAGTCGAGACTCAGAATCAAGGATTATTATTGGTAGGTGCTACAGAGAGCACCGATTTTGATATCACCAACTCTAAAGGGAGCTATGATTTTTGGGCTGTTCATCTGGACAGCTCTGGTAATTTATTGTGGCAGCGCAATTATGGCGGTAGTGAGATAGACATTGCCTATGCCGTGACCAAAACACAAGATGGAAATTACTTGCTCGTAGGTGATACCCGGAGCACCGATGGTGATGTCAGTAATTTTAAAGGCGCTGCCGATGTTTGGTTAGTAAAAATTGATCTGCAGGGAACCATTCTTTGGGAAAAAACCTTAGGAGGATCTGGTTTTGACAGTGCTAGAGATGCCGCACAATTTGGTAGTGATATTGTCATTACAGGTGCCTCGAGAAGCACCGATGGCGACCTCGACACCAATCAAGGACAAACCGATCTTTGGACCGCACAAATAGACAGCGCTGGAGATTTGCGTTGGCAAGCGGCTTATGGCGGTAGCGATCTCGATTTTGGCTATGGTATTACAACCCATAACGGACAAGTGATATACATTGCAGGAGACACTCAAAGTAACTCTGGAGATATAACCCAAAATAAAGGCGGTCTAGATGCCGTTGTAATTAAAATAGAATAACGTAATGAAAGCCTTTGATTACCTAAGTATTATTGCCATTAGTATTGGACTCTTGAGTTGTGACAATGATGAAACCACATCCAAAAATCCCGGTACGCTAGAATTGAATCTTATGCACACTGTTGGTGCTGATCTTTTGGATTTAGGAGAAGCTTATCAAAATACAAGCGGCGAGACCTATGTGGTAGAGGAGTTAAAGTATATCATTTCTAACATCCGTTTGACCAATATCGAGGGCGATGCGTTTATCTATCCTGTCGATGAGAGTTATTTTGTGATAGATCAGGCAAAGCCATCAACTCAAATGATTCGTCTAAGCAATATTGATGCAGGCGCATACACCCAACTCACCTTTGGGTTTGGGGTTGATCCTACCAAATATCCAATAGCATCAGGAACTCTTAATTTTGTCCCTACTGCCGAAGAAGCCGACATGCTCTGGACGTGGTCTGCGGGGTATAAATTTATCAAATTTGAAGGGAGTTTTACCAGTGACACCACGCCTACACCCACCCCTTTTGTGATTCATGTAGGCAGTCATGGGGCAACACTTGACAACTACAAAGAAATCGAATTGTCGCTCATCTCTGATACTGGAGATCCGCTTATCATTGAAGAAGATGCCCCTGCTGTTGAAGGTATCTTTTTTGATGTGGGACGTGTTTTTGATGGTCCTAACACTATTAGTATTGAAGCCAAAACAGATATCCAAGTAGATCCGGTCAATGCGCCCAAGATTGCAAACAATATTCAAACGGCATTTTTTATACCAAGAGGCTAATGAGAAATGGCATTTACATAACGATTTTACTTCTGCTACTTAGCTGTAGTACAGACAATGAGGTGGCTAATAGCACAGACGACGACTATACCGAAATTCCTGAGCAAACCAATACCTTACTCAATTTTGAAGTTCCTGCCAACTTTCCAGACTTGACGTATCCCATCACTCAAAACCCACCTACCGAAAAAGGTTTTGAACTAGGCAAGAGACTCTTTTACGATGGTAGACTAGCTTCTGACGGTGTAGTATCTTGTGGTTTTTGCCATATACAGGAATTCTCCTTTACCCATCATACCCATATTACGAGTCATGGTGTAGATGGTAAAATTGGTAAACGCAATGCTCAGCCTTTACAAAATTTGGCCTTTTTGACAGATTTTACTTGGGATGGTGCTGTGAGCTTTCTAGACGCTCAGCCTATTATCCCCTTGACCGCCGAAGATGAAATGAATGAGAGCATCAGTAATGTGATTTCAAAATTACAAGCAGACGATCGCTACCCAGGCATGTTTAAAGACGCCTTTGGCAGTGATGATATTACCACCGAACGCTTGTTTAAAGCGCTCTCACAGTTTATGGTCATGATGGTGGCTGGCAATTCTAAATATGACAAATGGCAACGTGCAGAAGCCGTAAGCTTTACCCCAGATGAGGAAGCCGGAAGATTATTATTTGAAAGCAAGTGCGCCAGTTGTCACGCGGGGCCTTTGCAAACCGACCAGAGTTTTAGAAATAACGGCTTGGCCATAGATCCAAGTTTTAATGATATGGGACGTGAGCGCGTCACTGGATTACCCGAAGACCGAAGAAAATTTAGAGTGCCCTCATTGCGAAATATAGACACTACATTTCCTTATATGCACGACGGCAGGCTACCTACACTAAAAGCAGTACTCGATTTTTATACCGATGGTATAGTAGATAGCCCGACTTTAGATGATCAGTTTAGGAAAGAAGATGGAAGTCTTGGCTTGGACATTTCCGAATCAGAAAAACTTCAGCTTATCGCCTTTTTAAAAACACTTACCGACAACGATTTTATCAACGATAGAAGATTTGCAGAATTTTAAAAAAACCACATCTTGGTTACTGCAGCAATCAAAACAATAATCAAAAGATAATAGGCGGCTTTATCGGCCCAGGCTACTTTGGTAGCAAATCTTGCGGTGAGCCAGCCTCCTAAGGTTTGTCCAATAGCCATAATACATCCTATTTTCCAATCTATAAGATTATTATAGGCAAACATGGCGATGACCACGGCGGTATATACCGCAATAACAAATCCTTTTAAAGCATTGCTCTCTATAATATTGATACGCAAAATCAACACGGTAATGATCAAAAAGAAAACGCCCATACCCATTTGAATAAAACCTCCGTAAAAGCCTAAACCAAACAATAAGGGCACATAGAGGTACCATGGAGGTGTAAAATCATGATCTGTAGGGCGCAACCATCGCTTGGGTTTGACCAATACGGCCACCAGCATAAAGACCAGCATAAATCTAAAAAAGGCCCTAAACTGCTCGTTACTCACATTAACAGCCACCACAGCTCCTGCGATAGCCCCAATAACAATCCAGAAAAGATAATTTTTGCGTTTGGCTATATCGAGTTGTCCGCCTTTGTAAAATACCCAAGAAGCCGCACTGCTCTGGGTAAATATGCCTATTCGGTTTGTCCCATTTGCCATATTGGGTGGTAATCCAAGAAGCTCGGTTAGAATGGTAAGGGTTATCGCACTACCATTTCCAGCGAGGGTATTTATGGCACCTGCAAATAAAGCACCCAAACTTGCCAGAAGATAGAGTTGAATATCTGTCATATCTTTCCAAAGATACGAGTGTTGGCTTATATGCTTTCGCGAAAGCATAAAAAAACAAAAGCCCATCTATAAAGACAGGCTATCGTGACTATTCAAATTCTAGGCTAATCCCATTGTTTTTGATTGGTGACCAGCGCCTGAAATAACACTTGCACCCCACCAAAAACATTAGTCATAGAACTACCATTCCCAAAACGATAACGCATACCGCTTTGATCGTTTTCTACCCAACCCATAGAGTACGGAGAATACATCGCCAAATAGGACTGCGACGCAGTAGCTACAGATACGGCATTGACAAAGTATCGCATCCCAGATTCATGGGGTGGAAGCGGCCCACGGCCAATATAACCTGTGGTAGGAGACTCTTCTGAAACTTTGGGACGCACTTGGCCATTACTATTATTATTGGTGCCAGAAGTACTATAATACTTAAAAGCATAAACATAACTTCCTGAGGGCATAGGAATGTCAATAGTATTTGCCACAGTGATGTCTCCTGCCGTTTGCATGATTTCTTCATTGAGGTCAAAAGCAGCTTCGGGCACACCCACTCTTTGTGTTTGTAAAATACGCTCAGAGAGCAATTCGTATTCTTGCTGTGTGACCTCTACCCAAGAGCCATTGGCAGCCACAAAGTCTTCTCGCGATGTGGTCAAAAGCGTTTCGAGATCGTCTGCATCGGTTATTGCTATGTTGATCTCTGCGGTGGTCTGAGCGTCTAAATTGCTCACAAGAACGGTGGCGGTAATAGCATTTCGACTTTCAAAGTCAAATTGTGAAGGGTCGTCTACCAGCACTTCACCATTGGCATTTACCGTTACTGCTCCTTGGGGATCACTCATGCTAATTTGATATTGTGTCCCCTCTGTTTGGTTTACCTGTACCTGACCTAGCGCATCGCCTTGTTGTGGATTTTCTTCAATGGTACTAACAAATCCTGTAGCGATAAGTTCAACGGTTTCTGCATCATCATCGTCTAGCGTTGGCTCATCGTCGCTACAGCTCCATAAGCCAAATAAGATTACTACGACTATGTATATATATTTATGTGTTTTCATGTTTACTCTTTTTAAGCGTTTTTCATTTGTTAATTTGTGCCCACGAGCATGACGATCTACCTAATAACAAGCTGTTGGGATACATCGTCAATGCAAGAACCGATGTTATCCCTCACAATTTGCAGCTACATCGCGTACCTCGCTACGGGTATCAACAATGTTATCAAGGGTGCTGTAACCACTTACCGAAACTTCTATAAAGTCTGAACCTATCTCTTGAATGACACCGTTAAACTGCATCATATCAAATTGTGAAGCTATGGTTTGTCCGTCGAGTATGCCTATAATGGCATCACCTTGAGACGGGTCAATCTCATTGGCTTTGATTCGAAAGCGTTTGACAAACGGCACAACCACATCGCTATAGGTTTGATAAGCATCATAGACCAAAGAGGCCCGTCCTGATGGCACGACAACCTCTCGGCTTGAGAAATAACTATTACTCACCTCGGAGGTGGCTTCTCCAAAACGACCACGAGACTCGGTTACTTCTCTTGAGAATTCGTAACTCGCAGAGGCCTCTACACTTGCCGAGGCACCCACACCAAAAAAGCTAGCCTCTGCAGATACACCTACAGTAACCTCGGCGCCAAAAGTATTGCGGGTAGCCACAGAAATACTAGAATTCCAACCTACTGTTTGTGAAGTGGTAATGTTTTGCTCAATGCCTACTTCTTGCGTAAGGGTTCCCGAACCGCAATTTACAAGGGTACTGTTAAATCCAAACGAGGTATCTACGGCAGGAAGAATAGGTTGTAAGTGTTTGGTGTCGAGCTGAGTGATTTCCCAATCGATATTGAGCGCTATAAAATTAAAATATTGAATAGACGATCCGCTACCATTACTTATCCAGACAGTACCACTGCCTGCGTCAAAGCGTTTGTACGGATTATTGTTGTCATATCTTCTAATGGTAAAAAACCCGTTGGGCTCCCGCTTAATTCTAAATTTATAGCGCGGATGAAGGCTCCCATCCATGCCAGCGGGAAAATTGAGGCTTCCATTTTGAGTAAGTACACTATTAGAATCGGCTGTAGCAATATAGCGGCTTGTTTGTCTATTATATATCACATAAACACCTGCTTCTTGCAGAAAAGGCACTATATAATACTGATGATTTTCTATGGCGTCATCAAAACTAGATGGTGCCTCTGCCAATATGGTACTACTACTTCCTGATGATGCACTTTTTTCTACAACCAGATTTGAATAATTACCTCCAGCATCAACAGTTTGGATAAAATGCGGCATTGCTGCTCTAAACTCTGGTGACGAATTTTGATATTCTAGATGGGTTGTATTTAAGGTGATTTCGGTACCACTTTGACTAAAAGAAACTACCGATAAGTCCTGTTCAAAAACGGTTAATCCGTTTTGATCTCTAACGCTTAGCGACATCGGCACCCCATCCATCAACTCATTTTTAGACGCTTCTGACAATTCGTCCAAAACGAGCTTATACGGTGCAATATGGGTAAATTCATCGACAGTAAGCGTCGTATTATAATTGCCACTACTGGCCTCTATATCAACACTTACTGTGGCCGCCTGATAGCCTTTTTGTATTAGCGATTGGGTTTGGATTAATACACCAATGTCGCCTTGGTAACTCTCGAGTTCGGTGGCTGCTATGCCATTACTTTCTACGAGATCACCACTGCCTGATGTCATTGTATCATCCTCTTTAGAGCATGACATTGTTATGCCTAAACACAAAGCCAAAACCCATGTGTTTTTAAAAATAGTTGTCTTCATTTTTTCTGTTTTGTGGTTTTACATCCCCTTTTGTGAGCTGCCATTAAAGCACTGCAGTTACCTGGCAAGCAGCCTCCACAAAACGGATGTCAGTTATTGACACTTCAAACCTATTCGAGAAAAAAGTTGTATCAAAAAAAACAGGGGGTACAACGGGGGTACATCGCCAAAACACCTTTAAAACAAAGGGTTTTAAATATTTAAGATTTCAGATTCGAGAGAATCTTCTGGAGAGAGTTCCATCTTTTTTCGCAATCGCTGTCTGGCTTTTTTAACCCCATCAGGAGTAATATTGAGGATATTGGCAATCTCTTTCGAAGACAAATTCATTCGCAATAGTGCCATAAATCGCAATTCATTAGAAGTTACGTTGGGGTAACGTTGCACGACATTCTTACCAAAATTAGTATGCACCTTTTCAAAGTATTGCGTAAAATTTTCCCAGCTAGCTTCATCCTTGAGATCAAAATTTATCGTATTGATAATATCACGAGTTTCACAAGCGCCTTTGATCTGTTCAACCTTTTGCTTGAGATCTACTAGAATTTGATTTTTCTTGGCCAGGTGAAGCGCATGAGTGGTGAGTTCTTTGTGTTTATGCGCGATCTCGGCATCGAGTTTTTGACGCTCTAAAGTGGTGCGCTTTTTGCTTTCGCGAAAGCGTACCCACAAGGTTCCCAAAATACCAAGTAGGGCAATTAGACCCGCTATCAGCATTCCTATTTGAAGCTTACTAGATTTGTCTTTCTCTTCTAAAAGAGCAATCTGAGCTTCTTTTTTTTCGGTTTCATAGAGCTCTTGTAATTTTTTAATCTCCTTTAGTTTAATCATCGAATTGAGCGAATCAGACAACTTAGGAATGGGTTTTAAAACATCGTAGGCGTCGGCTTTTCGACCCAAAGCTCCCAACACTCGTGAATGGATAGTGTAAGCCCCTAAAACCTGTTCGTCTAGGCTACCTTTAGAAGTCTCATATTCATAAACGCTAGTACTGTAATACAAGGCTTTCTCGGGTCTGTCGGTTTCTAAGTAACCTTTGGCAAGTAACCTACTATTGAGACTGATAATAGCGGGGTCATAAATTTGTTGAGCAGCCGCCAGACATTCTTCATGTAGCGGAATACTCTTATCGTATTGTCCCAATTTGGCATAAGCATGAGCCAGATGTGTCTTGGCTGTCCAGACCAGATTTCTATCTTTAAAAAAGGAAATCGCTTCTGGCAATCGCTCTATAACTGGCTCAGGCCGATTGTCATGAACCATGGCCATACTCCAATTGATCAGGCCTCGGTAATAGCCTTCGTCATCTTCCTTAGACTGCTCCATAAATCGTTCTAATGCAACGATAGCCTCTTTAAAATCATAGGTACTCAAGTAAATGTTACCAGCAGCAAAGTCAATTCCCGCCTGTTGAATTTTGGAGTTAGACTTTAGGGCATAAGGCTTAGCTTTTTGTAATACTTCTAATGCTTGCTTGGGATTTCCCATGCGGTGTAGCAAGTCACTGCGCTGAATGTAGATATCGGCTATGGTTTCGTTATCTCTGGCCAGCTGCGCCCAGCTCATTGCGGTTTGGCTCGAAGGAAGAATACTGTCTATCATACCCAAACGTGCAAATGCTATGGTTTTTTTACGGTAGAGGGCCGCAGTGACCAAGGGATGATTTTGTCCTTGTGTTGCACCAATCCCTTTGTTTAAATAAGCGAGCACATCAGATAACTGGCCATAACGTGCAAAACTAACCCCAACTTCATGATAGGCCATAGCCAGAGTAGAGTCAGGTTGCTGTGCCGCCAAAGCGAGTACTTTGTCATAATATTGTTGACAATCACTTTGATTTTGCTTGAAACAAGCATCACCCTCATCGATTAAAAGTTTAAGCGCTGGATCAAAGTCCTTGTAGTAGTTTTGAGCGCTAATGGACAACATAAAAAAGTAAAACAATACTATTAAAAAGCGCATGAGGATGTTTTGGTTGTCCTAAATATAAATGTTTTATAACTTAATTTGTACCCCGCCAAAAATATTAAATCCAGGAGCCGGCTCATAATACCTGTTTCCAAAGGCATTGATACGCACATTGTCTGTATAGGTTTGATCGAGCATATT
>PAUP01000100.1 GCA_002712765.1 Cytophagaceae bacterium | reverse complement strand
TCACGCCACATTGAGCATAGAGGCCAAAAATATGCAGAGCTAAAGGGAGGCTGCTTATAAAGTACAATCCCTTTCATCAACCGAAAGGGATTTTTTATTGGGCAATCACAATAATGCCTAACCTCTGTCCTGCTTGCTGCCGTAATATTACCTATTAACTGCTCAGAAAACCTTTATTATCCAACATGTCAAAAGCTGCCATTCAAATACTGTATCTATGTTGCTTTATGCTTATAGGGACATCGGCTTGGGCTCAAAAATCCTTGCGAAAAGATTTTTATGAGAAGGTGGAAGGTATTTCTATTCAAAGTGACGAAATCTTTGAGATTCACATTGTAACTCGTGATAGCGATCATATTTCGGTCAAGACAAAAATTGATGGAGAGACCTTTGAAAGCGCTCTTCTCACTACCAAAATTGTAGATGGCCAGCTGTATATCGGCACGAGTAAAACCCCAGATTATCATCCTTTTAATGATAAGCTCGCCGCGCACAAGGTCCTGTCTATAGCGATATATCTTGAAATACCTCATTATTTAAATCTCGATATTTACTCGACCCTTGCCCGTCTTGATGCTAGGGGTAGCTATGGCCGGGTACGTGTTGATTTGGGCCGTGGAGGCTGTAGATTAGACGCATTTAGCTTTCGCGAAAGCGCTATTATAAACACTCTCTCGGGCAGTATACGCATAGAAGTAGACCAGGCCAATCTCAATGCACAATCTCGCAACGGAAACGTCGTTATACCTACAAATTTGACAGGTACCCAAACCATGAGCCTCAAAAGTATAGATGGAGATATTGTGGTTTTGAAGTCCTTGTAAATACGTATTTTTGCGCCTTTAACATCTTACTATGACGCTTAAGAAAGCCGCTCTTATCATATTCACCATTCTCTTGGTAGACCAAGTACTCAAGGTGTATATAAAACTCAATTTTACAGAATACCAATCGATTCAGGTGTTTGGGCTGGATTGGTTTAGAATTTACTTTGTAGAAAATGAAGGAGCCGCTTGGGGAGCAAAAATTCCTTGGGAGCACGGTAAAATCGCACTCTCCCTCTTTAGACTCATCATCGCACCTGTCATTGGCTATTGGTTGGTCAAATCAATACGAGAAGCTGCCCCCAAATTATTAATTATCGCCATCTCCCTTATTTTTGCAGGTGCCGTAGGTAATATTATTGACTCGCTTCTATATGGTGTACTCTTTAGTGCGAGCGATGCTCAAACAGTAGCGACCTTTCTTCCCGAAGGGGGAGGATACGCTGATCCGCTTTACGGCAAAGTAGTTGATATGCTGTATTTTCCCTTTATTGAAGATGCGGTACTCCCACAGTGGATTCCTATCTGGGGAGGCAAAACCTTTACTTTTTTTAATGCGATTTTTAATATCGCAGATATGGCAATAAGCACAGGAGTAGGCATCCTTTTGGTTTTTAACAAACGTGTATTTCCAAAAGAAGAAGGGAACGCTTCAGACACAGAACAAAAGGAGCAAAACACTGCCGCTTAAGTGTTTTAGGACACTTTTTTGGTTAGAAATACCTCGGCAAGTTCACTGGGCTTAATTGGTTTGACTAAGAAATCCTTTACCAATGATATCGCTTTAGATCGCTCCAAATCGGCAGGATTAATCGAGGAGCTTACTATATAAATTGTAGTATCACTTAGATCTGGAAAATCGTATTTGCCCAATTCGTTTAGAAATTGCCACCCATCCATGACAGGCATGTTTAAATCTAAGAGAATAACTTCGGGTATATCGCGTCTATCCAATCGTTTAAACGCTCTGACAAAGTAGGATAAAGCCTCTTTACCGTTTCTAAAAATCAATAAATTTTTAGAAAGTTTTCTCAAGTCAATCACCTTAGTAATCAAGCTGATATACATGTCGTCATCGTCGATGATACATGCTAATTCTATGGGATATTTCATTTTTAGGGGGGTATTAGTCAATTTTAGGGGCTTTAGAATTGGACTGTAAACTTTGTGCCTTTTCCTAAAGTACTTTCAACAAAAACTTTACCACCTAGTGCCTCTACTTGATTTCGGGTTAAAAAGAGACCTAGACCTACAGCGTCAGTATTGGTATGAAATGTTTTATAGAGTTGAAAAATTTTATCTCTGTGTGATTCTAAATCTATACCTATACCGTTGTCTTCGACTACAAGATATTGTTTTTCTTTCTCTTGATATGTGTAAATTCGAATTTCTGGACGAACGTCAGGTTTTCTGTATTTGATCGCATTTGTTATGAAGTTTAACAGGATGCTTTCTAAATAAGCGTGGATATACTGTACATTTTCGACTTCAGAAAACTCGGTATAGAAGTCGACATCATTTTGGCTTACGATTTGTTTGATAGATGCCACCACATGTTTAAAAGTCTCGAGGATATTGACGGTTTCCAGGTCTTTATCGGCCTGGGTTTGTATAGTCACGACCTCGTGTAGGTGTTGAATGGTCACATCGAGATTACGAGCAATGCTAGCAAAATTGTCAAATAACTCCTTTTGCTCTTGATTGAGATTAGCCGTTTCAAAGAGTTCGGCGGTGAGTTGTAAATTACTTACATGAGAGCGCAAATTATGCGAGACGATATGCGCAAAATTATACAGTCTATTGTTGTGCTTTTCAATTAAATCTATAGATTTTTCTAAGCGAAGTGCCTTGTTCTTTTCTTTATCGATATTCTGAAAAACCCCCCTTATACCAACGATTTCTCCCTTCTCATTTTTTAAAGGTTTGCCGTGGGCTCTAGCCCAAAAAACAGTTCCTTTATAAGTGACCATTTTGATTTCGGTAGTAAAGGCAATGCCTTGTGCACAACCAAAAAATAGTTCGGTGGCTTTGGCGTTATCTTCTTCGGCATAAAATTTATAGCCATTTTTTAAAGTAGGTACAAACTCATTTGGAACTTGTAAGATGCGTCTGGCTTGCTTGTCAAAATAGCTTTTCTTTTGCTCAAAGTCAATCATCCAGCCACCCGCTCCTGTGAGGTTTGAAATTTCCTCATAGTAGAAATCATCCATTACAAATAGTTCTCGGTGTTCCACTTTAATCGGTGTTTTAGACTACAGAAAGTTGTGGTAAATATCGCTTAACATCCACAAGCTCGTTCATTACATATAAGGAAGATAGTAAATATTCTTACTATGGATCAAAACTGGTAATTTGTTGTTGGGGTAATACAGTATTTCATCGGTATATCTGTATCATTTGTAGCTATTTTTGACAATTCTGCTTCAAAATATGATACCCCAATGGCAATGACATCAGGACGACATTCTCTGAGCATGCGGTCGTAAAAACCCTTGCCATAACCTATACGATTTCCATACGTATCAAAGGCTAATAATGGCAAAAAGACAACATCAATGGCCGTTGTCGCTATCGCAATTCCTGTTTCTGGTTCGGGGATGCCATAGCTGCTTTCTCTTAAAGGAGTATCGTCCAAAAGCAAGCTGTGTTGCATGCTGTGTGAGCTAAAGTCACTTTTTGAAACGACCACCTTTTTATCTTTTCCGTTTAGAATACTCAATAAGTAGGCGGTATCGACCTCCAATAAACGCCGTATAGGCAAAAACAGATGATAATACTCCCGATCCCAAATAGGGAGCTCTAATGCCTTATTGGCAATATCCAGACTATAATCATCTCTCAGTTCGGGACTGAGTTGGGCACGTTTTTCTTTATATTTCTTCCTCAGCTTCGCTTTGTCCATGGCTATTGGTCTTTTCTCGCGAAATATTAAATATGGCATCTCCCTGATACACCAAAGACGCCTCGTTTACATTGATAACAAAACCATCTTGATTGGCTTTTACAGGGTGTCTAAATTTACCGTAAGGGTCTGTAATGGTAGCGATATGTTGGCCTTTTGTCACGTGTTCTCCACAACTTACTTTGACGTGTAACAAACCACTATAGGATGCTCTTAGCCATTGAGTACGCTCTATAAGCTCTGTGGGAGGTGGCGTACCGGGTAAGGCTATTTTTGATGATAACATCCCCAAATGATCTAAAACACGCATAGCGCCATCTACACCATATCGCGCTATTTTTTTGTCACTTACCTTAGATTTTCCTCCTTCAAACAATAGAATAGGAATACCAAGTCGTGAGCAAGTAGCACGATAAGATTTAGGGATGGTTTTTGAATATAGCGTAAAAGGTGCATTAAATATATAGGCATACTCTGTAGAAACAATATCCAAAGGGTCAATCCTTACCTGAGCTACATTAAAACGACTAGCCCCACCGGTATGAAAATCGAGGCATAAATCGGCAACGGGGAGTATCTTTTTTACAAATTGATACGCAAATCGGCTAGCGAGTGACCCTCTTGGGTTTCCAGGAAAAACTCTATTGAGATCTCGCCCATCGGGAAAGGCTCTCTTTAAATCCAAAAACCCAAAAATATTCACTACAGGAATACAAATAACAGTTCCTATTTTGGGCTTGTTGATTTTTTTGGAGATTAGTTGTCTCACAATTTCGACCCCATTAATTTCATCGCCGTGAATACCTGAGGTAATGAGTACTATTGGACCAGGTTTTTTGGAGCGTTCTACAATAATAGGCACCTCAACAGTCGAGGTGGTATATAGTTTAGCCAGGTTAAAGTTAATGGTCTTACGCGCTCCTGGAGGGATCACTTCACCCAATAAGGTCAAGGTGTTATTTTTGTCAAGTGTTGCCACTATTCTTTTTGATTTAGAGGTTACGTTCGATATACCGAATAATCGTCTTGGCAATATCTTTACCCGTTGCTTTTTCTATACCTTCTAGCCCTGGAGATGAGTTTACCTCCAATATTAATGGCCCACGAGCGCTTTGAAGCATATCGACACCTGCCACGCCTAAGCCCATAGCCCTAGCGGCTTTTATCGCCGCATTTTCTTCTTCGTCAGAAAGCTTGATGATTTCGGCAGTACCGCCGCGATGCAGGTTGGATCTAAACTCACCTTCTTTACCTTGACGCTTCATCGCTCCCACAATCTGACCATCTACCACAAAGGCTCTAATATCGGCACCCTTGGCTTCTTTGATATATTCTTGAATGATCACACGAGCTTCCAAACCATTAAAAGCCTCAATGACAGACTCTGCGGCATTAGGTGTTTCTGCCAATACTACTCCCAAACCTTGTGTGCCCTCCAAAAGCTTTATGATCAAAGGAGCGCCTCCTACGTGATTGATTACCTCAGGAACATCTCTTGAATAGTTCGTAAATATGGTTTTGGGTAAACCAAGACGCTGTTTGGATAAGATTTGCAAACTTCGCAACTTGTCGCGACTTACGACCAAGGCTTGGGAGGTGGTTGTTGTAAATGTATTCATCATCTCAAATTGACGCACTACAGCCGTACCGTAATAAGTGATAGACGCCCCAATTCTAGGTATAATAGCATCGGTGGTGGTAAGGTATCTGCCCTTGTAATAGACGCTTGGGTTCTTTTTTTCAATAATGAGATCACACTTGAGCGGGTCAATAACCTCTACGGTATGTCCTCGCTCGAGACCAGCTTCCACAAGTCTATTGGTAGAGTACAGCCCAGCGTTACGAGATAGAATCTTTAAGTTCATTTGATTTTTGGTTGTATGATACATCGGTTAATTCTGTATCAACGATGAATTTTTTGGTGAGAAACTTCCTGCCCAAAAGTACAGGAAACCGCATGTCTTCCCGAGAACTTAAGGTTAAGGAAATTGTATATTTTTTCTCAAATATCAAGATCTTCGTCTGCACTTCATAGCGGTATTGAATCTCGCCATTACTGCTTTTGACAGCGGTGATATCGTAAAAGTCAAAAGACAATTCACGCCCGTCGTAATGCGGGTGGGACGGGTCAAAAAAAGTACAAACCAACACAGCTCCTTCTTCCCTAATATTGGTACAGTGGATAGAACTTGTATACGCACCAGTATCAACTTTAACATCAATATTTGAAAATCCTAAATCCGGAAAATCGGCTTTATCTGTACGTCCTATTATCTTTTTTTCCATCTACCCAGTATACTTCACTGCAAGGTACGTTTTTGACCTAGTTTATTTATAACTTTTTAACGTCATTTTTACGCTTTCGCGAAAGCGTACTCATCTACAAATACTATCTTTGACTATGCCCGCACCTGCTTTAGACGTACAGCTCAAGACACTTCCTTCAAGTCCTGGTATCTATCAGTACTATGATAAAGAGGGAAAATTACTCTATGTGGGCAAAGCCAAAAATCTTAAAAAAAGAGTACTTTCCTATTTTAACAAAACACATGACAACGGTCGTATTAGGACTATGGTCAAAAAAATTGATCAGGTAAAACACATCGTTGTAGCCACCGAAACCGATGCCTTACTGTTAGAAAATAGTTTGATAAAAGAGTATCAACCCAGATACAACGTATTGCTCAAAGACGACAAAACCTACCCTTGGATTTGTATCAAAAACGAACGTTTTCCTAGGGTTTTTCCTACGCGTCGTGTCATCAAAGACGGGAGTGAATACTACGGGCCATTTACGAGTATGAAAACCGTGCGCACCCTGCTTGATCTGATCAAAGGTCTCTACAAACTCAGAACCTGTAATTACGATCTCTCTCCAGAAAAAATTGAAGCTGGAAAGTATAAAGTATGTCTGGAATATCATTTAAAAAACTGCGAAGGACCTTGTGAGGGCAAACAAGACGAAGCCGAGTATCAAGAGCATATCGAACATATTAGACAGATTGTCAAGGGGGATTTTAAATCGTCTTTAGACAAGTTTAAAACGCGAATGCAAGCCCATGCCAGTCGTATGGAATTTGAACAGGCACAACAAATAAAAGAGAAACTCGAAGTACTTGAGAATTATCAGGCCAAAAGTACGGTAGTCAACCCTAAAATCTCTAATGTAGATGTGTTTAGCATTATATCGGATGAAGGTTACGGGTATGTCAATTTTTTGCAACTCGCACACGGAGCTATCATAAGATCGCACACTTTGGAGATCAAAAAACGTCTCGACGAGACCGACAAAGAATTATTGGAAATTGGCATTATAGAAATACAACAGCGTTTTAACACACGATCAAAAGAGGTCTATGTCCCGTTTGCAGTAGATATTGGCGATCACGTTAAGATCACTGTACCTAAATTAGGTGATAAAAAACGCATCTTAGAACTTTCTCAACGCAATGCCAAGTACTTTAGAATGGAGCGTTTTAAACAAACTAAGATCGTTGATCCAGACAGGCATACCAATCGTATTATGGCTCAAATGAAAGCCGATTTACGTTTGTCTGAAGAGCCGAGACATATCGAATGTTTTGACAATTCTAATATTCAAGGCACCAATCCAGTTGCTGCTTGTGTGGTCTTTAAAAATGGAAAACCAAGTAAGAAAGATTATCGTAAATTCAATATAAAATCGGTCGAAGGTCCAGATGATTTTGCCAGCATGGAAGAAGTGGTCTTTAGACGGTATCGCAGGCTTTTAAACGAAGACCAGTCCTTGCCTCAACTCATCATTGTAGATGGGGGTAAAGGACAATTATCTAGCGGTGTTAAAGCCCTAGATGCCTTAGGGCTAAGAGGGAAAATTGCCATCGTTGGTATCGCAAAGCGCCTTGAAGAAATATACTATCCCAATGATAGTATCCCGCTTTATCTGGACAAAAAGAGTGAAACCTTAAAAATCATTCAACAGCTGCGCAACGAAGCGCATCGCTTTGGGATCACTTTTCATCGTAATAAGAGATCTAGCGCTGCCTTGGGCACAGAACTAGAAACCATTCCAGGTATTGGTGAGAAAACAATCATTGCATTGCTCAAACATTTTAGGTCTGTTTCTAAAGTTAAAAAAGCAAGTAAAGTCAATTTAGCTGAGGTGGTTGGGCCATCAAAGGCTGCTATAGTGTACAATCATTACCATAATAAATCGTGATCAAATACCTCTTCATATTTTTACTATTTACCTCGCTGCTTCAGGCGCAAGGCCCTTCTGCCACTACAGATGTGACAGTAGGAGTTGTCTTGAGCGGTGGCGGAGCCAAAGGATTGGCTCATGTAGGGGTACTCAAGGTATTAGAAGAAGCCGGAATACGGATTGATTATATAGCCGGAACGAGTATGGGTGCCATCGTAGGAGGTCTTTACGCTTCTGGCTATAATGCAGATCAGCTTCAGGCCCTATTTTCGAATATTGATTTTGACAATATTATTCAAGATGATTTACCAAGAAATGCCAAGACATTTTATGAAAAAGACGATGATGAGCGCTATGCCCTAACCCTTCCCTTTGACGATTACAAACTCTCTTTTCCCAGTGCCTTATCCAAAGGACAGAACAGCTATAATATGTTGACAAGGATATTGAGTCATGTTGGGGATGTGCAAGACTTTGACCAATTGCCAATACCCTTCTTTTGTATCGCCACCGATGTCGAAAAAGGAGAACCCGTGATCTTGGACAGTGGCTATCTTCCAGAAGCCATTAGCGCTAGCGGAGCCTTGCCCACTCTATTTAATCCAGTAATGATCGATTCTAGGATGCTCATAGACGGTGGCGTGGTCGATAACTATCCTGTAGAGCTCTTAAAGGAAAAAGGAGTAGATATTATCATTGGAGTTGATGTACAAGATGATTTGCGTAATAGGACCGAATTAAAAACAGCGCCAGAGATCATGCTTCAAATCAACAACTATCGCACGATCAAAGCGATGAAAGACAAAAGGGCACTTACCGATATTTATATAAAACCAGATATCAGCAATTATACCGTGGTCTCTTTTGACGATGGGGTGCAAATCATAGAACAAGGTAGCGCCAAGGCTAAGGAACAGTTTTCGGAGTTAAAAGCAATCGCCAACAGTCAAAAAGCCAGCCCAAACAATACGCCTCGGGTCCAAGTGCCATTGCCGCGCAAAACAGATAGCGTGAGGATATCGGCGGTGACCATTAATGGCAACAATCGATATACTAGAGCCTATGTTATGGGCAAGCTCCAAATGGATCCTCCCGAGATAATGAGCTATCAGGATTTTAATCAGAGTATTAATAACCTGGCGGCCACCGATAATTTTGATCGTATAGGCCATCGTTTTATACAAATTCCAGACGGAACGGTCTTGCAATTAAACTTACAGGAATCACCCAGTACACAATCCATACGATTTGGCGTGCATTATGACGATTTATTTAGAAGTGCCGCGCTTATTAATTTTACAAAAAAGCGATTGCTCTTTAAAAATGACATCACCTCTTTTGACTTTATATTGGGCGATAATATTCGCTATGACTTTAACTATTATATAGACAAGGGATATTATTGGAGCGTTGGGATAAATTCTACCTTTAACACTTTTGAGAAAGGGGTTGGAGCGCGTTTTTTTGAGCAACTAAGCCCAGACGATTTTAACGGTGTCAATCGCGTTACGGTAGATTATCTCGATCTTACCAATCAACTATTTTTGCAAACGCTATTCTTAAAGCAATTCTCTCTCGACCTAGGAATACAGCACAAATTCTTAGATATCGAAACCGAAACAGTAACGGCCAATAATGCCGATGAGAATGCGTTTATATTTGAAAAAAGCCATCTGGCTGGCGCCTATGGTCAATTGCGCTACGACAGTTTAGACAATCGGTATTTCCCAACTAGTGGGGTCTTTTTTCAAGGTAATTTTGACCTCTATTTGTTTTCTTCAGACTACAATAATAACTTTTCCGAATTCTCAATTGCCCGTGCACGTGCGCGTTATGTTACTACCCCGTTTTCTAAAGTCTCCTTTAGTCTAGAAGCATCTGGTGGCTTTAAAATAGGCGGGTCAGAAACCCGTGCGCTAGATTTTCTTTTGGGAGGCTATGGCAATAGACAAATTAATAATGTTATTCCTTTCTACGGGTATGACTTTATCAGTTTTGGAGGAGAAGGATTTGTAAAAGCCGATTTTACTGTAGACTATAATTTTACGGGCAAAAATCACTTTAATCTTTCGGCAAACTATGCTAATGCTGGCAATAATATTTTCTCTTCTGATGCCTGGCTACCACCTCCTACATTTTCGGGTTATGCTATTGGATATGGCTATGAATCGTTTATAGGACCGCTCGAAGTCAAATACACCTATAGTCCAGAAATTAAACAAAGTGACTGGTTTATCAGCTTAGGTTTCTGGTTTTAAGGAAGTTATCTTTTTGAATTACATTTTTATTATTTAATTAACATTTTTGATAAGAATAATTTAATCATATGTGAGTTTTTATAAAAGAATGTCTAATTAAAACTCCATTTTATGAAAATCATCATCACATGCGCCGCCTTACTTTGCCTTTTTTTTCTTAGTTGTACCCAAGAGAAATCACAAGCTAAAACTTCTGAAGTAACAGATAGTTCAGAAACAACGCCATTGCTCGCACAAGTTGAGATTGTGCCCGAAACGCTGGCTCCTCAAGTCTATTATGTAAACGCCCATAGCGGTCTTTCGCTTCGTACCGCTACCAATTTAAAATCAAAAAAACTTATGACCCTTCCCTATGGAGCCCAAGTAACTTATTTGAGCACTCCTGCCAATACCGCAATGACTATCGAAGGGATACAAGGAGAGATGATAGAAGTTGATTTTCAGGGCGCCAAAGGTTTTGTATTTAACGGCTATTTATCAAAACTAGCCCCTCCTGTCGAAGACGAAACCGTTGATGCTTATGCCAAAAGAATAAGCACCAAAGCCTTTACTGTAGCAGTTCAAAAAACGAGTAATGAGAAAGGTGCCGCCTTTGGACAAACCACCACGCTTACTATACCCGCCAAAGATTGGACAGAGGCCTATGCCATTACCCAACAGCTTTTTGAATTGCCTCGATCTATCGTTATAGACGGCCACAGTACCGCTAATCACGAAGTGTTTCAAAACAAAAACAAACGCTCTAAAACACTTGTAGATGAAGTAGTGGTGACTAGAGACCAATCAACGGCCATTACCAAAATTGCTTACACTTACACCTTAAAGACCTATGGGCGTAGCGTTAGTATAGAGAAGACAAATGATGGCTTCAAAATTACCGAAATAGATGCTTCTATGTAACAATGGCTTTATGTGAACTCTCTAAAATCAAAAAGCGTTGGTCACCGTGGTGACCAACGCTTTTTTATCTTTATTTAAGACTACGTTTACACCTCAGAAACGCGCAAGGTATTGACCATCCCTTTTTCTACAATGGGCATTGCAGCCAGATTGATCAACATGTCTCCTTTTTGAACAAAACCACGATCTAAGGCAATTTGATTGACATCGTCTACCGTTTCGTCTGTGCTTACATATTTATCATAATAGACCGCCTTTACACCCCATAAAAGATTGAGCTGTGTCAAGATGTGTCTATTGGATGTAAAAACCAATATGTGGGCTTGTGGACGCCATGCCGAAATTTGAAAAGCGGTATATCCACTATTGGTCAAGGTAGAAATCGCCTTGGCCGAAATTTCGTTAGCCATAAGGGCTGCATGATAGCAAATCGATTTTGTAATATAACGTTTGGTTCTAATGTGTGGTGGGTCTTGAGGAACTTTAATCAGTTCAGAATCTTCAACATTTTTACAGATAGAGGCCATCTTTTTTATCACTTCGACTGGATATTGTCCAACCGAGGTCTCACCAGAAAGCATCACGGCATCTGCCCCATCCATGACCGAATTAGCGACATCGTTAACCTCGGCTCGAGTGGGGGTTAGACTCGAAATCATGGTTTCCATCATCTGAGTGGCAATAATTACGGGTATACGAGCTCTTTTGGCACGTAATACCAACTGCTTTTGGATAAGTGGCACCTCATGAGCAGGAATCTCTACGCCCAAATCACCACGGGCTACCATCAAACCATCGCAATAGGCAACAATTTTATCGATATTGGTTACCGCTTCTGGCTTTTCGATCTTGGCGATTATAGGAATTTTATGTTCGGCATGTGTGTCAATAATTTGTTGAAGCTCTTTGAGGTCTTCGGCATGTCTTACAAATGACAAGGCAATCCAATCCACTTTTTGAGCAATCGCAAACTTAGCATCTTCCACATCCTTCTCGGTCAAGGCCGGTAGCGAAATATTGGTATTGGGCAAGTTGACCCCTTTTCGCGAACGCAAAGGTCCCCCTTGAATTACCTTAGCTGTTACCTCGTGTTTACCATCGCTCTTGACCACTTCAAACATCAGCTTCCCATCATCTAGCAAAATACGCTCTCCCTTTTTTACATCTCTAGGAAATTGCTGATAATTCATATAGACACGGTCTTTGGTGCCTTCAAATTCTTTTTCGGTAGAAAAGGTAATCTTATCACCAGGGTTGACAACTACTTCCTCTTTCATACGACCCACTCGCAATTTGGGTCCTTGTAAGTCACCTAATATCGAGGTATTAAAACCGTACTTTTCGCTGAGCTCTCGTATCATTTTGATGCGCTCTTTAACGTCTTCATAATCGGCGTGAGAGAAATTGATACGAAAAACATCCACCCCTGCCTCCATCATCTTTTTAAGTGTCTCGGCTTTGCTGGTTGCAGGCCCGAGGGTAGCAACAATTTTGGTCTTTTTTCTATTTGGCATTATTCAAATATTAGATTTTCTTTTGCTTTTAATGTCTCGACCATCACCTCATATGCTGTGACAATCTGTGGTATTTGATTTAGGGTTGTAATGGTTTTTGCTTTCGCGAAAGCGTTGCCATCTTCAACCACTCGGATCAAGTAATCAACTTTAGGCAATTCTTGCATAAATTGAAAACTCACAACCGTAGTATTTTGACCGCCAAATAAACCTTGACTCTTCGCCTTTTTGGCAAATCTAGTTCTATTCTCGATCAATTGATAGGTGCGGTAATTGGCCTTATCTTCAAACTCATAAAATGCGAACGGCACCGTATCTTCTCCGTAATCCATTTGAACATCCTGTCTACATCGAGCAAGCTGAAGGTTTAGATATTTATTGAGAAGAAATGCTAAATAATACGGCTCTAGCGAACCGTGTATGGCTATGAGTGTAAAATCATACCCAATATCATCGTCTAAAACAAGTTTATAGGTACCCATTGCATTTTTACGAAGAATAAAGATACACAATGTGAAGAGATCCTACCTTGGTTAGGGTATGAAATACACGAAATCGTTTGCGCGAATTAGGGCCAAAACCACTCCTATAATGGCAATAAAAAGGTTACAATGGTGCCTTTATTATGCTGGCTTTCGATGTCAAACTTACCCTTATGCGCCTTGACAAACTGGTCACATAAAATTAATCCTAGACCAGATCCTTTCTCATTAGCGGTCCCAGATTGTCGAGTGACCGTGGTGACATCCAGCAATTTGCCTATGTACTGTTCTGGTATGCCAATACCATTGTCTTCTATGCTAAACGACAAATAAGACCCTATTTTGTTGATCTCTATGACTATAATCCCTTTTTTATGCGAAAATTTAATCGCGTTGGAGAGTAAGTTTCTGATGATGGTGGCAATCATATTTTTGTCACCCTCTACTTTTCCGTTATAACTGGACTCCAAGCGAACCTTAAGGCCTTTTTCGTCTAAGAGATGCTGTTGCACTTTGATCTGATCTTTAGTAATCTTAAGCAAATCGATAAGTTCGGGATGATAAGAGATTTGTCCCGTTTGTACCTTAGACCATTTTAATAAGTTGTCTAATAGCGATATACTATTCTTGCTCGAATCTTCTAATTGTTTAAATATTTCGTTGGTTTGCTTATTACCAAATTCTTCCCCTTTAAGTACATCCAGAAAATTAATTACCGAAGATAAGGGACTCCTTAGATCATGAGCGATTATAGAAAAGAATTTGTTTTTTGTGGCGACAAGCTCAGATAATTGCTGTTTCTGAGCGGCAATTTTTTTATTGGTCTTTTCGTAGAGATAAAATTGACTAATGAGAAAGAGCATAAACCCTAAAATGGCCAATAGCCATAACGAATAACCAATAATGACATTGGTACTGTATAAGTTGTCTTGCTTATAGGCGGTGCTTACCGTAAATACTTTGTTGTAAAAAGGTATTTGTGTGCTGATAAATGCCGCTTCACTCAAATTGTAATTTTCGAAATATTCAGGATCTTCTTCGGTCGCGTATACCTTTTGTCCATTATATGCCCTAGTACGATCAAAATAGGCGCCAGAGTCACTCATAAACTTATAGACAAACTCTTCTTTGGACACATTTTGATACACGCGATTAACTATAGGCATAAACTCAAAAACAGCCGTCACATATCCCTTAGACCTACCCAAACTATCAAGAACCCCAAAACCGTAAGGCAACGCCACCTTTCCTTCAATTAAATTAGTAGGCGAAGAGACATACAACAAGTCTTTGCGCATTAAAGTATCCATTCTCACGATACCCTGATCACCAATAATATCTCGCATTGATGTACCTTTCAGATTACTAGGATCTATGTGATCCTTGTCAAAATCATATATAAAAATATGATTGGTGTCTATGTAAGAAATGCTAAATGGGGGATCAATGGTAAGATTGTTGGCCTGTCTTTTGACAAAATCTTGAAGCGCTTCCTGACTAGGCATTTCATCAGCAATTTCGATTACCGTTTTTATTCCTGTAAGAAAAGTAGCATAATTGGTTAAGGCATCTTTGAGTTCGGCTGCAGCTTCGGCATTTGCTTGTTCCAATCGCAAGTCATGTGCCGCAATATCCTGCTTGATAATGTGATTACTAACCCAATAGATAGCCGCTATAGTACATAAGGCAAATAGTGCAAAAATGAGATAATATTTTTTTGGCAAGCGTACAGCCATAGTATAAACTTCCTTCTATTGCTTGATGTGGCGTTTGTTAAATCCTGATCTGGTTTTATTTAGGGAGGCTAAAAGTAAGCAATTGATACGGGTTGGACCTTCTATTTTGCTTCAATCTCTCGTTGAAAGGCAAAAAATGCACGCTTAGATGCAATTTCTTCAGCCTTCTTCTTGGAAGTCGCTCTGGCTTTGGCGGCAATGGTCTCGTCAATGTAAAGTTTGACAGCAAAGTGTTTTACTAAGTCCTGACCTGTGTCTTCATAGGTATCAAAACGGAAGGTCTTCTTCTCTTTCTGACACCATTCTATCAAAACGCTTTTGTAACTAATTATACGCCCCTCTAGCTTTTCTATATCTACATAAGGCTCAATGACCCGTTTAAAGATAAATTTTTCGCAATAGCGAAATCCTCGATCCAAATAAATAGCGCCTATCAATGCTTCAAAAAGATTGCCGTGAATATTGGCGCCAAAGTTGTCTACAGGTATATTGGCTCGTACATATCTTACAAGATTCAAGTCTTTCCCAAGTTCATTGAGGTGTTTTCTACTCACGACCTTAGAACGCATTTTTGTGAGATACCCTTCATTGCCCCCTTGAACCTCATCAAATAAGTGAGCGGCAATAACAGCTCCCAACATAGCATCACCCAAAAATTCTAAACGCTCATAATTAAATGGATTGCCATCTTCTTTTTTTAAGTTTAAAGAACGATGCGTAAAGGCCTTTTCATAATGCGATAGCTCTTTGGGTTTAAAACCCAATATAGATTGCATACGCATAAAAAAACTCCCGTCATTATCTGAACGGGAGTTAAATATTTTTTTAAAAGCGTTCATGAAAGTTACGCTTCTATTTTTCTAAATAGCACGCAGGCATTATGTCCTCCAAAGCCAAAAGTGTTACTCATCGCTACCTTGATTTCTTTTTCTTGTGCCTTATTAAGGGTAAGGTTAAAAGAAGGGTCAATGTTTTCATCAACGACACTGTGGTTAATTGTAGGTGGCACCAAACTGTGCTTCATCGCCAATATAGATGCGATAGATTCTATAGCCCCGGCGGCACCTAAAAGATGACCCGTCATAGACTTGGTAGAATTGATGTTAATGTTTTTTGCGTGTGCTCCAAACACTTTGGTAATTGCCTTAAGTTCGGCCACATCTCCTAAAGGAGTAGACGTGCCATGAGTATTGATATGGTCTACATCTTCTGCCTTCATACCAGCATCACGCAAGCAATTGAGCATCACGCGCTCTACCCCAATACCATCTGGATGTGGTGCCGTCATGTGATAAGCATCACTAGACATTCCTCCACCTACTACTTCGGCATAAATGGTCGCGCCTCTAGCCTTGGCGTGTTCATACTCTTCAAGTATGAGTGCCCCAGCTCCTTCACCTAATACAAATCCATCCCTAGTGGCATCAAATGGTCTAGAAGCCCCCTGAGGATCATCATTTCTAGTAGAAAGCGCATGCATGGCATTAAATCCTCCCATTCCAGCTTGTGTAACTGCTGCTTCACTTCCTCCGGTAACAATGACATCACAATGACCCAAACGAATATAGTTTAAGGCATCTATCATCGCATTGGCAGACGAGGCACAGGCAGATACAGTAGTGTAATTAGGCCCCATAAAACCGTGTTTGATAGAGATATTACCAGGGGCAATATCTGCGATCATTTTAGGAATAAAGAAGGGATTAAATCTCGGGGTGCCATCTCCATTAGCAAAGTTGATGACTTCGTTTTGAAAGGTTTCTAAACCTCCAATACCTGCTCCCCAAATCACGCCGACTCTGAATTTATCAATAGTATCCAGGTCTAGCCCCGCATCATTGATGGCTTCGTCTGAAGCCACCAATGCGTACTGGGCAAATCTATCAAGCTTTCGAGCTTCTTTTCTATCAAAGAAATCGAGAGCATTGAAGTTTTTTAGTTCACAAGCAAATTTTGTTTTAAACTTCTCGGCATCAAAATATGTGATGGGCGCACAACCACTTTTCCCTGTAGACAATCCTTCCCAGTATTCCTGAATAGTATTCCCTATGGGGGTAAGTGCACCAAGTCCGGTAACTACAACTCGCTTTAACTCCATAATAAGTAGAGACTTATTTTGCGTCTTCTATATATGAAACTGCTTGACCAACGGTCGCAATGTTCTCTGCTTGATCGTCTGGGATTTGAATATCAAATTCCTTTTCAAACTCCATAATGAGTTCCACTGTGTCTAGTGAATCAGCGCCTAGGTCGTTTGTGAAGCTAGCTTCCGTTACAACTTCGTTTTCGTCTACACCTAATTTGTCTACGATAATCGCTTTTACTCTTGATGCAATGTCTGACATAATTTTCTAAATTTAATTTTTAATTAAGTCGCAAAAATAACAAACTTTACGGTTTAACAAGCTAGCGACTTAAAAATGTGAAGGTAATTTACGGAATTCTCTGTGAAGTAAAGCCTAAAATTCCTTCAAAATGTTAATATTAATTCATTGTTTTGCACTGCACAACAGCTATTACAAATGAAACGTATTGTGATTTTTGCCTCGGGAAACGGCAGCAATGCCCAGCGCATTATTGAGTATTTTAGGGATCGTACGGATGCCCGAGTTGTGCAAGTGCTCAGTAACAACAAGAATGCCAAAGTTTTAGAACGTGCCAAATCGTTAGAAGTATCGGCTTTTAGTTTTAACCGTATGGCCTTGTACGACACAGATGATGTTCTACATCTTTTAGAGGCGACGCGCCCAGATCTTATTGTTCTGGCAGGTTTTCTTTGGTTATTTCCAAAAAAGATTATCAGTCACTTTCCAGACAAAATAATCAATATACACCCGGCCCTTCTTCCTGAGTTTGGCGGTAAAGGGATGTATGGCAAATATGTGCATGAAGCTGTATCCGCTTTCGCGAAAGCGCAGCCAGAACAAACCACCTATACCGGCATCACCATACACAAAGTCACCCCCGAATACGACAAAGGTGACATTCTCTTTCAAGAAAAAACGGTCGTGACTGCTACAGATACCCCAGAAAGCATAGCGGCAAAAGTGCATCAACTAGAATACGATCACTTTCCGGCTGTGATTGCAGATTATCTCGCATCCAAATCCTAAAAACAGCTGTGACGCGCCTAATATGAGTAAAAAGAAGGAAAAATTCTATGTAGTTTGGCAGGGTAAAAAGCCAGGCATCTACCTGAGCTGGAAAGATTGTAAAGCCATGATTGATGGCTATGCAGGAGCACAATACAAGTCATTTCCCACCTTTGCCCAAGCAAAAGCAGCCTACAACAAGGATTATGCAGATGTGAAAGGAACTTCCAAAAAAAAGAAAACACTGACCCCTGCAGAAAAGGCGACTTATGGCGAGCCCAACCTCTATTCGATTTCGGTAGATGCGGCTAGTTCTGGCAATCCTGGTATTATGGAGTATCGCGGGGTAGACACCCAGACCAAAAAACAGTTGTTTCACCAAGGACCCTTTAAGCAAGGCACCAACAATATAGGCGAGTTTTTGGCCTTAGTGCACGGTTTGGCTTACTTAAAAAAAATAGGTAGTGATCGCATTATTTATTCTGACTCGAGAATTGCCATAGGTTGGGTAAGAAAGAAATCGTGCAACACCAAATTAAAAGAAAATGCAAAAAACAAGCCCGTCTATGATCTTATAAGACGCGCAGAGGTATGGCTTCAAAACAATTCGTACACCACAGTTATTGCCAAATGGGAAACCAAAGCTTGGGGTGAGATTCCTGCCGATTTTGGGCGTAAGTAATCCTTACTGACGCCATTTTACCCACATGACAAAAGAGACATTATTTACATTACCTCCTGCTGCGGCTACATCAATCTCAAAATAATCTCCCGCATTAAAATCGAGATTGTAATTGGTATTGATATAACTTCCTGATACGAGATTGATAGATCCGTCTATGGTGGTGTTTGGATTATCTGGAACATCTATACCATTTTTTACTATTTGAAATCCCTTATCGGATTGCCCTCCAGATGATTGTATACTAAGGTAAACTACAGTGCCGTCAAAAGGCATTTTGGGCCCTGTAGTTTCAACGTCTCCAGTAAATTCTAAGGCTTGATTGTCGACATTGCCTTCTAGGCCAAAAGCGATAGTGCTGCTCTCCACACTAAGCCATTTACCGCGTGTAGCATCATAGTGATATAACTTATCTCCAATAACTGCGAGCTGACCCATTTGGGTTCCTATGGGAGCGGTTTGGGTACTCAAAGCTAAGGTTGGAATACCCGTGTTGGCACCAACTACATCAAGCTGGGCACTCGGATCTGTGGTTCCAATCCCGACCTGCGCAAAAAGAGCACAAGAACAAAGGATAAAACCAATTCGTGTAATTGTATGTCTCATTTTGTTTGCGTAAAATGTATTCAAAAGGTAATCAGTACTACGAAAAACATCAAGACGTACAGCATACAACTCGCTCAATATGTGACTTATACAGACACCTCTTTATACTATTGTCTCTCAAATACATATACGAAAAGACAGATAGTTTGGATGTATGAATTGCGTTATTCTTCTATTTTTTTGATAGCCATAAAGCATTTACAAAAGCGTATATTTGCAAAAAATTACTGAATGAGCAAACTTGTTATTGTTGGTACTTGTGCCTTTGACGCCATAGAAACTCCTTTTGGAAAAACCGACAAAATTTTAGGAGGTGCCGCTACCTATATCGGTTTATCGGCGGCTCAATTTAAAAATGTCGATCCTGCTATTGTTTCTATAGTAGGTGAAGATTTTCCAGAGGCGTATATTGATTTGTTAACACAACGCAATATCAATGTAGAAGGTTTGGAGATTGTTAAGGGTGGAAAGACCTTCTTTTGGAGTGGTAAATACCACAACGACATGAACACCAGAGATACCTTAGCCACAGAGCTTAATACCTTAGAGCATTTTGCGCCCAAAGTTCCTGAAGATTATCGCGATGCTGCTATTGTTATGTTGGGAAATTTACAGCCTAGCGTCCAATTGAGCGTAATACAGCAAATGACCGAGAAGCCCAAATTGGTTATTTTGGACACAATGAATTTCTGGATGGATATTGCCTTAGACGAATTAAAGCAAACCCTAAAGCACATTGATGTGATTACCATTAATGATGAAGAGGCGCGTCAATTGAGTGGAGAATATTCTTTGGTAACTGCCGCACGCAAAATACACGAAATGGGTCCTGCCTATGTCGTTATTAAAAAAGGCGAGCACGGAGCACTTATCTTTCACGACGATCAAATCTTTTTTGCACCTGCCCTTCCTTTAGAAGAAGTTTTTGATCCTACAGGAGCTGGTGACACATTTGCTGGCGGATTTGCAGGATTTTTGGCACAAAGTGGCGATATTAGCTTTGAGAATATGAAAAAAGCACTGATTTACGGTTCCTGCTTGGCCTCATTTGCCGTAGAAAAATTTGGTACTGAGCGTTTAGAGTCGCTTACAACCTCCGAGATAAAAGAAAGACTGAAACAATTTCAGCAACTAACACAATTTGAAATAGAATTATCATAATAACCTACGCCTCAACTTTTGAGGCGTTTTTGTTTTACCTTCTATGAGCGATGCGATCAAACACGAATGTGGAATAGCCTTAATCAGGTTAAAAAAACCATTATCGTTTTACAAAGAAAAATACGGGACTGCCTTTTATGGGGTCAACAAAATGTATTTGATGATGGAAAAACAGCACAACCGAGGACAGGATGGCGCTGGGTTTGCCAGTATCAAATTGGACATGGCGCCTGGTGAGCGTTATATTTCGCGACAGCGCTCTATAGCCCAACAACCTATACAAGATATTTTTGCCCAAATTAACGGTCGCATTAATGAAGCCATGAGTGCTAATCCTGACAAAAAGGATGATGTAGCATGGCAAAAGAAAAACGTGCCCTATATTGGCGAATTGCTCTTAGGACATGTGCGATATGGTACTTTTGGAAAAAACAGTGTAGAGAGTGTACATCCCTTTTTGAGACAAAACAACTGGATGCATCGCAACTTGATTGTTGCTGGTAATTTTAACATGACCAATGTGAGTCAGTTATTTGCCAAACTCGTTTCGCTAGGACAGCATCCAAAAGACCATGCAGACACCATTACAGTGATGGAAAAGATTGGTCATTTTCTAGATGATGAGGTGTCAAAACTGTATAAAAAACTCAAAAAAGAGGGATACAATAAACAACTAGCCTCCCCAAAAATTGCCGAACGTTTAAAAGTGGCCAAAATACTAAGACGCGCTTCAAAAGATTGGGATGGTGGTTATGCCATGGCAGGCCTGCTAGGTCACGGTGACGCCTTTGTATTAAGAGATCCTGCTGGGATACGTCCCGCTTACTTTTATGAAGATGACGAGGTAGCTGTGGTGGCTAGTGAACGGCCAGTGATTCAAACAGCCTTTAATGTGCCTTTTGAAGAGGTAAAAGAATTGGATCCAGGTGCAGCGGTAGTGATCAAAAAAAATGGAGCACTAACCATTCATCAAATCATAGAACCGCTTACGCGAAAAGCGTGTTCTTTTGAACGTATTTACTTTTCTAGAGGTTCTGATGCCGAGATTTATAAAGAGCGTAAGATGCTAGGGCGTCTTTTAATGCCAGAGGTATTAAAAAGCATTAATCACGACACCAAGAATTCTGTGTTTAGTTTTATTCCCAACACAGCCGAAACCTCTTTTTATGGTATGGTAGAAGCGGCACAAGATGAATTAAATCGTCAAAAAGGGGAAGAAATTTTAGCCGCCAAAGAAGGCTTAGACAAAGCACAAATAGAACAGATCTTAGCCCGAAGACTACGTACCGAAAAAATTGCCATAAAAGATGCCAAACTACGCACCTTTATTACCGAAGACAGTAGTAGAGATGACCTGGTCGCACACGTATACGATGTGACGTATGGCGTGGTACAGCCCGAAGATAAACTCGTTATCATAGACGATAGTATCGTAAGAGGAACCACCTTAAAAAAGAGTATAATAAAAATGCTCGCTCGCCTGAACCCTGAAAAGATTATCATTGTTTCTTCGGCGCCTCAAATAAGATATCCCGATTGTTATGGTATTGACATGGCCAGACTTGAAGATTTCATCGCTTTTAGAGCAGCCATTGCCTTGTTAAAAGAAAGTGGTCGTGCTCATATTATTGATGAAGTTTACAACAAATGTAAAAGTCAAACCGAGCTAGAAGATAAACACGTTCAAAATTTTGTCAAAGAAATTTATGCTCCTTTTACGGATAATGAAATATCGGCCAAAATCGCCGAGTTACTCATAGACGACACTGTTACCGTTGAAGTTGACATTATTTACCAAACGGTAGAAAATCTTCACAAAGCCTGTCCTAAAAATTTAGGCGATTGGTATTTTACAGGAGACTATCCCACCCACGGAGGTCATAGAGTCGTTAATCGCGCCTTTATTAATTATATGGAAGGAAATAAAGCAAGAGCCTATTAATTAGCCTTTTGCTCTTAATAAAATCACAAATTGAACTAAAATTTGTGTATTTCGTCTAAAAATTGTGCTGTTGGTCTAAAAGATAGGGTCTCCTAAAAATAACCGTATATATTAGCAAAGCCATAGCATAAGTAGGTTAAGTTCATGGTAGATTTGGGGCAAAAAAAGGTGGAACTTTCCGCCTTTTTTTATGCCCAAAATCTAAATGGGGTGGCGAGCAACATCTAGAGCCAATAAATACCCTAACCCTCGGCTATT
>PAUP01000099.1 GCA_002712765.1 Cytophagaceae bacterium | reverse complement strand
ATCTATAACTTTATACACTTTTTTCAATTATGAAAACCATCGCCCTACCCCAACCCACAACTACTACTGATCCAGAAAATGCTTCTGGTCAAGCTATAGAGCAGTTTTATAACGAGGCCACCTCAGACTATAGTTTTTGGAGCAAAGACTTTAATATGCATTTTGGCTATTATCGTCCTTTTGCTATCAACCCACTAAAAAGAGATCAGATGCTCAATGAGATGAACCGTCAGATAAGCCTGCGTTTGAGTCTTTCTAATGAGCCAATGCTAATCACTGATATGGGATGCGGCATGGGAGGCACTATGCGTTATATGCTAAAACACTACCCAAGGTTATCGTGTATTGGAGTGACCCTTTCAGGGTTTCAAGTGGCGCATGGCAATCGTATGCTCAAAGATGATAAGGCTGTTATTCTCAAAGAGGACTATTGCCATACCAGCATCCCAACCGCCAGTCAAGACGGGGCCGTGTCTATAGAAAGTTTTTGCCATGTGGGTCACAGCAAAAAAGCCTTGAAAGAAGCCTATCGCATCCTTAAACAAGGTAAAAAACTAGTTATCGCAGATGCCTTTATCAAAAAGTCTCCTAAGCGCATGTGTTGGGGTAGTCGTAATAGTTATAGCGGCATCTGTAAGGGTTGGAGTCTTGACGGTTTGGGTACTATTAATGAGGTGGCGGCCACGCTCGCTCAAATTGGTTTCCAACACGTACGGGTAGAAGATATCTCTATGCGAGTTGCCCCTTCAGTGCTACATGTGCCATTTGCTATTCCGGGCTTTATTATCAAACAATTGTGGCAAGGCAAAAGGATCAAAAAGCAAAGTTGGAATAACCTCAAAGCCTCGTTTTTTTCGCTTACCGCAGGCTTACACCGCCATGCCTTTGGATACTACATAATAACCGCGACCAAATGAATATCATAACGCTTCATACGACCATCGACGCACCTATAGAAACCGTTTTTGATCTCGCCAGATCTATAGATTTTCATCAACAAAGCGCCTCCAAAACTAAAGAGACGGCTATTGCAGGGGTCACTACGGGTCTTATTGGCTATAACCAAACAGTTACTTGGAAGGGCAAACATTTTGGCAGCTATCTAACACATCAAAGTAAAATCACCGCTTATCGCTACCCCACCTACTTTAGCGATACACAGCTAAAAGGACACTTTACATATTTTCATCACGAGCATATATTCACTCAAGTAGATCAGAAAGTGTGTATGAAAGACATCCTGTATTACAGTGTACCCTATGGGGTGATAGGCAGGTTATTTAATTGGCTTCTACTTAGAAAACACCTCACCTCTTTTTTACAACACAGAAATAATCTCCTCAAGGACAGGCTAGAGCGTTAAACTATTCTTAAAAGTGTTATTTTTGAATAAACAGACGACAAAGGCCTTATGCCATCACAAAAAATAGACCCAACACAGTGGGTTGACCAATATTCGGACTATCTATTCAATTATACCATCGCTAGAGTTAATGATCGCGAAATGGCTCAGGATCTAATTTCTGAGACTTTCTTGGCCGGCTTAAAGTCGATGAAAAACTTTAAAGGTGAAGCCACAGAACGCACTTGGCTTATCGCTATTTTAAAGCGAAAAATAATTGATCATTACCGAAAGTCGAACTCCAAAAAAGGAAAGGCCGAGGTACATATAAATTATAAAGACGACGAATCTGAAGGCGATTGGTTAGAAGAGCGTGTAGCAGATCCTTTTGACAAAACTGCCGAAGATAACATTCAAAATGAAGAATTAGGCGAGGCTATTTTTGGGTGCTTAGGCAAACTTCCAGAAAAACAGGCACGCATTTTTAGAATGAAAACCATTGACAATTTTGACACAGAAGCCATTTGTAATGAATTTGATATTACCCCGTCTAATTTTTGGGTTATTATTCACCGCGCCCGAACAGCTATGGCCAGTTGTATGGAAAAACAATGGTTTTGATCATCAAATTGTAATACTAGAGTAAAGCAAACACATGAAAATTAAATTAGAATGTCACGAGGCCAATCATATTTGCGATAAAGGCCAGTATAAAGAATCTACGTTTTGGGAAAAAGTCAAGCTCAATATTCACCTTATTTATTGTAGCGCTTGTCGTAAATATACGGCCAATAACACCAAATTGACCAAAGCGATTAAAAGCCCGAAGGTAAAGACGGTTTCTTCGCAAGAAAAACAAGCATTAAAAGAAAAGCTGGCCCAGCAATTAAGCGAACAATCCTAATAAAAGCCCATAAAGCACAAACCATAGTATCGAAATACCCTCTATCCAAAAAGCCGCATAAAATGCCGGTTGCTCTCTAGAAGATTTCCACAATCCGATGGCAGTCAGCCCACCAATGAGTACACTACTTAAAAAATAATTAGACGCTTGACCAGCGCTTAGCCATATCATTACCATCATCACAGCCAGCAAGAAGCTGCCCAGCCACTTGACACCTTTGACGCCCAATAGTTGAGGGAGGGTTTGCAAACGGTCATCATCGTATTTCAAATCACGAATTTCAAAAGGCAAGGTAAGTACCCAAACAAATAACAGTCGTTGAGCAAAAAACAGATAAACTTCTGTTGTAAACGACCATTGCACATACACCAATGGCAAGATTACTGTAGCACCTGCCCAGACTAAGGCTATGATGTAAATTTTCACTCCCTTTATGCCTCTTAGGGTGCGCCTACGCGAAAAAACGGGCAGGGCATACAAAAGCGTTAACGTCCCAAAAATACCGCCCCAAAGCCAAACTTGGATGGGCATATAGCTCAAACAAACAAGAAATGCTAGCCCACAAATGAAGGAAAATATTTGAATGTAACGCAGCCCTGGAGTTAAACTGCGATGATGCCATCGAGCCACATCTGCATATTTAACAAAATTATAACCACTCACCGTCCCAAAAAAAAGCAGGCTTACAAAGATTTTGTCCAAGTTTAGACCAAAATACCACCCTGTAACCAAAGCCAAGGACACCACGGCCAAAGCCACGTGAATGCTACTATTGATATAAAATCGGAAGAGTTGATACAAGCGGGTCATTAAACAAAAATAGCACAACTGTTAATAACCCCTACTATTTGTGAAAAATACCACCTAGGCTATGACTTTTTTATGCGTTTTTTTCAGGAATTTAGCCGTAATTTTGCATATCCTAAATTCAAACGATAATTATGAATACAGATTCATTTGCCTTACGTCATATTGGTCCTCGTCGATCTGATTTAAACCAAATGTTAGAAACAGTTGGTGTTGAATCTATGGAGCAATTGCTCTTTGAGACAATTCCAGATAACATTCGTCTCCAAAAACCACTAGCATTAGATCCGGCCATGAGCGAATACGAATTTGCGGCTCATATTTATGAGTTGGCCAATGAAAACGAAGTATTTAGATCCTACATTGGATTGGGGTATCATCAAGCAGTAACGCCGGCTGTCATTCAAAGAAACATCTTAGAAAATCCAGGTTGGTACACGGCCTACACTCCCTATCAGGCAGAAATTGCACAAGGCCGATTAGAGGCGCTGCTCAACTATCAAACCATGATTACCGATCTTACCGGTATGGAGCTTGCCAATGCCTCACTCTTAGATGAGGCTACTGCAGCAGCCGAGGCCATGGCCTTGTTATTTGCTGTGAGAGAGCGCAGTCAGAAAAAAGAAAATGTATGTAAGTTTTTTGTGTCTCAGGAAATACTCCCTCAAACACTGTCACTCTTGCAAACACGTGCTACTCCTATAGGTATTGAACTGGTCGTAGGTGATCACGAGACCTTTGAATTTGGTCAAGACTTTTTTGGAGCCATTTTGCAATATCCTGGCACTTCAGGAATGGTTTACGATTATGCCCAATTTGTAGAAAATGCCAACACCAACGGGATCAAAGTAGCTGTTGCTGCCGATATTTTGAGTCTGGTAAAATTAAGAGCTCCTGGAGAATTTGGAGTGGACGTTGTTGTAGGGACTATTCAACGTTTTGGTATTCCGTTAGGATATGGTGGGCCACATGCCGCTTACTTTGCAACCAAAGAAGCTTACAAACGCAATATCCCAGGTAGAATTATCGGGGTGACCAAAGATACCAACGGTAATCGCGCACTTCGTATGGCACTTCAAACCAGAGAGCAACATATCAAACGCGATAAGGCCACATCCAATATCTGTACCGCACAGGTATTACTCGCGGTAATGGCTGGAATGTATGGTGTATATCACGGCCCAGAAGGTCTTCAAGATATCGCAGACAAGGTGCACTTTAAGACAACCACACTCGCAGATGCTCTTGAAAAATTAGGCTATTACCAGACCAATGCTTGTTATTTTGACACCATTCAAATCAAAGCGAATAGCGCCGAGATTAACGCTTTGGCCAAAGCCAAAAAGATCAATTTTTACTATCCTGATGCCGATACGGTTTCGATATCGATCCATGAAGCGACCAACGTCAAGGATCTCAATGACATCATAGCTATTTTCGCAGAAGCGGCAAAAAAAGAGCCTATAGTTATTAGCGAGATAACTAGCAGCAGTTGTATAAACACTACGGTAGCTCGAGATACGCCATTTTTACAGCACGCCACCTTTAACAGCTATCACTCGGAGACAGAATTGATGCGTTATATCAAAAAACTGGAACGCAAAGATTTATCACTCAATCACTCAATGATATCGTTGGGGTCTTGTACGATGAAGTTGAATGCGGCTTCAGAAATGCTGCCATTAAGCGACCCACAATGGGGGAATATTCACCCTTTTGCACCTTTAGAACAAGCCAAAGGTTACCAAAAGATGCTTAAAAAGTTAGAAGAGCAGCTCACCGAAATCACTGGTTTTGCGGGTACTTCCTTACAACCTAATTCTGGTGCTCAAGGTGAGTATGCAGGGCTGATGGTTATTAGAGCCTATCACAAGTCTCGCGGAGACGAGCATCGCAATATATGTTTGATACCGTCTTCGGCCCATGGTACTAATCCTGCCAGTGCAGTAATGGCTGGAATGAAAGTGGTAGTGACCAAAGCCTTAGACAATGGCAATATCGACCTAGACGATTTGCGCGAAAAGGCAGAAATGCACAAGGACAATCTTGCCGCCTTAATGGTTACTTATCCATCTACTCACGGGGTTTACGAAAGTGCGATCAAAGAAATTACCAGTCTAATTCACCAATACGGAGGTCAGGTTTACATGGATGGTGCCAATATGAATGCGCAAGTGGCCCTTACCAACCCTGGCGCTATTGGTGCCGATGTATGTCATTTGAACCTACACAAGACCTTTGCTATACCACATGGTGGAGGAGGTCCTGGGGTAGGTCCTATTTGTGTAGCCAAACAATTGGTGCCATTTTTACCTACCAATCCGATTATCGAAACGGGTGGCAGTGATGCCATTACGGCCATTTCTGCAGCGCCTTGGGGGTCGGCATTGGCCTGTTTGATTTCTTATGGGTATATCACGATGCTAGGTGAGAGTGGTTTGCGCCGATCTACAGAGTATGCGATTCTAAATGCCAATTACATCAAAGAGCGCCTAGATGGACAATACGCCTGTTTATATGTAGGCGAACGCGGCAGAGCTGCCCACGAAATGATTATAGATTGTCGCCCATTTAAAGCCAATGGAATCGAAGTAACAGATATCGCCAAACGCCTTATGGATTATGGTTTTCACGCGCCTACTGTATCTTTTCCTGTAGCGGGAACTATTATGATAGAACCTACCGAAAGTGAAAGCAAGGCAGAGTTGGACCGTTTTTGTGATGCGATGTTGAGTATTAGAGAAGAAATTAGAAATGCCGTTGCAGATCAGCCTAATAATGTGATGAAAAATGCACCGCATACATTGGCTATGGTTACTAGCGATACTTGGGAATTTCCCTATAGTCGTGAAGCAGCAGCCTACCCACTCTCTTACATAGCCGAGAACAAATTCTGGCCTACGGTGCGTCGTGTAGATGATGCCTATGGCGATCGTAACCTGATTTGCACCTGTGCTCCCATCGAAGAGTATATGGAGGAGGCTTAAAATTAGCACTACCATTCGAATAGAACAAAAAAGGGGCGGTATGACCAGCCCCTTTTTCTATTTGGTGATATTGACAGCCTGCTAAAAAAGTGATGCAAATACCCCTGCTTTTTAAAAAATAAAAATGGAATGATTTTAATTTTTGTCGAATCGATAAAAAATACCTACGATAATAGGCAATAAACGCTAGTTTCATTCAGTTTCCTTAACTTTACCAATTACAAAAAAATCCCTTCATGGCTATAAAAATCACAGGACTTGGCAGTTATATTCCTAGCAGCGTAGAAAAGAACGACGATTTTGCTCAACATCATTTTCTCAACTCGGATGGTTCTACCATTAATTCGGAAAATACCGTCATCATTGAGAAATTCAAGGCAATTACGGGCATAGAAGAAAGACGGTATGCCAAAGATCATTTGACCTCATCTGATCTTGGTTTCTATGCCGCCGAAAAAGCCATTGCAGATGCAGGCATCGACCCTGAAACTTTAGACTATATTATCGTAGCACACAACTTTGGAGATGTACAGAAAGGACATGTGCAAAGCGATATCTTACCTAGTCTTGCCTCTCGTATCAAACACAATTTGAGAATTGAAAACCCCAAATGTGTAGCTTATGATATACTTTTTGGATGCCCAGGATGGATCGAAGGTGTGATACAAGCACAAGCCTTTATCAAAGCAGGCATGGCCAAAAAGTGTCTGGTTGTAGGTACAGAAACCCTGTCTCGTGTGGTCGACAAACACGATAGAGACAGTATGATCTATAGTGATGGTGCAGGAGCAACCGTGATTGAAGAAGACGATTCTGACACAGGCATATTAGCCTTCGAAACTGCTACCTACACTTACGATGAGGCATTTTATCTATTTTTTGGTAAATCAAACAGCGCAGAAGCCGATACCGACACCCGTTATATCAAAATGCATGGTCGCAAAATATACAACTTTGCACTAACCAATGTACCCAATGCGATGAAAGCCTGTCTTGACAAGAGCGATGTAGCTATTAAAGATGTCAAAAAGATATTTATCCATCAGGCCAACGAAAAAATGGATGAAGCCATTGTAGAACGCTTCTACAAACTCTATGATTACCCCATGCCCGATCACATCATGCCTATGAGTATTCAAAAATTAGGTAATAGCTCTGTAGCCACTGTTCCTACTGTTTTTGATTTGGTACGTCAGGGTAAGATTAAAAACCAAGAAGTAAACAAAGGAGATGTTGTTATTTTTGCAAGTGTAGGCGCGGGTATGAACATCAACGCTATTGTTTATCGCTATTAGTCATTTGACGCTTAAGTTTTAATATACAGTTACCTCGTGTACGAACATACTTTTCCTAACAAACGCTACAAACACACTATAGCATTCTTAAAAGAAGTTGTTCCGGATACAGCTGCTACAATTCTTGACCTTGGCGTCAAAAATCCCTTTGTAGACTTTATGGAGCGCGAAGGGTATACCGTTGTCAACACCAGTGGTGAAGACTTGGATCTAGATACAACTGCCGTCCAAAACACTACAGCCGAGGTGGTTACTGCATTCGAGATTTTTGAGCATTTACTCGCTCCTTTTAATGTATTAAGAGATATCAAGGCCAATAAAATCGTTGCAAGCGTACCACTTAAACTTTGGTTTGCTCCAGCCTACCGATCAAAAACTGATCCTTGGGATAGGCATTATCACGAGTTTGAGGCTTGGCAATTTGATTGGTTATTTGAAAAAGCAGGTTGGACCATCAAAAAACGTGAACAATTCACCAATCCTGTCAAAAAAATTGGTATTAGACCACTATTACGTCAATTCACCCCAAGGTATTATATGGTGTATGCCGAAAGAACTGTCTAATGCGCACATATATTGTCATTCCGTGTCACAATGAAGCGGCCTTTATTGGCCAGACGCTAGATTCCTTGCTTGCACAAACGCATCCTGCCCAAGAAATTCTCGTGGTAGACGATCAGAGTACAGATGCTTCGGCCCAGATTGTGAGCGCTTTCGCGAAAGCGCACCCTTGTATAAAACTACATCAAATACAAGGAACGTCTACGCATCAACCTGGTAGTAAGGTGGTATCAGCCTTTTTACATGGTCTGGCCCAATTAGACGACAATTATGATCTGATCTGCAAGTTTGACGCCGACCTTATTTTTCCTAAAAATTACCTCGAACTAATTTGTAAGCATTTTGAGTCACATCCGAAAACCGGCATAGCAGGTGGTTTTTGTTATATCGAAAAAGACGGCCACTGGCAACTAGAAAATTTGACCAACAAAGACCATATCAGAGGGGCACTAAAAACCTATAGAAAGGCATGCTTTGAAGCTATTGGACAACTAAAACCAGCAATGGGTTGGGATACTATAGATGAGCTTTTGGCGCAATATCATGGCTGGGCACTCTATACCGATGCGAGTTTACAGGTCAAACATTTAAAACCCACAGGGCAAAAATACACGGCCAAAGCTTATCAAAAACAAGGCAAAGCCTTTTACCAAATGCGCTACGGATTACGACTTACGATTATTGCCAGTATCAAATTGGCCTTACGCAAAAATAATCTTCTTCTGGCATTTCAATATCTTAAGGGGTATATGAAAGCCAAAACTTCTAAAACCGAATATCTAGTGAGCCAGCCAGAAGGTCAATTTATCAGACAGTTGCGCTGGAGAGGTATTCGATCCAAGCTTATGGGCTAATTCCTTAACGATTTATTTGTATTAGGACGGTCTGATATATGTATTTTTGCAAAAAGAATTGCACTCAAACTATGAAGTTTTCTCACCTAATACTTGTCTTTGGCTTAATTGCTGTTTTGGTTTCTTGTCAATCCAAACAAACCCTTGTCCAACAAACAAAAACGACGCATCAAGGTCTAAATCCCTTGGCTGACCGTCCTAAAAATGTGATATTATTAATTGCCGATGGCACAGGACTAAGTCAGATCTCTGCCCTACAGTACTACAAACAAGATCGCGTACATTACGAGCGTTTTGAACATATTGGTCTTATAAAAACATCTTCTTCTTCAGAGCTTATCACAGACTCGGCGGCTGGGGCTACGGCTTTTGCTACAGGTAGTAAAACCTATAATGGCGCGATTGGTGTGAGCAAGGATACCATCCCCTTGCCTACTTTAATCGAGCAACTTCAACAAGAAGACTATGCCACGGGAGTCATAGCGACATCCTCCATCACTCATGCCACACCTGCTAGTTTTTATGCCCATGTCGATTACAGAAAAAAAGAGGAAGAAATCGCGACGTTTCTGCTCGAGTCAAATATCGATTTTTTTGCTGGTGGTGGTCGTGACTTTTTTAAGGGGCGAAGTGATCAAAAGGACTACATTCAAGCATTTACCGAAAAAGGCTACCTCATAGGCACCGACACCCTCTATCCAAAACAATGGATGGATGGGTCCAAAAAATACGGTTACTTACTCGCACCCAAAGGCATGCCCAAAATGATAGAAGGCCGGGGTGATTTTTTGCCTAACGCTACCCGCCTTGGCTTAGACAGACTTTCAAAAAATGATGACGGTTTTTTCCTAATGATCGAAGGATCTCAGGTAGACTGGGGAGGTCATGATAATGATGCGCCTTATCTAATAGGTGAAATTATAGACTTTGACAATGCCCTTGGCGTTGCTCTTGACTTTGCCAAGAAAGATGGCAACACTTTGGTCGTAGTTACCGCCGATCACGAAACAGGTGGCTTTACGCTATCTTCTCAAGACGGCGATTATAATGTGATCGAACCTACATTTTCTACAGGGGGTCACAGTGGGACTATGGTTCCTGTGTTTGCCTATGGCCCAGGTGCCGAAAATTTTACTGGAGTTTATGAAAATACCGGCATTTATACTAAATTGAAAAAATTACTCCGTTTATAAATCCTAACTTATAATGGATGCAGCCCATTTGCTGTTTTTGAAATTTGTAATTTAGCTTTTAAGACAATCTAAATGGGCTACCTACACGATATAGGCAAGTATTTTTTAATGATCAGAGAGACCTTTGTTAAACCGACAAAGCGCAGTGTTTTATGGGATCTTATTTTTAAAGAAATAGACGATCTCATTATTGGATCTCTGGGTATAGTCGCCTTTATATCTTTCTTTGTAGGAGGGGTGGTCGCTATTCAAACGGCGCTCAATCTCAACAACCCACTTATCCCAAAATCATTAATTGCTTTCGCCGCAAGGCAATCGGTCATATTAGAATTTGCACCCACCTTTATCTCTATTATTATGGCTGGGAAGGTTGGGTCATTTATCACTTCTAGTATTGGTACGATGCGGGTAACCGAGCAGATTGATGCTCTAGAGGTCATGGGGATCAACTCGTTAAATTACCTGGTTTTCCCTAAGATTATTGCGATGATGATTTATCCATTTGTTATTGCTATTGCTATGTTTTTGGGGGTGATCGGCGCGTTTATGGCTGGGGTCTACGGAGACTTTGTATCGGCTCCAGAATTTCTAGAAGGACTGCAGGATGATTTTCAGCCCTTTCACATCACCTATGCCTTTATCAAGACCTATCTTTTTGCCTTTTTGCTCGCAACTATACCATCCTTTCATGGGTTTTATATGCGTGGAGGTGCCCTTGAAGTAGGAAAGGCAAGTACCACTTCATTTGTTTGGACCTCGGTTGCAATTATCATCACCAATTATGTAATCACTCAACTCCTTTTAAGCTAATGATAGAAGTAAAAGATTTACATAAAGGATTTGGAGATGTTCATGTACTCAAGGGTATTTCGACCTCTTTCGAGAAAGGAAAAACCAATTTAATCATTGGTCAAAGTGGTTCTGGTAAGACAGTGTTTTTAAAAACCATGTTGGGTCTTTTTAAACCCGATAGCGGTCAAATACTCTATGATGACGAACCCTATTCTGATCTGGAATTTGAAGAGCAACGCGGCCTGAGAGAAAAAATGGGAATGGTTTTTCAGGGCAGTGCGCTTTTTGATTCGATGACGGTAGAAGAAAATATCATGTTTCCCTTAAAAATGTTTACCAAAATGAGGCGTAAAGAACGTCAAGAACGCGCCAATGTCGTGATTGACCGTGTCAATCTTCAAAACGCTAATAATAAATTGCCCTCTGAGATTTCTGGAGGAATGCAAAAACGCGTCGCTATAGCTCGCGCCATTGTCAACAATCCAAAATACTTATTTTGTGATGAGCCCAATTCTGGATTAGATCCAAATACCGCGACTATTATTGATAACCTGATACGTGAAATCACTATTGAATATGATATTACAACCATTATCAATACTCACGACATGAACTCTGTAATGGAAATTGGAGACAAGATCATTTACCTACAAGATGGACATTTGGCTTGGGAAGGTGACAAGACGCAAATATTCAAAACCGATAATGAAGATGTCACCAAGTTTGTATACTCCTCAAATCTATTTAAAATGGTGCGCGAAGCCCAACTTCGCAAGTACAGCTAATCCTGTTTGCGATTACCCTCGACCACTAAGGTATCTAGCTCAAAACGAGTCTTCAGCCATTCTCTCATTTTACTTTCTTGGCGCTGCCTCAAACTTTGACTAATAGAATCTGCCCAACGCACTCTAACCACTGCCAATGTATCTGCATCATTTTCAAAGTTAGAAGTGATCAGGGTGGCATATCCAAATTGGGTAAGCCCGTCATAATTGATCTTGGCCTCATTACGTATCAATTGAAAAGGAATGGCCGAACCTCTCAATTGAGTTACCTCCTGCTCCAATACAGCAATTTGCGCATCTTTAGAAACAAGAGCCTCGGTATTCTTTACATATAACTCTTCTAAAATTCCAGAACGCACCTCAGAGCTCAAACGCTCTGCCATAGCGTTGGCTTGATCGGCTCCCTGATGTACGACCAAGGTCGACAACTCCAACCCCTCGGTTTCGGTGAGTTTACGCTCCCATTCGTTAATTTTATTTTGGGGTACCAAATTACCTATGAGATAAACATCTATTTGCCTAGACAAAGGATCTTCTGTTTGTTTTATAATCTCGGTGCCGTCATTAATAATAACCTCTGTAATAAACTCGGTAGCCTTTCCTATAAACAACTGTTTTTGTAATAAATTATAAAACAGCACCACACTAGGCGCCAAAACCAAGATGGCCACTATAGTGGCAATAGTAGCGACGCGCTTTCGCTTTTTCTGATTGGCATATTTGACAAGAGGAAATCGCAGCAACTTGGAAACAATAAAAGTAGCTAAAGCAATAAAAATGGTGTTTATCAAAAACAAGTACATGGCCCCAAAAGCATAATTGAGTCCTTCTGGATTTGCCGTTACTGCTTGAGCAAGGCCATAACCAACCGTGCAAAGTGGAGGCATTAATGCTGTCGCAATGGCAACCCCAAAAATAACGCTAGCGATAGTACCCGATTTGGTCTTGGCAACGATGAGTGCCAAACCTCCAAAGATCGCCACCAATACATCCAAAATAGTAGGGTAGGTTCTAGCCTCGAGTTCTGGAGTAAGTTCTTTTAAAGGAGAAAAAGAAAAGTATATAAAGGCTGTAGTAACACTGAGAATGATCATCACCGTCAAATTCAAGAATGACCGTTTCATCATGTCTCCGTCATTAATAGCTGTAGACAAACCAATACCCACAATTGGACCCATGAGAGGAGAAATTAACATCGCTCCTATCACTACGGCTGTACTACTCACATTTAATCCAATACTCGCAACAAAAATGGAGAAAATTAGAATCCAAGCATTGTGTCCCTTAAAAGGTATGTCTTTTCTGACTGCTTCTATAGTCGCATCCCTATCGGTATCTTGGCGAATATCCAAAAGATCATTGAGAAACTTTTTTATGTGCTCCCAAACACTCAGAGCTTCGCTACGCAAATCTTCTTTCTGATTGGGGTCAGTATTGGGCGTGTTAGGCGCGTTTATCGGTGTTTTTTGTTCTTCCATCATCCTAAATGCTTCCCGTATTTTTCTTGTACGGCATTGCGCAATTCTTTGATATCTTGTTCTTTTGCTTTGGGCACAATTACCAAAACATCCTCCTCCTCTACGATGATGTAATCTGAAAGACCATCTACTACGACTATTTTGTCGGTACTAGTTCTAATCATGTTTCCTGTAGCATTAGAGGCCAATACTTTTGAATGTACAACAGCATTATCTTGCTCATCTTTGGGAAGCTTTTCGTATAAGGAGCCCCAAGTACCTAAGTCATTCCAGTCAAAACTCGCAGGAACTACTTTGACCAGTGAATGCTTCTCCATAATCCCATAATCTATACTGATATTCTCGGCTTCGGGATATGTTTTATTGATAAAGGCTTGTTCTGTTTGGGTATTATAGACCTCCCAGCCTTGTTGTAACAAACGATACATAGCGGGTAGATGCATTTTAAAACTATCTATAACCGTGGTAACGCTCCAAATAAACATCCCCGCATTCCATAAATAATCTCCACTCTCGACAAAGGTCTTGGCCGTTTGGTAGTCAGGTTTTTCGGTAAAACGTTTTACGGTTTTGGCCGCTTGTTGATCATGAGCATCATATTGTATGTACCCATAACCGGTATTGGGAAAACTAGGTTGTATCCCTAAGGTGGTGATGACCTTTTCTTGTTGAGCACTGTCAAAGGCAGCCTGAAGATTGGCTACAAAGCCCGATTCGTCTTCAATCCAGGCATCACTAGGAGCTACTACCATAAGGGCATCTGGATTTTCCTTTTGCACTTTCAATGCCGATAACAATATACAAGGTGCCGTATTACGCATGGCAGGTTCTAAGACAATATTTTTTTGTGCCACTGTGGGCAACTGTTGTTTTACCAAGTCATTATAGGCCGTATTGGTAAGTACCAATATCTGATCTTCAGGTACAATCTTGGATAATCTTTGAAAAGTCTTTTGCAATAAGGTTTGTCCTGTTCCTAACATATCGTGAAACTGCTTCGGAAATGCAGCCTTACTCACAGGCCAGAAACGCGATCCAACCCCACCCGCCATCAAAAGGGCATAATAATTTTTATTTTTTGTAGCTATTGCCATATATCGTTAATCAATTTGTTCTACTTCTGCGTTGGGCTGGAAGAGATAGACTCGTCCTGTTTGGATTTCTACACATTCGTATCTCTTGACGCGTTTTGCCCCTCTTTTAAACATTTTACCATTATATATTCGAAATCTCGCCCCAAGAGGTAACTCAAAGATATAGTTTTTATCAGTGGGCGGATCGTACTTTTTGAGTGCTATTGATAAATGGGCATCTGTATCACTACTCGCTTTTGGATTTTTAAAATGTCGCGCCAAATAAGGCAACAATTCTTGAGGGAAAATCTCCGGCCTAATAAAAGGCACCATCAATAATTGAAAGGTTTTTTTCCATTCCTGCCCATGTGGCTTGATCCTACGGCCATATTTCTGAAATGCGATTAGATGTGCGATCTCGTGTATTAAAGTAATTAAAAAGCGATACCTATTTAAGTTGACATTAACTGTAATTTGATGTTGACCATTAGGCAATATGCGATAATCGCCATGACGTGTAACGCGCTCATTTACAATTTTTAGGTGTACTCTGTGTTTTTTGATCAATTCAAATACAGGCAATGCGGCACGAGCTGGGACGTATTTTTCTAGAGTCTCTAACATAGAAAACAATGTAAATTAATCTCCATAGATCGCCAAAAATTGCTGAAGGCATTGTAAAGAAAGGTACAGCTCATTTAGGGCGTACTCGCCGAAACTTGCAACACCTTGCCATTGTAATAGGTATTTCCAGTTAACGCAAAATCTCCAATATACTCAGCCATTTCGGTGGCAGACAGCGGAGCCTGATACCCAGGAAAAGCTTCTTCTAACATCTCGGTTTGTACAGCACCTAAGGCCAGCACATTAAAAGCAATTTGCTGCTCTTTGTATTCTTCGGCCAAGAGCTCGCTCCAAGTAATGATAGCACCCTTACTAGAACTATAGGCCGCTAGCCCAGGAAATTTCATACTGCCTTGGATTCCTCCCATACTCGAGATAGTCACAACATGACTTCCTGCGTTCATAAACGGTAAGACTATTCTGGTCAAGGCTGCTACGCCAAAAACATTAACCTTATAGATAGACTCAAAATCTTTGGTAGTAGTTTCTGCAAAAGGCTTTAAGAGTAAAGCGCCCGCATTGTGAATAACAATATCGACAGACTCCCAGTCACTTTCGATAAAATCGGTCACCTTTACAAGATCCTCGGACTTGGTGATGTCAAAGGAAAATGCGGTAATATTTTGCATCCCGAGCGCAGTACAAGTGGTTTCATTTCGCGAAAGCGCAAGCACCTGATGCCCTTGATTAGCTAATTTTTTAACCAGTTCTAGTCCAATACCTCGACTGCTACCTGTTACTATAATTCGTTTCATAAAAAATGGTGGTCACAAAGGGTTAGCAATACACGCGTTTTACTTCATCTTAATTTCCTGAGCCGTGGTGTTGGCCATACCAGCAATACCAGGAATTAATTTATCGATCACCTTTTGCATATGCACATAATCGAGTTGCGCTGGCTCGTCATCAACCTTGTGGTAATAGGCATAATTGGTAAAGTCAAAACTGGATACCGTATGGGCTGGCACTTTAAAAACCTTATAAAAAGGATAGTTGTCGCTGCGTTGGAAAAGATTAAACTCTTTGGCTTTTGGTAAAAAACCGATCACCTTCTCTCCAGCGTAGGCATTAAATTTTTGTGGAAAATTAGACAAATCGTAACCCGAAGCGTATACGATATGATCTTTGTCTTTCATAGGCACCCCTGTCATTTCAATATTAAACATGGCGTAGAGATTGGCGCCCATTCGCTTCATACGTTGCGCCATATCTGCCGATCCTAATAAGCCTTTCTCTTCTGCCGAAAAGAGGGCAAAAACTAAGGTACGTTTGTTATTGTTTGCTTTCGCGAAATGATCTGCGATGGCCAAAACAGTAGCCGTTCCTGCGGCATTGTCATTGGCTCCATTAGCAACAGTGTCTCCATTGACGGGCTTTCCTGAACCAATGTGATCGTAATGTGCACCAATCACGATTATTTCATCTTTGAGTTTGGGATCGTTACCTTCGATCATCCCAACAATATTAAAAGCCTCTTGGCCATTGACCTCAAAATTACTTCTATACGTTTCTCCAAAGTATGGTTTGAGTTTACTGCGTTTAAAACGGCCTTCAATATAGACCGCAGCACGCTCAATACCCGGGCTACCTACATCCCTTCCGCCACGCTCATCGGCGGCAAGAAAATTCACTGTTTTCTTAACGGTTACCGTTCGGCCCGACCCCAAAATACCAGGAGCTGGTGCCTTTTCGGGCTGAGACGCTTTAGCCTCACTCGTCGCCGTTGAAGGATCGGACGTTGTAGAGGTCGTAGTCGTGGTAGTGGATGATGTGGAGGTCGAAGTTGGGGTACTACCCGAAGTAGTGCCCGAAGTTGTTCCATTTGTAGATGCATCAACATTTCCTTCGTTAACCGATACCAGGCCAGCGGTTCCGCAAGAAAGCGCAGTAGCCAAAGCAATAAGTGCTATAATTTTTCTCATAGGCTAAAGATAATGAGAAAGTAAGAAACTCTGCTCACATCGATGGTATTAGTATGTAATGAATACTAGAGGGTAGCAGGGCATAAAAAAACCCGCAATTTGCACTGCGGGTGATCCTATTTAAAAATCAATCCTAAGCCAACATAAGTACTGGATTTTCTATGTACATTTTCAAAGTCTGTAAAAATTGTGCTCCAGTAGCTCCGTCAACCGTTCGGTGATCACAAGCCATGGTCAACTTCATGGTGTGACCTACAGCGAGCTGCCCATCCTTTACCACAGGTTTTTCTACGATAGCACCTACAGATAAGATAGCACTGTTGGGCTGATTGATTATTGAGGTAAAATCGGTAATACCAAACATACCCAGATTTGAAATAGTAAAGGTACTACCTTCCATTTCGTCTAGCTTTAGCTTTTTATCGCGTGCTTTACCCGCTAATTCCTTAACCTCCGCATTGATCTGGGGCAAGGATTTCTCGTTGGCAAATTTGACCACGGGTACGACCAAACCATCTGGCACGGCTACAGCAACTCCAATGTGTACGTGTTTATTAAGACGCATCTTATCGTCAAACCACTGAGAATTTACTTGCGGATGTTGTTTGAGTGCAATCGCCACTGCTTTAACAATCATATCATTAAATGATATTTTGGTATCGGGCAGTTGATTAAACTGTTTTCTAAAGGCCATCATATTCTCCATATTGAACTCCACATTTAAATAATAATGTGGGGCAGAGAATTTTGATTTTGATAAGCTTCTCGCAATGGCCTTGCGCATTTGAGAATTTTCTATTTCTTCAAATTGCTCTTCGCCTGTAGCTACAAACTGTTGTACAGCTGCCTGACCACTAGATGCTGCGCTTGGTGTAAAGTTTTCTACATCGCTCTTGACAATTCTTCCATTTTCACCAGAACCTTTGACCTGTGATAAATTAATGCCTTTTTCTTCGGCGATTTTTTTGGCCAATGGAGAGGCAAAAATACGTCCTCCATTTGAAGAGACGGTCGATGATGTTTGTTTCGTATCAGCCGTTGCGCTTGTGGTTTTCTTTTCCTCTTTTACTGGAGCTGGCGTTTCTTTTTTGTCTGAAGATGTCTTAGATTTAGATGAAGGTTTACTTTCTTTTTTGGGAGAGGCACTATCACTAGCATAATTTGCCGCAACACCAGATACATCTGTTCCTGCAGGGCCTACTATGGCCAATAAAGCATCAACTTTGGCCGTTCCGCCTTCTTGAATACCGATATGCAGTAAGGTTCCAGAATGAAAAGATTCAAACTCCATAGTGGCCTTATCAGTCTCGATCTCGGCCAGAATATCTCCTTCTTCTACAGTGTCACCTTCCTTTTTTAACCAAGTAGCAACGGTTCCTTCTTCCATGGTATCAGAAAGACGCGGCATGGTTACAACAGTGACTCCCTCTGGCAATTCATCACTAGATGCAGCATCAGAATCTGAGCCATCGGCCTGCTGGTCTTCATCAGTACTCGAATCTTCAGATGTGTCGTTCGCTTTGCTGTCTTGGCCGCCGTCTTCTTGAGCAGCTTCCTGCTTTGCTTCTTGGCCTGCGTCGTCACCATCAAGAAGTCCAGAAATATCTTCTCCCTGCTCACCTATAATAGCTAGCAAGGCATCTACTTTGGCTGTCTCTCCTTCGTTAATCCCGATATGCAAAAGTGTCCCTTCGTAAAAAGACTCAAACTCCATAGTCGCTTTATCGGTCTCTATCTCGGCCAATATATCTCCTTCAGAAACACTATCACCTACTTTTTTTAACCAGGTGGCAACGGTTCCTTCTTCCATAGTGTCGCTCAATCGCGGCATATTAATTACTTCAGCCATAGCTTATAGTTTGTGAGGTAAAAATGGATAATCTTCCTGATCGTAAACAACATCATACATGACGTTCTTCTCTGGGAATGGGCTTTCTTCTGCAAATTTTTCGCATTCGGCAACGCGTTCTTTCACGCGTTTATTCATGACTTCAATTTCGTCTTCAGAGGCATATTTCTTTTCTAGAAGAATGTCTTTTACCTGTGTAATCGGGTCTATTTTCTGATATTCGGCAACCTCATCTTTTGTGCGATAGTGTTGCGCATCAGACATCGAATGCCCGCGATAGCGGTAGGTCTTTAATTCTAAAAAGGTAGGCCCATCACCACGACGCGCTCTATCGATAGCCTCGTCCATGGCTTCTGCCACAGATACAGGATTCATGGCATCTACAGGACCACACGGCATTTCGTATCCTAATCCTAGTTTCCATATATCTTCGTGATTGGCTGTACGGGCTACAGAGGTTCCCATCGCATAGCCATTATTCTCTACACAAAAAACAACGGGAAGCTTCCAGAGCATAGCCATATTAAAGGTTTCATGCAAAGATCCTTGTCTAGCGGCACCGTCTCCAAAGAAACACAGTGTCACTGCCTCACGCTTGTGATACTTGTCGCCAAAGGCCATACCAGCTCCCAAAGGAATCTGGCCTCCTACGATACCATGACCTCCATAAAAGCCTTTCTCTTTAGAAAAAATGTGCATAGAGCCACCAAGTCCCATAGAGGTTCCTGTGGCTTTACCGTATAACTCGGCCATGACGCGCTTAGGATCAACACCCATCCCAATAGGTTGAACGTGATTTCTATAAGCCGTAATCATTTTGTCTTTACTAAGATCCATTACGTGCAACGCTCCTGCTAGGATAGCTTCCTGCCCATTGTAAAGGTGCAGAAAACCGCGTACTTTTTGTTGGATATAGACTTGCGCTAGCTTATCTTCAAACTTGCGCCAGAACAGCATTTCTTCATACCAATTAAGGTAGGTTTCTTTGGTGATTTTTTTCATCTAAAAAAGCGTATAAATGCCACTCTTTTTTGAGCGGATAACAAAAATAACACTTTAGCGACATACCCAAAAATCGTTTGCCGTAAAAGTTGCGAAAACGAGGTAGTTATCTCTATTCGGGGTGGTATCACATCTAGACACAGCTGTTACTCTGATCAGCAAGTTTTCGCATAAGCGTAAAGCAGATAAAACCGAGCTACCAACTAACGTTCGTAGCTATAAATACTTGGAAGTAAAAAGCAAAGGGAGTAGATTTTCTAAAGATTCGCTGCGCATGACCTCCCCAGCTTCTCCCATAAAATAGATATCGATTGGACTTTTTTGTCGTATCTCATATTCGGCTATGGCCTGACGACAGGCACCGCATGGAGGAATGGGGGTGGTAGTTTCTTTGTCGCTAGCACGAGCCGTAATAGCCATTGTCTTGATGGTCGCTTTAGGATATTTGGCCATGGCGTAATAAATTGCCGTGCGCTCGGCGCATAATCCAGAGGGGTATGAGGCATTTTCTTGATTGTTACCTGTAATGACTTGCCCGTTGTCTAAAAGTAAAGCGGCTCCTACCAAAAACTCAGAATATGGAGCATAGGCCTGTTCTCTGGCAACAATGGCCTGTTCCATTAAAGAAAAAATCGCTTTTGGCAGTGTATCCATAGACGGATAGACTTCCAAAAACGATTCAATTTTAATTTTTTTCATTTCGTGTAAACGGTGCTTCTAGTACTCGTCGTACTCGTCACCAAAGTGGAATGTGATTCCAAATCGCAGGGTATTTTCTAAGGGGTTACGCACCGCACCTGTAGAAAATAAATACGACAAATCAATATCGATAGAACTGTATTCGAAACCTGCTCCTAATGTGGCAAACTTTCGTGCTCCTTTAATATCGCTCTCGTTAAAGTAACCCGTTCTTAATGAGAATACATCATTGTAAACATACTCTACTCCTAAAGACCAAGTAAACTCTTTTAACTCTTCACTAAAACCATCTGGGGCATCACCAAAAGACTGGAAGATACCTGAAAAGAAACTCACATCATTGTCTTGACCTGCGATGATCTCGTTAGGTACACCATCACCATCGGCATCTCCAATTTCACGAATAGGAGGTGTAGGGACTAATAGTTTATTAAATTCTAATCCAACAAATACTTTGTTGTACGAATCGAGAATAAAGTCAAATCCTCCTCCAAATTTTAAGTTGGTAGGCAAAAAGTTTTCTTGACCTGCGTCATCATACTTAAACTTTGGCCCGATGTTAGAAATATTAAATCCTGCTCTCCAACGCCCATCAAAGCTGTTGTACAAAATTTCTTCAGATTGGTAATAACCAGAAATATCTACCGCAAAAGAATTTGCAGCCTGTGCATCTGGATCTACCGCTTGTATTCTTAAATCACTACGCAAGTAGCGTCCAGAAACCGCCATTGAGAACTGATCTGATAATTTTAAGGCATAAGTCGCATCAAGGGTAAATTCGTTAGGTCTTACATCGATACCTGGATCTTGAGGTCCTGTAGTCGTAGTAATGGTTCCTAATCCAAAATAACGAAGACTCATTCCAAAAGCACTACGCTCATTGAGACGGTTGGCATAGACCAAATTTCCTATTCCAATATCATTAACCAATTGTCTCAGATAAGGAGAATAGTTAACCCCTACATTATGCTGGGCATCCAAAAAGGCCAGTTTGGCCGGGTTCCACTGCACCCCATAAGCATCTGGACTGGTAGCAACCCCTTGCTCTCCCATACCCGAAGACCGGGCATCGGCGGCAATATTTAGAAAGGGTACACCCGTGGTAATTGTATTAAAATCGTTTTGTGCTTGCGTCTGTGTTCCTAAGAACATAAACGCCCCCATACATACAAGCAGAACTTTTTTCATAGAATATCAAATTTGGACAAATATAGACTTTTTAAATTTTTGTTAATTATAGAATCACAAGCTTTTCAAATTTTTCGACTTGCTTGTTGGTTAACGTCGATTTCACCGAAAGCTTGTACACATAGACCCCTTTTCCTATGGTCTGACCAAAATCGTCACGTCCATCCCAAACGATGTCACGAGAGAGAAACCCATCATTGGTCACTATCTGATTTAAGGTACGCACCACCTTCCCACTTACCGTAAAAATTTGAACCTGAACCTCTAAGGGTTCAAAAGGACGGTTGTGGTTAAACCAAAATTCGGTATAGCTCACAAAGGGATTTGGATAATTCAGGACATTATCGAGCTTGAGCTCATCATCTCCGGCTACAACAAATTGAAGCTCGGCCGTAGACGAGTTATTATACACATCCCAGGCCTTAAAGGAAAGGGTATGTGGTCCTTTTTCCAGATCGCGTATTTTACGTTTGGCGGTTCCTTTCATAAAATTATCGACCTCAGTCTCATAAAAATCATTCATAACGATAGGATTGGTCTCATCACCATCAATTATCGCTACAATATCATGCCCGATACCACTGGCGGTATTAATCCCATTTTCATCCTCGAGTTTGGCCAATATAAAAGGAGCATCATTGGTGATCCCTCCATTAACAAAACTCTCATCATTCATAAAAAGTCTGATCTTGGGGCCTAGATTATCTACTGGTGCATTTTCATTTAAACCACCTACTATCACATCGGTGTTGACCCCTGTTTGATCTTCAGGGATATTATCGCGCTGAGCATAAAAACTAAGCCTGCCTTGACCAATAGGTATAGAGGTATCTCTAGGCATTATAAACTCAACTTCAAAAACACCGTTGGTCACCGAAGCCTGCCCGCGGTATAGTATATTACCCAGGGTCTTAAAATTCATGATGAGTAATTCTCCAGTTTGATCGTCTCGGGTGTTGTCATTACCCAAGGTTTGTCTATCTATTTTCTTATCGTATAACGTAATAGACACTTTACCGTTATAAGAAGATAAGACCTGCCCACTGGGAGAGGTTACTGCCCCTTCTAGTTTTACCCGATCTAGCGCTTGTAATGTGGGCAGGGTATTGCCTACTGCCACATCATTTACTCTAGTAAGACGTATGTCCCTGTCGGGGAAAGCGAGTTTCATTGCTGGGTCTCCGAGAAAAAAGATCACTCGACGCAATTCTCTATCACTCAAAGAATTCTTAGAAACACGTAAATTTTCGGCCACACTAGAGATAGTATTGGTGCCAAAAGAAAATACCTCGGCGGCCACTACATCGTTAAAATCGACACCAAGAGAAACGCTTATCTCTCTTGTGGTGGTGATCATCCCAATAGCCCCACCATCGGGGTTCCAAATAAATTGCTCACCCCCTGTCTCTCGCAGCGGGTTGTCAAATTTGGTAAACTCACAAGTAACGGTAATCACTAGTGGCAAACGCTCGCCATTATCTAATTTTTTAACTTCCTCTTGGGTGATAATCGCCTCACTTGCCAATAAATCTTCACCTCCATGCCCTAGATAGGTCACCACCAAAGAGCCCACTTCTATGGCATTGGCAATAGCATCATTAACCTGAGGATAACGATCTCCTCCAGCCGATGACTGCTGCTCAAAGGCATCACTGT
>PAUP01000098.1 GCA_002712765.1 Cytophagaceae bacterium | reverse complement strand
GCCTGAAAAGTCATTACACTGGCCGAGGGCGCTTTCGCGAAAGCGTTTACGACCACCTGATCCATATTTGCAATATACCGCACATCATCATCGGCAAAAAGGCAGATTTCTCCAATGGCGTGTTGTAAGGCCATATTACGGCTATTGGATAAGCCCCGCTCTAAGGTGTTGATCACCCTGAGGTTTTTTGAAGAAGCTACCAATTCTTTGTCTTGGTCTGTCTGATTGATCACTAAAATTTGATACTCTTGATAGTTGCCGCCAGGAAACATTTCCTCTAAAAACTCCAGATTGGTGCGAAACATCGTGGCTACTAAAATTTCAAAAGGAACAGTGGTTGTCAAACTCGTTGGGATTGGGTTATATTTGAAGTGTAATACCTCTCTATGAAAATACTGCTTATTGGCGAATATAGTCGATTTCATAATTCTTTAAAAGAAGGATTAGTGGCTTTAGGACATGAGGTTGTATTGGTGGGTTCTGGAGATCTGTTTAAAAAGTATCCTGTCGATGTCGATATTGGCCCAAAATGGGTAAGCACCACTGCCATTGGGCGGCTCGTTCGCAAAGTTGTTTATAAACTTAGTGGTTTTGACCTAGCGCTTTGGGAAGCGGGGTATCGCTTTTGGAACGCCCGCAAGCAGTTTAAAGGGTTTGACGTGGTACAACTCATTAATTCTTGGAGCATACGCACTACAATTGCCAAAGAAAAAAAGTGTATTGATTTTCTAGCAACGCACAATAAACAAATGGTATTATCGGCATGTGGCACAGATACCGCATGGGTAGCATATCTTTTGTCAGACCCCCTAGAATATCACCTGCTCACCCCCTATCTCAATGACAAAAGCCTTAAAAAACAGTACAGTTCGGTGTTGGATTATCTCACGCCAAAGTGCCAGGCGTTATATCAGTATGTTGTAGATCGGGTGTCGCATATCATTCCCACCGATATGGATTACTATATGGGGCTAAAAGGACAAGAAAAAGTGACCTCTCTTGTACCCACTCCTATAAACACTAGCTCCTTAAAGGTCGAGTTCCCTCAAACAACAAACCCTTTGGTCATTTTTCACGGTATCAACCGCATGAATTATTTAAAAAAAGGCAATGATATTTTTGAAAAAGCCCTTGAGCTCCTCCAAAAAAAATATCCCAAAAAGGTCAAAATCATAACAGTTGAGTCGCTTCCCTACACACAATACATGAAAGCCTACGAGCAAGCACATATACTATTAGATCAAGTATACTCTTACGATCAAGGGTATAATGCTCTAGAATCTATGGCCAGAGGCAAGGTTGTTTTTACAGGAGCTGGCACTGCTTTCTCAAAACATTACAAGCTAGATGTGCCAGTAGCCGTTGATGCCGTTCCTGATGCACGGGCTATTTTTCTAGAACTTGAAAAACTACTACACCAGCCCGAGGTATTAGCACAAATCTCAAAACATGCCAGTCGTTTCGTCTCTCAATATCACGACCACAAAAAAGTGGCTCAAACCTATGTTTCCATTTGGCAGTCAACACCTTAAACCAGGGCAAAAGCTTTCAAAAAAAATGAAACAACTTTAACATCGATTTTTGTTTAATCTTTTTTATGTGATGTTAAACATTTCTTATCTTTACCTAAGATTAGAAACAACAGAACATGGCTACGACTAAAAAAACGACTTCAAAAACAACAAAAAAGACGGCAAAAGCAAAAGAAGCGCCAACGGCTCAAGATATTATCGGTGCTTATATGGAGCACGTCTTAGAGCATGGTGATCACCCCATTACCATATATAAATTTTGCAAGGCTAATAATTTTACCGAAGCTGAATTTTATCAGCACTTTGGTTCTTTTAAAAATTTAAAACAAGGTGTTTGGGTAGCTTTTCACAAACATACCATTGCGATATTACACAAGGACAAAGCCTTTGAGACTTATGCCAACAAAGAAAAAATGTTGTCGTATTTCTACACCTTATTTGAAATGTTTACTGCAAATAGGAGTTATGTGCTCTTTGCGCTGCAGGAACACAAACACATGCTTAAAAAATTAGAACAGTTGAAGCAATTGCGCACGCACGTCAAGCAATTTGCCACTGAGCTTATAGAAGCAGGCAATGAGCAAAAAAACTACAAATTCACGAAGAACTCCGTCACTATCTTCAGTGAAGGTGCGTGGTTGCAATTGCTTTTTCTTTTAAACTTCTGGATGGAGGACAACACGGCAGCTTTCGAAAAAACCGATCTCGCCATAGAAAAGTCTGTTACTGCAATTTTTGACGTTTTTGAGACAACGCCTTTAGAGAGTATTATTGATTTCGGAAAATTCATCTTTAAAGACAAATTCCAGGCGGCTGGTATGAATAACGCTTTCGCGAAAAACTAAACCTACCAGAATCCTATGAAGACTATAGATCACATACCTACTAATAAAATACAACGAGCCTCCAAACTCGTGCAAACCGGCGCAAAGATTGGCGTAAACTACGTAAAGTATTACGGAGAGAAAGTAGTTAATCCTTCGCTTAGCAAAGAGAAATTGAATGAAGATAATGCCGAAGACATTTATGACGGCTTAAAGAGCTTGAAAGGAAGCGCGCTTAAAGTAGCCCAAATGTTGAGTATGGAAAAAAACATACTGCCCAAAGCATATGTTGAAAAATTCTCTTTGTCTCAATTTTCGGTACCCCCATTATCTGCACCCTTGGTGCGAAAAACTTTTAAAAAATACTTGGGTAAATACCCAGAAGATCTATTTGATACGTTTGCGGCTCAAAGTGTAAATGCTGCCAGCATCGGCCAAGTTCACAAAGCCGAACTGGATGGGAAAAAACTTGCTGTGAAAATCCAATACCCTGGAGTCGCAGACAGTATCAGTAGTGATTTGGCCTTAGTTAAACCAATTGCCTCTCGCATGTTTAATTTACAAGGTGAAGGAAAAGAAAAATACTTCCAAGAAGTCGAAGATAAATTGCTGGAAGAGACCGATTATCATTTGGAGTTGAGACAGAGTGTGGCCATGACCAAAGACTGCGCTACCATTCCTAATTTGCGTTTCCCTAAGTATTACCCAGAGCTTTCTAGTGAACGAATTTTAACGATGGATTGGATGCAAGGTGAACACCTTAGTGAATTTGTTTCCCATAACCAAGATACAGAGGTGGCCAACAGACTGGGACAAGCCCTTTGGGATTTTTATATGTTTCAAATGCACGTACTTAAAAGAGTACATGCAGACCCACATCCAGGGAATTTCTTAGTATCTCCTGAGGGAGAGCTCATAGCTATTGATTTTGGATGTATCAAACATGTGCCACAATCATTTTATGTGCCTTACTTTGAATTGGCCGAAAAAGACAATATAAATGATGCGGTCATTTTCAAACAAAAGCTGTTTGAATTGGAAATACTCAGAGAAGACGATAACCCTTCGGCAATTGTCTTCTTCTCAGAACTTTTCCATGAAATGCTCAGTTTGTTTACCACGCCTTTTCACAGTGAGACGTTTGATTTTAGTGACAGTACGTTTTTTGATCAAATTGCCACCTTGAGTGAGAAGTATAGCAAAGACACACAAATTCGAAAAATGAATGGTAATAGAGGTAGCAAACACTTCTTATATATCAATAGAACATTTTTTGGACTATATAATTTAATGCATGATCTCGGCGCAAAAATCGAGGTCAATAATTTTAAGAAATATGCGCCCAAAGAATGGGTGGCATAAATGAGAATAAGTGGTGGTTATGGATGATAGCCCCACTTATTGGTTAGGTTGTTTTTTGAAAAGTGCACTTTTAGTCGGGTGCACTTTTTTATGTGATAAACTAGATAGCCCACATACTGCTTTTCTTTGCTATGCATGCATAGCAAACACTAAGGCTATATTTTCAGATAGCTAGAGATTGGCTTATATTTACAGGCTTGCAGGGTAGGTATTAGTAGTTGTAACACTTAGGTACACTACCCTTACTGCTGTTATCATTAACTACAGTAAATCAAAACTGCTTTTTAATTCAAACACCCATGATGTACAATTCCAGAATTGCCGGTTTAGGCAAATATGTCCCAGAAAATATAGTGACCAATGATGACCTGTCTAAAATGATGGACACTAATGACCAATGGATACAGGAACGTACGGGCATCAAACAGCGAAGACACATCAAAAAAGGAGACGGTAATACGACGGCCAAAATGGGTGTCAAAGCTGCCGAAATTGCTATAGAACGCGCTGGGATAACTGTTAAAGATATTGATATGATCGTGTTTGCCACCTTAAGCCCTGATTATTATTTTCCGGGTTGTGGCGTTCAAGTACAACACCTTATGGGCATGGACACCATTCCTGCACTTGATGTACGCAATCAGTGTAGTGGTTTTATCTACGCTCTAGCCACTGCCGATCAATTTATAAAAACCGGTATGTATAAAAACGTATTGGTTATTGGTTCAGAAAATCACAGTGGTGGATTAGACTTTACAACACGTGGAAGATCGGTATCTGTAATTTTTGGAGATGGTGCTGGTGCTGCCGTTCTGACCAGAGAAGAAGATAGCAATAAAGGTGTTTTATCTTCTCATTTACATTCTGAAGGAGAACACGCTTTAGAATTGGCCTTAGAAGGACCCTCAACCAATAAGTGGGTGCCCGAGATTATAGAAGAAAACCCTCAAGAGAATATACCGTATTACCCATATATGAATGGGCAGTTTGTGTTTAAAAATGCTGTTGTACGCTTTGCCGAAGTGATCAATGAAGGCTTGGCCAAAAACGATCTCAAAACCGATGACATCGATATGCTAATCCCACATCAAGCCAATTTAAGAATTTCTCAATTTGTACAGCGTTCGTTTAAATTATCTGACCATCAGGTATACAACAACATACAGAAATACGGAAATACGACCGCTGCTTCAATACCCATAGCGCTCACTGAGGCGTGGGAAGAAGGCAAAGTAAAAGAAGGAGATTTGGTAGTGCTTGCCGCTTTTGGTAGTGGCTTTACATGGGCAAGTTCGATCATTAGATGGTAATCGGGCGTTAGGACCAATAGTGCCACATAATGAGCAACCTATGCCCCAATGTTGAGGTATTTAACCTTTAAACTTGGGCCTGCGATTAGGTGCGACAAAAGAGACATCATAGCCTGAAAAACGCTTCATATAACTTCGTATCGAAGTACCAAAGGCATCATTGAAACCTACAGCTCCGCCAGAGCGAAGAAACTTCTTAACACTCCCTGGACCAGCCAAATGCGCAGCGGCAAGTATGCCAGACTCTGTGACTTTGACACCTCCAATATTACGACCTGAAAAGCGCTTGATATCTTTACGTAAGACCCATTTGTTACGAGAAGCATTTAAGAAAAAGGCTTCTTCCTGCATGAGCGGGTCTTTTAAAAACGCCTGAGTGTTTTTAATACCCAATAAGTCTAGCGTAGATTTCCCAAATTGGTATTTTCCTAAATACCCAAATTTATTGACTACAAAATAATCACATTGCGATTCTTTAAACGCCAAGGCTTCTTTAAAACCAATAAACAATTTACCCGCATAGGGCAATGGCATAGTCAACGGTAAATGAAGTGCGTTCACCTGCTCCTGAGTAGGAACTGTGTAATGAAGGTCCAAACCTTCTGTAGAATAGACTGAAAAATCAATAGTAATCTCTTTTTTCTCAGTGCTGTTTCCTAGTGCGAGAAGTCCAATCATAAATGGAAGGACAGTAACTTTAACCAGGTTTCTTACCATATATTCGATTTTCGATAGCCGAGAACTACTATAAAAATTGTCTCGTATAACGCCATCTATTTCGGCCTGCAAATATACAATTATATTTTAAATAGCACAATAGATAAGAAAATTAAACAAATTTTTAACCAAAATAGGGCAAACACCCTATCTCACAATAGGTTATACACTTTTATTTTTATCGGCCAAAGGCCTAAATTCGCCCATTAACAACCATAATTAAACTGTAGAACGTCAATCAAACGTTAAAGTACTATCGCTTTTGGGAATAACTTTTTATCTATAACAGACGAGATTGACAGCAAAAAGTTCGTTAACACCAAACGTATACACAATACCCTAGCTGGATACCTCGCATAAAACTGTCTAAAAAATACAGTACCCTACACCTGCGCTTGGAAATTGATATCACTTACCGCAAGTACATCGCAACACTTTTTCGCGAAAGCGGAAAAAAAACTTGACAACTACTTAATTTACCTCTTAAACCCTCTATTGTTGATCCAACGCTTGTAGGCGGCACTATTGGCATTGTGCTGAGATAAACTCTTGGCAAATTTGTGATAGCCAAAGTTCTCAACATCGGCCACAAAATAGAAGTAATCGTGCTTTTCTGGATTGAGTACAGCATCTATGGCACTAACATCGGGCATAAAAATAGGTCCTGGAGGGAGGCCTGCATTGCGATACGTATTATATGGCGATTGAGTATCGAGGTCTTTATATAACACCCGCTTAATGACCATATCCCAATCATTGGTCTTTTTCTTTAAGGCGTATATCACCGTGGGGTCGGCATCTAGCTTCATACCCGTTCTAAGCCTATTGAGGTAAACTCCCGCCACTCTAGGCCGTTCTTCGACCTTGGCGGTTTCTTTTTGCACAATCGCGGCTACGGTATAGACCTCTTGAGGGGTTAATCGCAAAGCTTCGGCCTTGGCGCGTCGCTGCTCATTCCAAAAACGCTGGTATTCTGTAAACATTCGATCTCTAAAGGAAGTGGCAGATGTATTCCAAAACAATTCATAACTATTTGGAATATACATCGATAAGGCGGTGGCATTATTAAAATCGTGCTCGCGAAGAAAATCGGTATCACGCATGGCATTTAACAAAGAGAGACTGTCGGGTTGTATTTGTTTGGCAATGCGGCCCGCCAGATCTTCTAGGCGTTCTTGATTGTTAAAAGCTACTTTAACCGGAGTGTTTTTACTGCGTATACTGTTGATGATTTCGTTATTGTTCATTCCCTTTTTAATCACGTAATGACCAGACTTGACATTGGTCACATAACCTTTTTGCTTTGCCACAGTTTCAAAAGAAGACACATCCTTAAGCAAAGGAGCTATATCTTCCTTTACCGTTTCAAAAGAAGCCTCTGGTGCAATGTACACATGCGCTTCCTCATTGTTAAACGCGGTATTATCTGAAAATACAGCTGTGTAGACGTTATAAGCAAAGATGGCTCCTACAATGGCTCCAATAGCCACGATGATGATGATGATGCGCTTGATATACATTTATAATAGGTATTGATAAAATAATTCGTCTGTAAAGCTCTGCCCAAATCGTCGCCAATCTTTCTTAATCCCACTCTGGCTAAACCCACACTTTTCAAAAAGCTGAATACTAGGGTGATTATTGGCACCAATATTGGCATAGAGTTGATGGAGTTGCAAATGCGTTCTGGCATAGGCAATTAGCAATTCTAAAGCTTGACGCCCATAGCCCTGCTTTCGATTGGCTTGTTGCGCTATCAATATACCCACACCGGCCCGTAAATGCAATGGGTCAAAATCAAAGATATCGATCAACCCTACTAGAGAATGGTCGCTTTGAGTACAAATAGCCAATCGCAACTGTTTGACTTCATAAATATCTCGATGCGCGTTGTCTAAATACGACTTTAACGCATATTGAGAAAACGGAATTTGTGTTTCGCTTAGTGCCCATAGACGCTCATCGTTTTCAATACGATATAGGTTGTCTAAATCGTCTGGCTCTAGGGCGCGCAAATAAATAGTGGTTCCTTCTAATGTATTCATGGCCATATCCCTTTAAAAACGTAGGTAGCTGGACCTATCAAATACACTTCTTTATAGCCTTGATCGATTGGCGTAAAGCTCACTTGGAGCTCACCACCTTCCACCTCTAGGGTGAGATGATGTACCGCTGTTTTTTGCTGATAATGCATGGCCAATGCGACAGCCGTGACACCCGTGCCACAACTCAAAGTTTCATCTTCTACACCGCGTTCATAGGTTCGCACTCGAAAGTTGTTCTCTGAAATTTGACTCACAAAATTTACGTTGGTTCCTTTGGCCTTATACGGCTTACTATAACGTATAGCCGCACCTTTTGCTTTTACATCAAGACCGTCCAGATCTTTTTCCAGTTGTATGTGATGTGGAGAACCCGTATCCAAAAAAACAAAGTCTTGCCCGCTTTCAATACGAGTAACATCTTGCATTTTTAATTGTATCAAACCATCTTTAATAAGGGCGTGATGCATCCCATCTATAGCCATAAAAGTGGTCTTATTTTCGATAATCCCTAACGCTTTCGCGAAAGCGACCATACACCTACCTCCATTGCCACACATACTGCTTTGATGACCATCTGCATTGTAGTAAACCATCTCAAAATCAGCATCTTTATGAGATTCTAAGAGTATTAACCCATCGGCACCTATGCCAAATTTTCGGTCACATAGTCTTTCGATGAGTTTGGTATCGTTTTTGGAGAAGAATAGGGTGCGGTTATCAATGAGAATGAAGTCATTGCCGGTACCTTGATATTTGTAAAACGTAAATGTCATGCTGGTCTCTGGATAACGACAAAAATAGCGAATTCGCATTTCTATTCTGTTGTTAAATCGCAGTTAAATCTAAAATGGATATATACGAAAGTTTTAATTTTAAGTGTTATCCGATTATACCTAAAACTTAAATGAAAAAGATGATGAAAAAATTCACAAGTTTACTAGTGGTTGCCCTGCTTGCAGGCGCCATTACTTTAGGTGCCTATACCCTATTTATTGAACATAACGCACCTCAAAAAATCGTAGAAACAACAGCAATCCCAGCTCCGGTTTATACCCCCCCCGCCTACTCGGCTTCTACCGCCGCAGCCTCTGGAGTCGATTTTACTGAAGCTGCAGAAAAATCGCTTCACGGCGTGGTTCACGTTAAAAATGTGCAAGAATATCGCCGTCCTAGAAATATGATGGAATACTTTAGAGGTGGTGGTCTTCAAGGCAAAGGAATTGTGGGCGCTGGTAGTGGGGTGATCATATCGGCCGATGGATATATCATAACCAATAATCACGTTATTGACGGAGCCATTGAAGTAGAAGTTACCCTTAACGACAACAGAAAATTTACTGCCGACGTGGTGGGAAGTGATGTCACTGCAGATATCGCCTTGCTTAAAATAGAGAGCGATGATACCCTGCCCTATATTACCTTTGGAGATAGTGATGCCGCCAAAGTAGGCGAATGGGTGCTCGCGGTAGGAAACCCCTTTAATTTGACCTCTACGGTCACCGCAGGGATTATTTCGGCTAAGGCTAGAGATATAGACGAGACCGATCTCAACGTACAATCATTTATTCAAACTGATGCTGCTATCAACCCAGGAAATAGTGGTGGCGCCTTGGTCAATACCAATGGTGAACTTATCGGTATTAATACTGCCATTACTTCTCAAACCGGATCGTATGTAGGATATGCTTTTGCTGTTCCTTCCAACAATGCTCGTAAAATTGTCAATGACATTATGGAGTACGGTGCTGTACAAAAAGGCATCCTTGGCGTTCAAGGAGGTTCGCTAACTCCAGAATTGACAGAAAAACTAGACCTACCTACTTCAGAAGGCGTCTATATTAGTGGTGTAGAACTTGGTAGCGGTGCCGATAAAGCAGGTGTACAACGTGGAGACATCATTACTATGGTCGATAATATTCAAGTCAACAAATTTTCGGATCTCACAGGATATGTCAATACCAAACGTCCTAATGACGTTGTACAGGTGAGTATACTAAGAGATAAGGACCAAATTGTCCTTCCTGTAACCCTTGTAAAGCCTACCGCCTTTAAATTGGATCGACTGGGTATTGAAGTTAAAAATGCGACAGACAGAGACCTAGAAGTATTTAACGCGGATAGTGGGGTGGTCATTAGTAATTTGATCAATCCAGAGATGCGCAGATATAACAATTTGATAGGTGCTATTATAGCCGAGATCGATGACGAAGAAGTCAAAAACGTGACCGATGTAGAACGTATTATGAATTCAAAAAGTAGCAATGAGCCCATTAGTATCGTTGTTTACGATCGCAGCGGAGAGCGCAATAGATTTATTTTTAAAGATTAAAGCGCCGACACCTCCACAAAACACCCCTCTCAAATTGAAGTTTGTGCTGTGACTGGCCATTGAGAAATAGTAGAAATGCCCTTCTTGTGTAGAAGGGCATTTTTTTTTGAAAAAATGCTTACGAAAACGTTTGAAATATATACTTTTGCCGAAATTTTAAACAATACATCACCCTCAAAATGGGAGTGATGCAAAACAAACAACACGACACCCTATCACTATGTCAACGCAAGACACTTACGAAAAAGAATTAGCTTTTCAGGCCGATAGACGCCGCGCTACGGTTGCTTTTATTAAAATAGTAAGCGATCTCTGGTACGATAACTCTATCGAGCTGGTCTTATTTAGAAATCAACTTATTGATCGCAATGTGAGTGAGATCTTAGATCTTCATGAATACGCAGGCGCTTTTGTACAAAAACCAATTTCTATTTTTGACAGTGTAGAAATTGCAGAGGCCATAAAACAATTAGACCTACCACCTGCCAAGCTCGATATCGGAAAACTCACCTATGAGTACCATATGGAACCTGGTGATGTAAATGCTACCAGTTTTGTATCCAAAAAATTAAAAGGCGCTCAAACCTTCGGAAATATTGCTCCTAAAGATGTCGTTCTTTACGGTTTTGGACGTATAGGACGTCTAGTTGCCCGTGAGCTGATGACCAGAACCGGAAAAGGGAGTCAACTGCGTTTGCGTGCTGTGGTGACCAGAGGCACTATAGATGAAACGGTTTTAGAAAAGCGTGCTTCTTTGCTCAAGAGCGACTCGGTACACGGAGATTTTTCAGGCACAGTATCTGTTGATCTAGCTAATAATTCATTAATCATTAATGGTACCACCGTGCGATTTATTAGTGCCAAGGCACCCGAAGATATTGATTACACTCAATACGATATTGAAAATGCGCTTGTCATAGACAACACAGGAGCCTTTAGAGATAAAGAAGCCCTGAGCAGACATTTATTGAGTAAAGGTGTTGAAAAGGTATTATTAACCGCTCCAGGAAAAGGCATACCCAATATTGTACACGGTGTAAACCACTTAGAAAATGATCCTGATCAGGTTCAAATATTCTCTGCAGCTTCTTGTACTACTAATGCGATTACACCAGTCCTTAAGGCCATAGATGATTCATTAGGGATTAACTCGGGGCATTTAGAAACCATACATGCCTATACTAATGACCAAAATTTAGTAGATAATATGCACAGCAAATACCGCAGAGGTCGTGCGGCTGCTTTAAACATGGTAATTACAGAAACTGGTGCCGGCGCAGCCGTGAGTAAGGCCCTCCCATCATTTGAAGGGAAGCTCACTTCTAATGCCATTCGCGTTCCTGTACCTAATGGATCGCTAGCTATTTTGAGTTTGGACCTGGAAACGCCTACTTCAATTGATGGTCTTAATACGATCATGAAAAAATATGCTTTAGAAGGCGCTTTGGTTGAGCAAATCAAATACTCTATAGATAACGAATTGGTCTCTAGTGACATCGTAGGATCATCGGCCCCAAGTATTTATGACAGTAATGCTACCATAGTACGTCCCGATGGAAAGAATGCGGTAATCTACGTCTGGTATGACAATGAGTATGGGTATAGCCATCAAGTCATTAGACTGGCTAAGTATATCGCAAAAGTGAGACGATTTACCTATTATTAGAATCCCATAGCGCATTAAGACAAGTCCCAATACAGGCCTCTTGGATGGCCTAGGTGGGCACTATTGCAACACTTTTTATAAAAACCTGTCTACTTTTTAGACAGGTTTTTTTTGCCCAAATAAACCAAGATGCGATTTCATACGTATCTTATTCATCCAAATCTCTTATTTTTGCGGCCTGCAAAACAATATGCCAAGTGCGTTATCGTTAAAACAGCAAACCCTAACACGCCCACTACTCATGAGAAAAAATACAATCCTCCTTGTCTCTTGCTTTGTTCTTTTTATACTAGCAGGTACAGCAACAGCGCAAACCACACCAGAAACCGCTCAAGGCCCTCAAACCGTAGATGAGCAGTTTTCGGATATACTAAAAACCTCAAACAGTTATCAAGAATTTAAAGTAATTAAAAAGGTGCGTCTTAATCGATTGCAAGCAAACATCAAACAACGCATCGACGGCCTGCAACAAGAAATTACAGCACTCAAGGGAGATATCGAAAAGCAACAAGCTACAATTTCCAATTTGACAGCATCCCTTACCGATACTCAGAATACACTCGAAGCTACCAATAAGGAGAAAGATTCGATCAACTTTTTTGGGAGCCAAATGAGTAAAGGTTCTTATCAAACCATGATGTGGTCTATCGCTGGTGTTTTACTGCTTGGCCTTTTATTATTTATTTACAAGTACAATAGTAGTAATAGTATTACCAAAGAAGCACGACACAAACTAGACGAAGTAGAAACCGAATTTGAAGAGTACCGCAAAAAAGCCTTAGAAAAAGAACAAAAATTAGGGCGTCAACTACAGGACGAACGCAACAAACTTGTCAAAGCCTCAAAAGGAGCCTAAAAACCAGCTACCTCCTCTATGATTATACATCAAGCCACCCTTAGCGATCTCGACCTACTGGTTCCGCTTTTTGACGGTTATAGATTATTTTACAGACAACAAAGCGATTTAATTAGTGCTAGGCAGTTTTTACACGATAGAATAACAGCTAAGGAGAGCGTTGTATTTATTGCTTTATTGCAAAGCTCTCCCGTTGGTCGTGAATCTCGCGAGCTCGATTTACCGCAAAGCTCTCCCGTTGGTCGTGAATCTCGCGAGCTCGATTTCGCGAAAGCGGAAGAAATAAAAGCAGTAGGTTTTACCCAATTGTATCCCATCTTCTCGTCGGTAAGTATGGAGCGAATGCTGTTGCTAAACGATTTATTTATAGATCCAGAACACAGAGGCCAAGGTATTGGCAAAGCCTTGATAGACACCGCCAAAGATCTTTGCCGCACCACCCGTCAAAAGGGAATTGTGCTACAAACCGAAACCAATAACCCTGCTCAGCGCCTTTATGAGCGTGAAGGTTTTACCAAAGACCCAGATTTACACTACTTTTGGAAATCTAATGCTTAAGTTTTGAAGCATTATCTCATCATTGTTTAATAACCTAGTCATTCTTGTAGATGCGAATAGATATCATTACAGTTGTTCCTGATTTACTCAAAAGTCCTTTCGAGGCTTCCATCATGCAACGCTCTATTGCAAAAGGACTCGTCGAGGTACATTTTCACAATTTGCGCGATTATGTGACAGATAATTATCGCCAGATAGACGATTATCAATTTGGCGGTGGCGCAGGTATGGTTATGATGATAGAACCCATTGACAAATGTATCACTGCGCTTAAACAGGAAAGAACGTACGACGAGGTGATCTATATGACTCCAGATGGAGAAACCCTAAATCAAGGGTTGGCTAATACCATGTCATTGAAACAAAATATTATCATACTCTGTGGTCATTACAAAGGTGTTGATCAACGCGTAAGAGATCATTTTATCACCAAAGAAATCTCCATAGGTGACTATGTCTTAAGTGGTGGCGAATTAGGTGCTCTCATACTTTGTGATGCGGTAATTCGATTAATTCCTGGGGTGTTGGGTAATGAAACCTCTGCCCTTACCGATAGCTTTCAAGATAATCTGCTCGCACCACCTATTTACACCCGCCCAGCCGAATACAAAGGCTGGAAAGTCCCAGAAGTTTTAACTAGCGGTAATTTCCCAAAAATAGAAGCTTGGCGCGAAGAAAAAGCCTACGAGCATACCAAGAAGCGACGTCCAGATTTGCTTACAGATCAGGAGTAAATTAAACTTAAATTATTTGATAAAAAAAATCCCCTTAGTGACTAAGAGGATTTTTTTGTGTTTAGCTTTTATTGATTCATCGAAATCAAAAATTCTTCGTTGTTTCGAGTTGATTTAATACGATCACTCATAAACTCCATTGCCTCTACTGGGTTCATATCGGCGAGGTATTTACGCAGCACCCATAGACGCTGAGAAGTGTCTTTAGAGTGCAGAAGATCATCGCGACGTGTACTTGAGGAGGTGAGATCGATAGCAGGGAAAATACGACGGTTCGAGATATTTCTATCCAGTTGTAATTCCATGTTACCAGTTCCTTTAAACTCTTCAAAAATCACTTCGTCCATCTTTGATCCCGTTTCTGTGAGCGCGGTTGCAATAATGGTAAGTGAACCACCATTTTCTATGTTTCGAGCCGCTCCAAAAAACCTTTTAGGTTTGTGTAGTGCATTGGCATCTACTCCACCCGAGAGGATTTTACCCGAAGCTGGCTGTACCGTGTTGTAGGCTCTAGCTAGTCGCGTAATAGAATCTAGTAAGATTACTACATCGTGACCACATTCTACCAAACGTTTTGCTTTTTCCAAAACAATATTAGCCACTTTTACGTGCTCATGTGCTTCTTTATCAAAAGTAGAGGCAACCACCTCCCCTTTTACATTGCGTTGCATATCGGTCACCTCTTCTGGACGTTCGTCTATAAGAAGGATCATTTGATATACCTCTGGATGGTTGGCAGCAATCGCATTGGCAACATCCTTTAACAACATGGTTTTACCCGTTTTTGGTTGTGACACGATCATGCCACGTTGACCTTTCCCTATTGGAGCAAACATGTCCATTACTCGAGTAGAAATACTGGATTGACGCTCTGCAATATTAAATTTTTCGGTAGGAAACAGTGGTGTTAGGTGCTCAAAGCTTACACGATCTCGAACGATATTAGGACTTAACCCATTTATTCTGCTCACTTTGATCAAAGGGAAATATTTTTCTCCTTCTTTAGGTGGTCGTATAACGCCCAGTACGGTATCTCCTGTTTTTAATCCAAACAAGCGAATTTGAGACTGAGAAACATAAATATCATCTGGTGATGACAAATAATTGTAATCTGAAGAACGCAAGAAACCATAACCGTCTTGCATGATATCTAACACCCCTTCGCTTTCTATGATCCCTTCAAACTCATAATCGGGCTCTCGGTATCTATTGCGATTGTCTTTATTGCCATTATTACCGTGAGAATTGCCGTCTTTACCGCGATTATTGCGATTATTACGACTATTGTCTCTTTTTTGATTGTTCTGACGACTATCCCGTTGTTTACTGCTATTGCTACTATTATCGTTGCTTTTGTCAGAACGGCTTTTGTCGTTGTTAGACTTGCGATTGTCGCGGTTGTCACGAGTATCGCGTTTGTCTTTAGAACTATCTTGTTTTTTGGTATCCTTCTGCCCGGCCTCTTTAGCATCTTTCTGCGATTTGTTATCGCTATCGTTTTTTGCTTTTTGTGCATCTTCGTTTCTCGAACGAGGATTGCGCGTGCGCTTGGCAGCTGGTGTATCTTTTGGTTTTGAAGAAGAGTCCTTTTTCTGAGGTGCCGCTTTGGCTGGTGCTTCTGTTTTAGGAGCATCTCCTTTAACAGCTTCTACAGCAGCGGGGTTTGCAGCTTGAACATCTAAAATCTTGTAAACCAAGTCTAATTTTTTTAAACTCCTGTATTTTGGTACGTTTATACCTTTAGCAATCTCTTGTAGCTCAGGAAGCTTTTTTGTCTTTAAATCTGAAATCTCGAACATCTAGTAACTAGAGTGAATTAATATTGAATTGTGTAGTAAATTATTGAAAGAAGAATATCAATAAATTTGGCAAGATAAGTAACCAGCGGAGAGCTCATTACCCTTTTACTATGCAATGATACAATTTTATTTTTAATGTTTATCTAGCAAAATCATAAAAGAACCTTATTTTTGCTGTCAAAACGGAAAAGACCTACAATGATTCAACGCATTCAAACCATTTATCTACTTTTGGCTACAGCAGCTTCATTAGGATTACCCGCTGTACTATCCTTATATTCAGATTCAAATGGAGATGCAGTTTGGGCTAAGGATAATTTGTTATATCTTGGTCTTTTTGCTGGCAGTGCATTACTGTCATTTATTGCGATATTTTTATACAAAAACAGACAACATCAGTTTGTGCTGGGTCGTTTGAACATCATATTGAACTTTGTTTTATTAGGTGTATTGGTATATCAATCACAAATCTTATCCGGAGGGACGGCGGTTCTTGAGAAGGGTATTGGGATGATCATTCCACTTGTTTCTATCGTTTTAATTGCTTTAGCCAATAAAGCAATCAAGCGGGATGAAGATCTTGTAAAATCTGTTGATCGATTGCGATAGACCTATAACTCTTAGTTTATTAGTGCGTAAAGCCCTCATTCTTGTGAATGGGGGCTTTCATTTTCTAGAAGGATCACTTTCACAGAGCGCTAGACATTCTATAACAGACATGTAACTTCTTACCCTTTAACCAAAACAGAAACATTTTGTTATTTTTATAAGTAACAAATAGCCAAAAAATTAGACTATTTTCTGTAAAACATATTCCTATGGCAAAATTGACATCTTGGAGTTCTGATAAGATAGTAGGCGTATCGGCTATGGGGATCAGCTTTATCACCTTGCTCATTTTTTTGTACCAAACCAATTTGATGCGAAAGCAAAACCACCTATCCATCTTGCCTTATGTCGCTATTTCGATTTCTGATGATCCAGCAAATGCGACCTATCGTTTATCCTTAATGAATCACGGTGTTGGTCCTGCCATCATAGATCAGGTTGTCATAAAATATAAAGGAGAAGTGATAGACCTAGCTCAATATGATCACGTGACGCTCCGTTTTCTACAAGAACGTCGTCGCAGTCTCGACAGTTTAAAGTCATTCTCTTATGCCACCTTAGAAAAAGGAATGGCCATACCCGCAAATACTACCTATACAATTTTAGAGGCCAAACAATCGGCCAAAGACTATGCGCTACTCAAAGAGGCCTTAGAGTCCATCATTGCAGAAGGCCTTTATTTTGAAATTTACTACAGTTCGATACAACAAGAACATTGGCGCATCTCAAATGCTTCCCAAGGTCCAGAAAAATTATAATTTACGAACACTAAAAAAGCCTCTTGAAATCTCAAGAGGCTTTTGATATACTAAAAGAAATTAGAATTACTTCTTCTTCCCTTCCATTTTGGCTTTCAAAGCAGCTAAAGCTTCGTTGGCATCACCAAGCGTTGGCTTCGCCTCATCGGCTTGTGCTTTTGCTTTTTTGGCGGCTTGCTTAACGATTTTAGCCTCTTCTTCTTTGTGTATTACCATATGAGAGGCAACCACACGTTTGAAGTCTTTGTTAAACTCAATGATCTGGAATTCTGCTTCTTCTCCTTTTCCAAGTTTGGTACCGTCTTCTTTTTCAAGGTGACGTGTAGGAACGAATGCTGTGATATCTTCGTTAAAATCTATCGTTGCACCTTTGTCTACGATCTCGGTGATTGCAGCGGTGTGTTTAGACCCTACCGCAAAATCAGCTTCGTACTTATCCCAAGGGTTAGATTCGATTTGTTTGTGTCCAAGACTCAATTTGCGTCCTTCAACATCTAGTTCAAGTACTACAACTTCTAACTTGTCACCTACATTACAGAATTCTGATGGGTGCTTAATTTTCTTAGTCCAAGAAAGATCAGAGATATAAATCAATCCGTCAATTCCCTCTTCTAATTCGACGAATACACCAAAGTTTGTGAAGTTACGCACGATACCTTCGTGACGTGAACCTACAGGATACTTAGAGGTAATATCGGTCCATGGGTCTGGTGTTAATTGCTTAATACCTAAACTCATCTTGCGATCTTCGCGATCTAAAGTTAAGATCTGTGCTTCTACAACATCTCCAACTTTCACAAAATCCTGAGCCGAACGCAAGTGCGTAGACCAAGACATTTCAGAAACGTGGATCAATCCTTCAACACCTTCAGATACTTCGATAAATGCACCGTAATCTGCGATTACAACAACCTTACCTTCTACCTTGTCTCCTACTTTGATATCTTCGCCTAAAGCTTCCCAAGGATGCTTGCTCAATTGCTTAAGACCAAGTTGGATACGTGTTTTGTCTTCATCAAAATCAAGAATTACAACATTCAATTTCTGATCAAGCTCAACGATTTCATTCGGGTGGTTGATACGAGACCAAGAAAGGTCTGTAATATGCACCAATCCATCAACACCTCCAAGATCAACAAATACTCCGTAAGAGGTGATATTTTTAACCACACCTTCAAGTACCTGACCTTTTTCAAGCTGCCCGATGATTTCTTTTTTCTGCTCCTCAATATCGGCTTCAATAAGCGCTTTATGAGAAACAACGACGTTTTTGAATTCCTGGTTGATTTTGACCACCTTGAATTCCATTGTTTTGTTTACATACTGATCGTAATCACGGATTGGTTTTACATCAATCTGAGATCCTGGCAAGAATGCTTCTATACCAAATACATCAACGATCATTCCTCCCTTAGTACGTGCTTTTACAAAACCATTTACAATAGTTCCTTCGTCATGAGCGGCGTTTACACGATCCCATGCCTTGATTACACGTGCCTTACGGTGAGATAATATTAATTGTCCCGTTGCATCCTCACGTACGTCAATAAGTACTTCTACTTTATCACCTACTTTAAGATCTGGATTGTAACGAAATTCATTTAACGAGATTACTCCTTCAGACTTGGCGTTGATATCAATAATCGCATCACGATCGGTGATGTTGATTACTGTACCTTCTACGACGTCGTCATCTAAAGTGTCAACAAAGTTTTGAGCCACTAAAGCCTCAAACTCTTCCAATTGCTTGTCGTCAACTACATCAATACCTTCTTCGTACTTCTCCCAGTTAAAATCTTTTAAGAATTTTTCTGGATTCTCTTGAGCAGGAGATTGCTCAATTACTGGTGCTGCCTTTTCAGTTTGTTCGGCAACTTGTGCTTCAGTTACCCCAGCTTGTGCAGCTTCGAGTTCCTGTTTTGTTGTTTCTTCAGCCATTTGCTAAATTACATTAAAGCGCTTTTTAAAAAATTGCTCTAATGGGTTTTTGTATTTTACGCTTTCGCGAAAGCCTTCTCAACCACAAAACCGTAAAAGGATTTGATTTTTGTTAGATGTCTCTCTGGCGGCTCTCTACTGGTTGCCAAAAAGGAGTGCAAAAGTACGTATAGTTTTCTGTTAATCAAAGTATTTATTGACCAAAATAAAGGGTGGCCGCGCTGCTTTTTTGATGTAACTTTACATTTTAAGTAAAAAATAGTCTCCCATGCCTTGGCACCTCTACCTCATGGCCGCAATGTACATCTTTGCTGGCTTTATGCATTTTATCAAACCCAAAGCTTATCGCGCCATTATGCCTGGGTACATTCCAGCCCCTAAAGCGATGGTGTTTTACAGTGGTATAGCCGAGATTATCTTGGGTGTTGCCCTTTGTTTTGAAGCAACAAGAGACTGGGCAATCTATGGTATTATCGCGATGTTGGCGGTGTTTTTGACAGTGCATATCGATATGCTAAGCAATGAGCGTATCAAGGGTAAGGTCCCGATGTGGTTTATCTGGCTGCGTTTGCCCTTGCAATTTGGGCTGATGTATTGGGCATATTTCTATTTAGGCTTATGACACTATTTGACACGACTCCAGAACTATTGCCACTACCTGGCGCTAGTTGTTATTACTACCCGCAGTTTTTAGACGCCACTGCGGCCCAAGAGTATTTTGAGCTATTGCTAGCGCAAACACCTTGGCAGCAAGACGATATTACTGTTTTTGGCAAAGTGTATCCTCAACCCCGACTTACAGCACTTTATGGCAATAATGGTATGCCTTACAGCTATTCGAATATTAAAATGTACCCTCATGAGTTTACTTCCGCTTTAAGCGAAATAAAACAAAAGGTAGAAATTCTAACCGGACATCATTTTAGCAGCTGCCTACTCAATCTCTATCGCAATGGCAAAGACAGTAATGGGTGGCATGCCGATGACGAAAAGGAATTGGGACCTCATCCCGTTATCGCTTCGGTGAGTCTTGGTGCTACGCGAATTTTTAAATTTAGAGATAAGGCAACTAAGAAAAATACCTATAAAATGGAACTCACCGCAGGGAGTTTGTTACTTATGAAAGGAACAACGCAAAACTTATGGCAACATCAAATTCCAAAAACCGCCAAAAAAGTGGGCCCTAGAATAAATCTCACTTTTAGAACGATACAATAAGTCTACTTTTTACAAACGCCTAGACTACAAGTAGTAATACTATTTCGCAACTCTTGTGATAAGACCTATGTCGCCGCTCGAATAAACTGAATGAATAATACACAAGATTCACAATCTTGATTGGGCAAATGATTTGGGGTATTGGGGTGAAAGCTCAGGTAAAAAAAATCTGGGAAGATAAATGTAACTTGAGTTTAGGGGTTACTCGGCATCACTTGTATTGGATCTTCCCAGATATAATGATGACTGTCTTAGGGGAAACAGCCATCGATATGATTAGTCTCTATTTTTTGGTAAAAAAATAGAAGGATTCTCTTAGCGTTATAAAAAAAAGAGGTGCTTGTGAAAACAAAAAACAACCAATCTTAAACCAACTTATTAAGCACCTCTTTTAATATGAAAAAACTACTCTTATTAACCGGGACAAAATTATGCGCGCATAGCAAATTAGTTCTTGTAAATTTTCGAGTAAAAATTGTACAAAATTCGTAACTTACTGACAATAAGCACAGCGAAAACGTTTTCGTTAGAAGATCGCTCAAAAACTATCAATAGCGATGCGTCAAGTAATTTACTATGCAACGATTTAGTCTCAATGACATTTTTCACATAAAACAGTTCGTAAAAACGGATGTTTTAAAAGATTCTGGCCATAGAAATTACTTTGAAATCATTTTTATTATCGAAGGAAAAGGGCGACATTTTATCAATGAATTTATCGTGAGTTATGAAAAGGGAGATATCTTTTTGGTCGCCCCAAACGACGACAATCATTTTGAGATTCAGGAAGAGACTAACTTTTGCTACTTCCAATTTACCGAGGCTCTTTTTTCGAGCAAGATGAATCTACCCGATCGCTCCTTTTGGCTACACCGCATTGAACATATTATTCACCATCCCAATTTATTGCCTGGAGATATCATGCAAAACAATTATGATCGCAACCTTATTTGGCATATTCACGAGGCCATACTGCGAGAATACAAAGCCGAAAAAGAATTTTATAAACACAATATTTCTAATATGGTAAGTACAACCTTGAGTATCATTGCCAGAAATATTAGAGGGGATTTTAGCCCCGTGATTACCAAAGGAAAAGATACGCATGCCACCATTGATGAAATCTTGGCCTATATCAGACAGCATGTTTACGAGACCGATTTGATGAAAATTAGTGCTATTGCAGAAAAGTTTCACATGACACCTAGTGCATTGAGCGCCTACTTCAAGAAAAAAACGGGAGACTCGCTGCATCACTACATACTGATGTATAAACTTCACCTTGTCAAATACAGGCTCAACAATACCGATTTTACCGTTTCAGAAATTGCCTATCAATTAGGGTTTACAGATGAGAGCCATTTGACACGCATTTTTAAAAAGTATAATGATTTGACCCCAAAACAATACAAACAAGAAATGCTTACAACAGAAGAAGGTCCAAAAAAAATACAGAGATATTAGTCAAAGATCTGATTGAGCAATCCTGCCAATCGCACTCCACCTTTTTGTAGCTGTTTTTCTAAAAGATCAAAATAGTCATACATATAGCGATAGCCTAGTTTTTCTCCCTTTTTGGTCTTTGCATAAATATCCTTTACTAGTGTTCTAGAATCTTCCATCCAGTCATAGTGCGTGCCTTGTTGTAAGGCTTTGCGTTGCTTTTTGCTAAGATCGCCTACATTCATAGCCAATTCGGTATACGACATACTGTATTGCTCGATCATTTGGGTATCCCAAACACGATGCAAGTTTGTTCCTTTTCCAAACCACTGT